>NZ_JBHRYU010000049.1:0-46709 GCF_042649185.1 Cohnella sp. GCM10012308
ACCTGGCGAAGACTTCTTCCTGCAAAGGTTCGGGCTTTTGGTGCGCACTGTCGACCATTTATTTACATATTCGTCGGATCAGGCTACAGTTGGCTGCGTAAAACTGCTTTCTCAACAGCCTGATATTCGCAGGCATTTCATCATACGCCGCTGCTCGGTAGAAAAAAGATGTACCATTGCAGGCTTTTCGATCGGCCTAACCTTCAAGAGGCTCCTGTCAGCCGACGCGCGCGCAAAAAAGCCAACTCCGACCGCGGAGTTGGCTTTGGCATTTGCTATCCTGCTATTATAACGAAGTCCACACTTTTTCTAGCCACGTATCAAAATCAGCGCCTCTTTCGCCTTCGTAGGCATCGTAGACGTCGAGTCTCATCTTTTTCAGCTTCTCTTTAAACTCTTCGAAGGAATGATCCGCCGGCAAGCTTTTCTTAATTCGCACCAGGATTTTAGTAACGCCTTTGATCAAGTCGCCGGTCTTCCTTGGCGGCAGCTGAACGTCTTCGCCCCATTGCTTAAGCTTACGGTATGCGGCCTCTTGAACTTGATAGACCGTGTCGTTGTTTAACCTGTGCTTGAGCACGTCGATCGTTTTAGGCGTGTTCCACTGGCCTAGCTCTTCTACTGCGTTCAAACGTTCTCTCCAGCTGGACGTCCGATTCGCGGCTCCCTTTAGCTCTTCATAATTCGGAGGCAGCTCATTTTTCACTTCATCTATGCTCAATCGAATCCATCCCGTCCATTGTGATTGTTAGCGCAAGTCGATACGCACCCTGTTCTATATAGTATAGACTTCGTTTCTAACAAGCAACACGAATGCGCCTCGTTCACCCTTCCGCCCTCCTTCATCCAACCTCCATCCAACCTTCCGCCAAATAAAAAGAACGCCCCATTAAGGACGCTCTTAAACATGCTATACATGCTCTAAGTACATTTTCTACGCTCAGTTCGTCTCCCGCAACCGAATCAACCTACCTGCTCCCGGCTCCAGGCGGACCGTCACCGAAGGCGCTTGGTCATAGACGATGACGGATTCGGCCTGATCGTCGTGACTGAGATTGACCACGAACAACGAATCGGGCTGCCCGTCGGCGGAGAAGCAGCCCGCGACGACCGGGTCGCCTTCCAGGGCGGCCACCGGTCCGAAGGAAGGCAAGACGCGGTCGACGCCGTCCGGAATCTCCCCGCGCACGAGAATGCCCTCCGGCTGCAAAGACTGCAAGACCGGACCGACGACAGCAAGCTCGTCGTTGATTCGCTTGACGCGGTCGTACTGTTCGGTTCTGGAGCCGTCCTTGCGGATGAGCGCTTCGCCGAAGGTCTCGTTGTTCGCATCGTCGGGCGACCAATAGGTAAAGTATTGGATCCCTACCGCTCCGAAGGCAAGACTCAGATTGACCTGCCAACGAAGCTCCGCTTCATTCGGTTCCCTGTATTTCCCGTTGAACGACAGCGTCTGAATAAAAAGCCAAAACGGCACGTCGTGCCGGCGGCAAGCTTCGCTTATCGACCACAGGTTCGCAAAGTAGTCCGGCTTGTTCTTGTCCATTAATAGCGGATAATGGTCGTACGACAACACTTTCGGCTTAAACGTACGGATGAATTGCTCCACGTAGTCCGCGTATGTATCCGTCCCCCACATCGGAGGCTTCGCGTAGGTGGGCAGCAAATTGACGTACGCCAGACCGTCGGGCACATGCGCATAGTAGCGCTCGGCAAGCGCGGCCAACCGTTCGAATTCGTCGGCGCCCGGCTCGTCGAAGAACAAATGCCCCATATAGGCGGGATGCGCGGTATAAGGAGCGACGAGCGGGCCCATTTCCGCCAACTCGGATATAGCCAGGTTTTTCACGCGAGGGTCGCTGACCAGGTACTTGAGGCCGTTCGCCTCGGCGCAATCGAGCGCCCTGAGCACCGTCTCCTCGCCATCCTCGATTTCCCTGAATCCGATTACAAAAGTAAACCCGCAGTCGCGCATTTCCTTGTATCGCTCGACGGAAACCTCGGCTGCCGGAGGCGGCACCCACATTCCGACCGGAAAAGATTGCGCGCCAACAAAATTAGTTTTGCTCATGCCCCGTTCCCCCCTGCCTACATATAGTGAATCTGCGTACGATACTGCGCAAGCAGCGCTTGGTTATAGGCGTCTCCGCCGTCCCGGTTGCCGGACATGAACACCGGCGGCGTCATGCCGCGTTTGACCAGAAGCCTGAGCGTCTCCGAGATGACCGCATGCATCATCGTAATGCCGGTTACCGTGGAGATCGCTCCCGTCTTGACCGGCAGTCCCGCGATATCCAATACCGCGTCTCCTTCCGGGCACATCAGATCCAGAACGAGATCCGCGACCTCGAACAGGCGCAGCCCGCTGTCGTGCCGGCTCGTTACGGCTTGGGAATAGGCCATAGAGGTCAGCGCGACGACGGATATGCCCCGCTCCCGCGCCCACAAGGCCATCTCTACGGGAACGTCGTTGCGTCCGGACACCGAAGCGATAAACAGGACGTCCCCCGCTTCAATCGGCGAGCCGGACAATACCGCTGCGGCGATGCCCGATATTCGTTCGTACTGGCTCGTCAGCGTGACCGGGCGAACGTCGAGCGTCATGCCCGGCAGCAGGATCGGATTCATGAGCAGGAACCCGCCGGCCCGGTAAAACACTTCCTGGGCGAATAGGCTGGAGTGGCTGCAGCCCGTAATATAAATCGACCTTCCGCTCTCCACCTTATCCGCGAGCAGCGCCGCGACGGCGGTCATCGCATCGCGCTGCTCGCTTTGAATCCGCCGCACCGCCTCGGTCACGCTATGGCAGTATTCCGCGATCGGGTCCATCTCAATGTCCCGTCTCTTGGTAGCGCAGCATCTGCGTTTCGTTAAATTTGTCGCTGCCGGGGTTATTGATCGACTTAAGCACGGTAGGCTTAATCTCCCGCTCCAGCAGAAGCTGGACCGTCCTGGCTTCGATCGCCCACATGATGACGGCCGAAGAGATGCCCGAAGCCGGACAGATCGCCGCGTCCATATCAGGCACCTCGATCATGGCATCCAGCGCCGGCGCGCAGTTGTCGATTGCCAGATCGGCCAGCTCGAACAGCCTTTTGCCGGTGGAATGGTCGCTCTTCAACAGCCGCGAATAAGTCAGGCTCGTCAGCGCGATGACCGTGACGCCGAGTTGTCGGGCTTCGAACGCAAGGTCGACCGGAAATACGGTTTTGCCCGATACGCTCCCGATGACCAGGACATCCCCGGGCTGAACGTTGCTCGATTTTAACGCGTACTTCATCAGACCTTCAAGGCTGCGGTCCTTTTCCCCGTCCTGGGGGCGCTTGCGGACATCGTTGTCGATCTCGAACCTCATGGAGAGCCGCTTGAAGCTGTATAGCCCTCCCGCTCTATCGATCAATTCGCTGTCCAGCATGTGGCCGGTATCGAACACATGAAGTCCTCTTCCCTGCTCGACCGCACCGGCGATGATAGCCGACGCCTGATCGATCGCCTCGCTTTGCGTTTGCTCCACCCGTTGAATTAATTCGTTAATCTTCTGAAAGTAAACTTGCTTGAGATCGAATGGTTGTGCAAGGATAACCCTACGCCTCCCCGGAATATAACAGGTTAGAAATACGCTTAAACCTTTCGGTTTCTTTCATTCATTTACGTTTTTATTATATTTCTCTGTTTTTGGACTGTCAATTTTTATATTTAATTCGTTTTCATTGTGAATCGTAAGGTTTTGATATAAAATCATCGTACATCCGCCCGTATATCGCATCGCGCAAGGAGAGATCGACGATGTTCGCTTCGCAAAGAAGAGACGAGATCTATAAATTAGCCCAGGATCGCCAGTTCATCTCGGTTGCCGAACTGAGCAGCATATACCAGGTATCCGAAGTCACCATCCGGTCCGATCTCAAGCTGCTGGAGCAGCAAGGCAAGATTACGAAAAACTACGGAGGCGCGTCCGTCATCAGGGAAGACGTGCAGCCGCTGTCCGCTACGTCTCTATTGTTAAGCGATATTAAAGCGGCGATCGCGCACGAGGCAGCCGCTTTGATCGAGGAAGGCGACAGCCTCTTCCTCGATTCCAGTTCGACGACCATCCTGCTGGCCGACGCGATCGCCATGATGAACGACGTGACGGTCATTACGAATTCGATCCCGATCTTCGACAAGCTCAAGGAATACCGGAACGGAAATGTCATCGGCATCGCCGGCACCCTGAGTCCTTACACGCAGTCTTTCGTCGGCTCCTTCGCCGAAGAGATGATATCCAAGCTCCGGGTGAACAAAGCCTTTATCGCGCCGAAGGGCCTTCTGCCGGAAGGGCTGCGGGACACGAGCGTGCAGGAGGCGGCCATCCGCAACAAAATGATCGCGTCCGCCGACAAGGTGATCGCGCTCGCGGATCATAGCAAATTCAATAACGAGAATGTCGTCTTCAGCATCAGCAGCTTCGACAAGGTTCGGCACGTCGTTACGGATCAGGCTCTGAGAGAGCCGTTCAACAGCCTTTTTCAGCAAAAAGGAATTGAAGTTCGCGTCGCTAACCTGACGTAGGCGGAGGATGTCCGATGAGATATATCGCATCGTTGGACGGTGGCGGCACCAAGCTAAGCTGCCTGATCGCCGACGAACAAGGCAAGCTCGTGGGACGGGCGATCGCGGGCTCGACCAACTCGCAGTTCGATACCGCGGACGAGATCATATCGACCATTCGCTTGGGGGTTACTGAAGCGCTGGCGTCAGCGGGCATCGCGGCTTCGGACCTCTCGGCGATTTATACCGCGATGCCCGTCCTTCAGATCGAGATCATCGAACGAGCGCTGGACACGCTTGCCGGCGGGAATACGGCGATTCACATCTCGGACGAATTTACGCTGTCCTTGTTCGGCGCCATTCAAGAGCGGCACGGGAGCCTCGCGCTGGCAGGCACCGGATCGTTTGCCGGCGTGCGCAATCGGGAAGGTTTTTCGGCTGTCGGCGGTTGGGGCGCCATGATCGGAGACGAAGGCTCGGGGACGCACATCGGTCAGCAGGCGTTGGCGGCATGCTCGCTCATGGCGGACGGGCGCGGACCGTCCACGATGCTGTTGGAGCAGATTCTGCGCCTGTGGAATTTCCCCCGCCTGCTGGACGTCATGATTATGCTCTATGCGACGAAGCTGAACGCGCAGCGCAAGCTCGTCGCCTCTCTCTGTCCGCTCGTCGGGCAGTGCGCCGCTTCGGGCGACGAGGTGGCCGCCCGGATCCTGGAGGATGCCGCCGGACAACTGGCCGACCAGATGGTTCACTTGATCGGCAAGACCAACGCGCAAGACTTGCCGCTGACGGTATCGGGCGGGGTATGGAAATCGAGCCCGCTGCTGTTCCGGTCGTTCGGCCGGCGCGTCAAGGAACGCTACCCGGACATCGCCCTGATCCCGCCCAGGTTCGACCCCGTCATCGGGGGCATCTTGCTCGGACTCGAGGCGGCCGGCATGGATGCGAAGCGGCTGGCGCACGATTCGTACGACGACTTTGCGTTTCCAAGCCTTTCTCTGGACTAAAACGCCGCCCGCGTCGTTCTTTCGCCGCAATGCCTGCAAATATACATCTTTTTTGCCGATATCGCCCCTTTAGGACAGGAAAGATGCAAAAGTGCAGGTATTTTCCTCCATCAGCCAGATTACAAGCTTACGCTTTGAATTTACCTGCACATTTGCAGGCATTTCATCAAGTACCGTTGGCCGGCAGAAAATACATGTACAAATGCAGGCTTTTCGACCAGCAAAATAGCCGAAAAGCGCCAACTCGCCAGCCAACTGGCGCTTACCTGTCCACGATGCGCCGGCGCCCGGGTCAGGAAGGAATGCGCGGACAAAAAAAGAACGCCCAAGCCAGGGCGTCCTCCCACCTTTTCGTTAGCCCTTCGTCAAACTGTCGACGACATAGGTAAGCTCGGCCTCCAGCGAGATTGGATCACTGTAAATGAAGCCTCGGGTGTCGTTACGGTACACGCGACCATTCTTCACGGCGGGCAGGTTGTCCCAGATCGAGCCCTGGAACACTGGCTCCGGATTCTCGCTTCCGGTCCAGCCGCTGATGAAGATATAATCGCCTGCGTATTCGGGAAGCAGCTCCAGCGTTAGCTTAGCCCAGCCCGTGCCGCTGTCGATCGCTTCCTTCTGAATAATCGGCGGCGCCTTCAGGCCGAATTCGCCGTAAATAATGTCGCCGCCTCTGCCGAAGCTGCCGTATGCGTAGAACTCCTTCGCGCTGCTCGAGTCGAAGATCGACACCGTCTTATCGCCGACCGCGGCCGTCACGAGCGGCTTGTACTCGGCGATCTTCTCATCCCACGAATCGATCCACGCCTCCGCCTGCGACTCGCGGCCCGTCATTTTGCCGAATTCCCGCAGCTGATCCCTCACCGGCACGCCATACGCAAGGGCAACCGTAGGCGCAATTTTCGTTAGCTTCTCCAACTGATCGGCACCATCCCAGATTAAGATCAAATCCGGCTGCAGCTCCAAAATTTTCTCAACCGGAACGTCGCTGCCGATATTTTCTACGCCGTCCAGCTTGCCTTCATTGTAGTTGTGAAACGCCTCTTCCCCGACCGCGATCGGCTTGATGCCGAGCGTCAGCAAATATCCGGCATAGGCGCCGGCAACTACGACGATGCGCTTCGGATTTTTCGGAATCTGCACGTCCCCGTTAACGGCGTGGTAGGTGATCGTGTCCGACGACGCGCTCGCCGTCGCTTCCGCTTGCTGACTTGACGGCGCTGCCGCGCTTCCTCCCTCCGCGACATTACTGCTTGCCGTGCTGCTCGCCGTGCTCCCGCTCGCCTGATTGCCGCTACCGCCCGTTCCCCCTGGGGAAGCATTCGAGCAAGCCGCCAGTAGCATGATGAGACAGAGCAGCACGGACACCCCTCTAGCCGATCGATTACGAACCACCGAAACATGTCTCCTTCTG
This sequence comes from Cohnella sp. GCM10012308, assembly GCF_042649185.1. Classification (NCBI taxonomy): domain Bacteria; kingdom Bacillati; phylum Bacillota; class Bacilli; order Caryophanales; family Paenibacillaceae; genus Cohnella; species Cohnella sp. GCM10012308. The sequence goes on from NZ_JBHRYU010000049.1 coordinate 6,955, forward strand.
TTATGCTGATTATGATTTTCATTCTCACGATCAGTATAGAACCGAAGGCCGGAAGCGACAATGGACGATCCGCGCCTCGCGACAGGACGATCGAAGCCTGCCGGCGCGCCATGTGTGCCCATGCGGCATTGATTCGGAGTCATGCCGGTTGTCTTCTTGAATATTCGGTTGAAGTAGGATACGTCCCTGTAGCCGACGCTTGCCGCGACTTCCTGAATCGACAGCTCGCTGCCCTCCAGCAGTTGGACCGCCTTGCGTATTCTCGCATGGATCAAGTAATCGATCACGCTGTCGCCCGTTTCCCGCCGGAACTGCTTGGACAGATAAGGGACGCTATAATGAAACAGGTCCGCCAACGATTCGCGCGTAATCGGCTCGGCATAATGCGCCTCGATATAGCGGACGACCTGCTCGGCCAGCTTCGGACGGACCGCTTCGCTCTCCCCCTCCTCCATCTGACGCAGCAGCTCGTTCACGAATTGATAGAACAGCGACTTCACGTTCAGCCGATCTAGCGTGCCCCGCATCCGCACGGCCTCCAGCATCGCTACCGCCCGGTTCAGCAAAAGGGCGGGATTCGTCGGCGCGAAGCCGTAGCTCAGCCCGAACGGATCATGCCGCTCGAACAAGCGAAGCAGCTCGCGCCGCCCCGCCTCGGGAACCGTCCCTTTATAAAAAACAAAATAAAATTCAAGCCTGTCGTCCGTCGGCTCGATATCCACGCAGGCGCCCTTGCCGCCATGCATCACGTAAAACCGCTGCGCCTCATGCGGGGCGCCATCCAGCGTCATCCGCGCGCCGCCCCGCACGGCGTACACAAAGGCGCTCGCCGGCAGCCGATAATCCCGAAGCCGCTGGCCGCGTACCATCACGCGATGCCGTACGTCAATGACGCGGATTACTGCCGCATCCCACAGGAGGAGCTGCTCTTGTATATGAGACTTCGTTGTCATCGTATGCACATCCATTGAGAATCGTTATCAGAATTATAATTCAACTGGATGTGCAAGACAATCGTTGAGCGTCCGAAATGATAGGGTTCCAGCTTACGATCCCCCCGCGCGGTCGCGGAACTCTTGCGGGGTCATGTTCGCGAAGGCTTTGAACAGCTTAATAAAATGCGGCACCGCCTGATAGCCGATCGATTGGGCGATCTCGTATATTTTTTTGTCGCTGCTGCGCAGCAAATACGAGGCCAGGTCCATCCGGTATCTTAGAATATAATCGCTCAGATTGTTGCCCGTCTCCGCCCGGTACACTCTCGACAGGTAGGCCGGATGAAGGCCGATGTGCGCGGCGATCGTCTGCAGCGACAGATTGTCGTTCATGTTGTCCTCGATGAACCGGTGCACCTTGTCGACCAGGCTCGCCTGCTTCTCGGAGGAATCGTCCGATTGCGCCCTCAGATTATGAAGGGTGCAGAACGCCCACTTCTCCAGCTGCTTCAGCGAAGGCGCCGCCGGCATGAGGCCGAAGGAGGACGCGCCGAATTCGCTGAGCAGCTTGCCTCTTTTGTGAGCCATATATTGATAAGCGCCCGCGATTGCGAAGTACGCTTCGTTGGCATGCTCGGGCGGATAATTTTTGCTTTTCAGCTCGTCGAAGATGGCCGTCAGCTTCTCCTCCGCAGCCCCCCAGTTCCCCGTATCCAGCAAATGGATCAAGAGCGGCGGCCGGTACAGCGAAGTCAGCGTCCCGATCGGCATCCGGTCGAGCTGGCCCGCAATCCGCAGAAACGCGCCTTGGCGCTTCTCCTCGATCGTCCGCATCCCGTCGATGACCGATCGATACAGTCCGGGTATGCCTTCCGGTAAGCAGGACCCGTTCTCGGCCTGCACGACGGAGAGGCTGCCGCTCAGGAGCGACTCCGCCTTTTTCTTCAAGGTTGCCGCCCGTACGTCCATCTCGTTTCGCCGGATCGGACTGCTCACCCCTTCTTTGGCCGCCACGATGAACACGAGATACTCGTTGGCGTCCCTGCAGAACCACAAATGAAAGGCGTCGCGGAACAGCTCCTCCGCCATATTCGTCACCGCGTATTCGATGAGCTGTTTGTCCATGCTTTCGTATTCCTGAAGCTTGCCTTCGAACCTGACGACGAACATGCCGACCTGCTGCTGCAGGGAGAAAGGCAAGTTCAACAAAAACAGCTTCCGCTCGAGCTCCGCGTTCGGGATTCCGCCGCCGTACAGCAGACGGTTAAGCAGCTCCCCTTGCAGCGCCGGAAGATTTTCGCGAAAAGCGTACACGTCGCGATGCTGCTGCTGCTGCAGCTTTTTCTCGGAAGCGATCTCTTCGGCTAATCGTTCCAGCGTCTCTCTCATCTGATCCGGATTCACCGGCTTCATCAGGTAGCCGGATGTATTGTAGGGAACGACGCTTTGCGCGTATTCGAAATCCGCATAGCCCGAAATGACGACGATTTTGACTTTACGCCCCATCTCGCGGATCTGGCGGATCAGCTCGATGCCGCTCATCTCCGGCATCCGGATGTCCGTAATGACGATATGGATGTTCTGCTCGCGATAGAGCCGCAGAGCTTCTTGGCCGGAATAGGCTTTGTGGATGCGGCCGACGCCGAGTTCGTCCATCGGGATCGTAGCGGCAAAGCTGTCGACTTGAGAGGGCATGTCGTCCACGATCAGAACTTCCAACATCGTCAATCGCCTCCGTCCTTTATCATGAGCCCTACGCGAAGCCCGCCAAGCGTGGAATGCTCGATCGACAGCCCCGAGGACGGACCGAAGTAATGCCTCAGTCTCTGATGGACGTTGCGGAGCCCAAGGCTTCGATCCGAACCGGCCTGCACCGACAGCGTGCGTTTCAAAGCTTCTATATCATCGTGCCGCATGCCGGTGCCATTGTCTTCTACGACGAGCTCCCAGCCGCTCCCGGTTCTCTTGCCGGCGATGAGTATCTCGAATCTGCCGATCTTGCCTTCCATCCCGTGCACGATCGCGTTCTCGACAAGCGGCTGCAGCAGCAGCCTTGGCATAAGAACGGACATCAGGTCTTCCTCGATCCGTTCGTGGAAAACTAGGCGCTCGGACTGCATCCGGTGGATTTCCAGGTAATTGCGAATTAGATCCATCTCATCGGCGACGGTCGTCAGCTGTTGTTCCGTCCGGGTCGTATAGCGGTAATACTGGCTTAAGTGCTGCGTGAACGCGACGATCACCTTCGTCCGCTCAAGCTGTGCCATGCTCTGAATATAGGCGAAGTTATTGTACAGAAAATGCGGGTTGATCTGCGCTTGCAAATGCTTCAGGGACGATTCTTTGGCGTGAAGCTGCTCCGCGTACACTTTATCGATCAACGTCTGAATGTCCTCGGACATCAAGTTGAACTGCTCGATCAAATAATGGAACTCGTTGTTCGCCCCGCGCTTGATCCGGTAATCGTACGCCCCTCTCCGCAGCGACCGCACCGCCCGGATCAGATCGTTGATCGGTCTTTGCACGTTGCGGTACAGCAGAGCCGCGGCGGCCATGCCCACCACCAGCAACAGCAAGCCTGCCAAGTAAAACATCCGTTTGCTGTGATCGATCGGCGAGAGCACTTTTTGGAGCGGCTGATAATCGATCATATACCAGCCCAGCGCGCCCGAGGTCACGTAATTGACGAGATACGGTTCATTTCGAAAATTAATTTTTACTGACCCTTCGGTCGGGTTCTGCGCCTTGATGATATCGAATTGCTCCGCCATGGCGCCGATCAATTCGGGATCGAGATTCCGCGGCATGATCGGGTCGTAGCCCGGCCGGTAGAGGAACGGCTGCCCGACGCTGCCTTGCATGAACCGCTCCAGCATTTTGACCAGATTGGCCGACGTGAACGTAACCTCGACGTACAGATTCGGATCCCCGGGATTGGCCACCGACGCGAACGGCGTAACCAAATCCCGCACGAACGCCTTTCCCGGTCCCCGGTCCGTCACGATGACGCGATAATCCCAATGCTCCTGGCTTGCGTCCCGGAAGTACTCCGTATCGTACACCTGCATGAGATTCGTAGAAACGGACACGTCCGATTGCGGGGAATAGACGGTAAAATCGTTCGCCCACTCGAAGGAAGTCGACTGCATATCGAGCTTCTGCAGCAGCAACCTTTTGGAAGCCAATAAGGTATAGTCCGGCTCGGAGGAAGATCGAAGCTGCAACTGCAGCGTATCCGGGTCGGTCGCGATTACGAAGGCCGCCCTCCATAGCCGGTCCGCCTCGACGTCCATCTGCTCCACGAAAAACCGGACCCGATTGAGGTTGATCTGCAGCAGCTCTTGCTCGACGACGCCCGTGCTCGTTTTATTCGAAGAATTGTACATGACGAAAATCGAGACAAGCATCAGGACGATCACGATCATGGCCTTCGTGAATATATTCATTTTGCCGACCGTGCCGCGCCTGCGCTTGAACATGGAAGCTCACCCGATTCGATGCGATTTGGAGAGGTTGGCCCTGGCCGATATTCCCCTGCTCTAAGATTTCACCGAGCCTAGCACGATTCCCTTTACGAAGTACTTTTGCAAGAAAGGATATACGAGCAAAATCGGCAGCGCCCCGATGAAAATTTGCGCCGACTTGACCGTTCGGTTGGAAAAGTTATTCACGCTCTCGAGCGTTACGCCGACTCTCGACAAGTTGTCGCTTACGATCATGGCGTGCAAATAAGTGGCGAGCGGATAGCCGTCCGGATTCGTCATATAGATGACGCCGTCGAACCACGAATTCCAATGGAACACCATCGTGAACAAGGACAATGTCGCGATGGACGGCATCGATACGGGCAGGAACACGCTCCAGAGCACCCGCAGATGCCCGGCTCCGTCGATATGGGCGGCCTCTTCCAGCTCTTGCGGGATCGTCCGGAAGAAATTGAGCATGAGTATCATGTTCCATACGCTGACCGCGGTAGGCAGCACCAGCGCCCATATTTTATCGATCAAATGCAGCTTGCTGATCAATACGTAAGACGGGATCAGCCCGCCCGAGAACAGCATCGTGAAGACAAATATCCAAATGTAAATCTGGCGTCCCGGAAATTTGTAGCTAGACTTCGACAAGCTGTAGGCGGCCATCGTCACGACGGCCATCGACAGCACCGTGCCGAGCACGGTTCGCTCGACTCCGATCCCTAAGGATCTGATGAACTGGGCGTTGCCGAGCGTCTTCACGTAGGCGTCCGTCGTAAAGCCGACCGGCCAGAAGTTGACGATATTCGCCGTGGCCGCCGCCCGCGAGCTGAAGGACAAAGCCAGAACGTGAATGAGGGGGAGAACGCAAAGGAGGGACAGCAGGCTAAGAAACAACGTGTTCGAGATCGTAAACGCGGCGTACCCTCGGGAGCGATTGCGCATGGTCGTCCTCCTTAGAAAATCCGGTAATTCGCTAGTTTGAAGGCCATTCTGTAGCTGATCACGATCAGGACGAAGCCGATCGCCGACTTGAAGAGCCCGATCGCCGTGCCGAAGCTGAACTGTCCGTTGTTCAACCCTTCGCGGTAGACGAACGTATCGATGATATCCCCGTGCGAATAGACGAGCGGATTATAAAGATTGAGAATTTGATCGAAGCCGGCATCCAGGATGCGGCCCAGCGACAACGTGGCGACCACGATGACGATCGGCATAATGAGCGGAACGGAGATCGACCTGACCTGCTGCCAGCGGGAAGCCCCGTCGATCTCGGCCGCTTCGTACAAAGCCGGATTGATGCCCACGAGCGTAGCCAGGAAAATGATCGCGGAAAATCCGAATTCCTTCCACGCGTCGCTCAGCACGACCGTAAACCGGAACCACTGGCCGTTGCCGAGGAAGAAGATGCTGTCGACGCCGAGCGAATTCAACAGCCGATTGACGATGCCGCCCTCCGTCGACAGGATATCGATCAGAATGCCGCCCAGAATGACCCACGACAGGAAGTGGGGCAAATAGACGAGCGTCTGCACGACTCTCTTGAAGAACATCTTGCGAACTTCATTGAGCAATAGCGCGAACACGATCGGAATGAATAAGCTCACGAGCAGCTTGGAGGCCGAGATGATCAACGTATTCCATATGATCTGCTTGCCGTCCGGATACGCGAACAGATACCGGAAGTGCTCCAGGCCGACCCAAGGCGAGCCTTTGATCCCCAGCCATGGTTCATAATCCTGGAAGGCGATGACGACCCCGAACAGCGGGATGTATTGAAACAAAACGACGAGTGCCAAAGCCGGCAATAAGAGTACGTGGAGCGGCCAAGTTTTGCGCCAATACCTTCCCATTATGCATCCTTCCTATCGTCGGAAAAATAGAGAAGGGGCGAGCCAAGGCTGCCCGCTCCTCCCTCTTCGAATGACTGGTTTTACTGTTTACTGGTTTTACTGTTTACTGGTTTTACTGGTTTTTCGCGTACCATTCGTTGACTTCGTCGGTAATTTTCTGGCCGCCGTTATTGAGCCACTGCTGCGCGAATTCGTCGAAGTATTCGATCGGCTTTTCGCCATAGATGATCTTGAGATAGCTTTCCGTAGCCAGCTTTTTCAGCAGCTCGCCTTTGGACTTCATCGTCGGCGTCATCGGACCGGTAAAATAATTTTTCCCTTCGTTGACGGTCTGGTTGATTCGGACGCCCGCGGCATCGAGCTGTCGCTTCTTCATCTGCTTGACGTCGAATTCCATCGAAGTGACCGCCTCGGCGTTCGGATCGGCCAGGAACTTCTTGACCGCCGTGGCGTTGGAGTTCGGAATGCTCGTAAAATTGCCGAGAATATTCGTCATCATGAAACGGATGTCCATCGTGCCTCCGTCCTTGAGCGGCCACTTGTCCGCCGGAACGCCCGCCGCTTCGTAGTTGCTCTTGACGACCTTGCCGTCTTGAATCACGTAGTCGTACCCTTCGTGATAGCCGTTCTTCCAGCGCGGATCGAAGTAAGGATCGCCTTCCAGCTCCAGCTTCTTCGCGAAAATCTTGTTGAAGTACGCGAACCAGGCATCGATATGCTCGAAGTCTTTGCGGAATACGGTGAACCCTTGCGTCAGCGGCTTCTCCGCGCGGCCTACCAGTCCGTTCGGACCGGCCGGAAGCGGATACGGCTCGAAGTCTGCTTTCGGATCGTTTTTGGTTGCGTCGCCGAGCGGCCAGTCGCCCATCCAGAACGGTCCGAACATCATGCCGGCTTTGCCGCCGGCCGCCAATTCGGAAGCCTTCGCCGGATCTTTGATTCCCGCTTCCTTATCCAGGTAACCCTTGCTCATCCAATCTCTCATCTTCTCCAGGTATAGCTTGGCGCCCGGATCGACCGCGCCGTAGCTCAGCTTGCCGTCCGCGCCTTTATTCCAAAACAAGCGGATGTCGTACGTATTGATCATCTGATCGGTCAGGGCGGAGACGATCGCGTCCGTCTGGCCCATCCACGTCCAGGGCCCTTCCTTGAGCGGCACGGCCAGGCCGATCGTGTCGTTCTTGCCATTCTTGTCGGGATCGTTCTCCGTAAACTGCTTGAGCACGTTCTCGAATTCGTCCAGCGTCTTGGGCGGCTGCAGACCGAGGCTGTCGAGCCAGTCTTTGCGAATCCACATGACGGTGCCTTCGTCTCCCATAAAGAATGCCGGCAGCCCGTAGATATGGCCATCCTCCTTTACTTCGCCCATGGCGTAGCTGTACTGCTCAAGCAGCTTTTTGTATTCGGGGTGCGCGTATTTCTCGATCGCGTCCTCCAGCGGCATCAGCTTGTCGGCCGCGATCAGACTCTGCAGCGGATCGTTCCCCGCCGCGAAGGCATCCGGCAGCTTGCCGCCGCTCGAGAGCAGCAGGCGGAGCTTCGTATCGTAATCCTCCGGCTTCGTGACGATAAAGTCGAATTTGACGTTGATGCCCATATTGTCTTTCATCCAGCGGATATTCGCATTGTCTTCCATGGACTCGCCAGGCTTGAACGCGTTGCCTCTCGAGGTGCCGTCGTCGACGATGGCCGTCGTTATCGTTACCCCAGGGTCGAACTTCTGGTTCCATAGCTCCTTCGCTTCCGGCGTCGTGCCGCTTGCCGAAGCGGACGGACTTGCGGCCGTGCTTGCCGGGCTCGGGCTTGCCGAAGCCTTGTTGTTGCTATCGTTCGAGCATGCGGCTAACGCGGGCAATAATCCTATTGCGATCGAAAACATGAATAACTGTGCAGCCTTCGCATATCGACTCATAGTTAACCCCTTTTCCTGGCGATGATGGTACGATTCAAATTATATGGACTGGGCAAACGGGCGTATATATCCGGATTTTAACGCAATAGAGGAAAACGTACATTTTATTGGAAATACAAAAACACCTCCAATAAATGGCCCTTTGCGAGTGACGATGCAATGGCAATCTATTGGAGGCGGTTCTCATGACTTTGCCCGTTCTAAGAGGACTGTTTCGTTTAAATCAGGTCCGACCTTTGAAGCAGGTTCCGAATAATCACGGCCACTTCCGCTCTGGTCATGTTGGCTTTCGGCGCAAGCGAAGCGGCGCTTCCGGCGCTTCTTCCCGCTACGATCCCTGCCTGCACGCTGTCCGCGACGCTGCTCTTCGCCCATGAGGATACGCTCGCCCCATCCGTGAACGGAAGAAGAGCCGCATCTGCCGATTGAACGGGAAGCTTGTCCTTCAGTCCGGTGAGCTTCATCGCATTGGAGAGCACCGCCATCGCCTGTTCGCGCGTAATGTTGTCGTTCGGCCGGAACGTTCCGTCCTCGAATCCAGCGATTAAATGGTATGCATAGGCTGTGTTGACCGCGTCGCTGTACCAGTCAGATGTCTTCACATCCGCGAATGGCGTCGTTTCATGGTCCGGCTTGAGCCCCAAAGCCCGAACGATAATGGCCGCGAACTCGGCGCGCGTAATATCACGGTTCGGACTGAACAGGCCGCCCCCGGTGCCTTCAATAACCATCCGCGAGCCCATATCATTAACTGCAGCCTTGGCCCAGTGGTTCGCGACATCGGAAAATTCGAGCGGATGCCATACGACCGTGTACGTGCTATTGGTCAAGCTGTTCATTTTCGCATAATACTTGCCTTCGATGAGAACGATCTTGGTCGGCACGTGCCGCGTGGTTCCGTCTGCGTCAACGACGACGCCCGTCGTTATACGATTGGGGTCGATGCCGTCCGGCAAAGCTACCATGCGTTCGACATAGGCGTTAAAGGTCGTGACTTCGACCGTTTTCCCGCCATTGGAGCCCGACACCGTGAAGTCAACCGCGGGCACGACAACGGAGAATTCGCCCTTCGATGCCGCGTTCTCGACAACCTTGGCCATCGTGTCCGGCGTTTGAGCAATCGTAACTTTTAACTGAATATCCTCCAGCTTCACGCCGCTGCCGAACTTCCCGGCTAATGCATCGATGTTGATCTGCTTCGCCGGCAGCGTGTAGGTTCCTTTTTCCGTCTGCAGAACGAGCGTCGCCGAGAGGTTCTCCATGTTTTTAACCATCCTGCCGTTCAACTCGCCGACAATGACGTTCGACGCCGACTTGACCGGAATGGTGACGACGGCATTCGCGCCCTCCGCATCCAGCTTCGCCTGCAGCTTGACCGGATCGACGGCGACTGTCGTTGTCTTGACGCCGCCCGATTCCGTCGTTGTTGCTTTGCCCGCATTTTCAACCTTGCCGTTCACCAGCACGTCGATCGACTCTTCCTTCGGACCGGCTGTTCCGGTCGGCGTCTCATTCGAAGGCTGAGAAGTCGTCGGTTCGGCGATTACAATCGCCGCCGCTTGGCCAAACCTTACGACTTGGCCTTGCGCATCTACCTCGGCTATGCCGAGTTTGTCGCCGTTCGCCGCCGGGATCATGCGATCGCTTGGGACGTTCGAGTAGCCGCTAAGCGTGTCGCCCACATTCGGCACTTCTACGGTCCCGCTGCCGAAGTTAAAGTACACCAGCCGGTGATTTTCTCCCGCGAGAGGGGTTACCGTAACCATTGTTTTGCCGTCATTGGCCGCGCCGCTCGGATCCGTTGCGGTTACCGTCAATCCGCCTGCAGGAACGGCCATATTTGTCGTGAAAATCAGCGTAGTCGCCGGACCTGCCGGAACGGAGCCGCTGGCTGCCACCCTTACCAGGACAGTATGCTCGCCGCTTAGCTGCGGCATGTTGGTTCCGTCATATCGGACGTAAGCGCCGCCGTCCACCGAGTATTCCATCGTCGTGTCCAGCCCGACAATCACATTGCTCGCATCGTCGGCGCTCACATCCGGCGCAGCCGGAAGGGTTGCATCCGTGTCATGGATGGTCACTTGAGCGGGGATGGAGGCAAAACTCGATGCCGTCGCGGCGATCCGCACATAATAGGTGCTTGGAGCCAGCCCGACAACCGAGGTACCGGTCGATTTCGTCCACGTGCCGTTATTTCCTTCTTTAATCTCCATTCCAAGGTTCAGATCGAGAATTGAACCGTTATTAGCTCCTTTATAGGTGACATCCGTCACGGATATATCGACCGGAGCCGCCGGTCGGGCCGGCAGGGCAAGCGTCTGCGCCAAGCTGTCGGTCGTCGTCGTGCCGTTGCCCTTTTTGATTACGTAAACGGCGGCACCCAGCCAACTGTCCTCGATCGCTATTTTCCCGCTGGCGTCAGCATTCATCTCCGTGCCGTTGACGGTGTAAGCACCGTTCGCCACCAGGCCCGTCAACTGCTCAGCCGCGTAGTCGACATCCGCCGTCGGCTTCAATTCCTTCGTCGCGTTAAACGCCGCGATCGTGACCGTTTGCGCCTCCGACGCGAAGGATGAAGCCGTTGCTTTGACGCGCACGGCATACGTGCCCGGCGCCAGACCCGTTACGCTCGTGCCGACGATGTCCGTCCAGCTGCTGTCCGCCGCCTTTTTGTACGCCATCGCAGGCGTCACGTTCGTCAGCGTACCGTTGTTGCCGTTAATCGTACTCTCATCCGTCTTCCCTGCGGTCGGCGTGTCCGGTCGACCCGGCAGGGCAAGCGTCTGCGCCAGGCTGTCGGTCGTTGTCGTGCCGTCGCCCTTTTTCACCAAGTAAACGGCGCCACCTAGCCAACTGTCCTCGATCGCTATATTTCCATTGCTGTCCGCGTTCATCGCCGTGCCGTTGACGGTGTAGGCACCGTTCGCCACCAGGCCCGTCAACTGCTCGGCCGCGTAGTCGACCTCCGCCTCCGGCTGCGCTTCCTGCGTCGCGACGAACGCAGAGATCGTGACCGTTTGCGCTGCCGATGCGAAGGACGAAGCCGTTGCTTTGACGCGCACATTGTAGGTAGCCGGCGCAAGACCCGTTACGCTTGTGCCAGTGATATCCGTCCAGCTGCTGGCCGCTGCCTGTTTGTACGCCATCGCCGAAGTCACGTTCGTCAGCGTACCGTTGCTGCCGTTGATGGAGCTCTCGTCCGTCTTGCCTGCCGTTGGCGTCGCCGGGCGACCCGGTAAGCTCCGCGTCTGCGCCAGGCTGTCGGTCGTCGTCAAGCCGTTGCCCTTTTTCACCACGTTCACGTCTGTGCCCAGCCAGCTGGCGTCAATCTGCAACTTGCCGCTGCCGTCTGCTGTCATCGTCGTGCCGTTGACGGTATAGGCGCCGTTTGCCGCCAGTCCCGTCAGCTGCTCCGCCGCGTAGTCGACCTCCGCCTCCGGCTGCGCTTCCTGCGTCGCGACGAACGCAGAGATCGTGACCGTTTGCGCTGCCGATGCGAAGCTAGAAGCCGTTGCTTTGACACGCACGTTGTACGTTCCCGGCGCAAGACCCGTTACGCTTGTGCCAGTGATATCCGTCCAGCTGCTGGCCGCTGCCTGTTTGTACGCCATCGCCGAAGTCACGTTCGTCAGCGTACCGTTGCTGCCGTTGATGGAGCTCTCGTCCGACTTGCCTGCGTTCGGCGTATCCGGCCGGCCCGGCAGAGCCAGCGTCTGCGCCAGGCTGTCGGTCGTCGTCGTGCCGTTGCCCTTTTTCAACAAGGAACCGACCTCGTCCAGCCAACTGTTTTCAATTGCGATTTTCCCGTTGCCGTCCGCCGTCACCAATGTTCCGTTGACGCCGTAGGTACCGTTCGCCACCAGGCCCGTCAGCTGCTCCGCCGCGTAGTCGACCTCCGCCTCCGGCTGCGCCTCCTGCGTCGCCACGAACGCCGCGATCGTGACCGTTTGCGCTGCCGATGCGAAGGACGAAGCCGTTGCTTTGACGCGCACGGTATACGTGCCAGGCGCCAGCCCCGTCATGCTCATGCCGGTGATGTCCGTCCAGTTGCTGTCCGCTGCTTTTTTGTACGCCATCGCAGGCGTCACGTTCGTCAGCGTACCGTTGCTGCCGTTAATGGAACTCTCGTCCGTCTTCCCTGCGTTCGGCGTATCCGGCCGGCCCGGCAGAGCCAGCGTCTGCGCCAGGCTGTCGGTCGTCGTCGTGCCGTTGCCCTTCTTGACCACGTAAACAGCGGCGCCCAGCCAGCTGTCCTCGATCGCGATTTTCCCGCTGGCGTCAGCATTCATCGCCGTGCCGATGACGGTGTAGGCACCGTTCGTCACCAGGCCCGTAAGCTGCTCAGCCGCGTAGTCGACATCCGCCGTCGGCGTCGCTTCCCGCGACATCGCCGCGGTTACCGTAATCGTTGCGGTGCCTTTTTTACTGCTATCGAACGTTGACGTAGCCGTGATCGTATAATCTGCCGGCGCCGCATCCGCTGCAACGGTCACGTTCCCCGTACCGTCCACCGTCACTTTGTTGCCGGCATCGCTGCTCGTCCACAAGACCGTATCCGCTGCACCGCCGACAGCCGTTACTGCCGCGGCGAGCTGCTTGCTGCCTCCTTGCGCCACGCTTGCGCTGCTCGGGCTGACGCTCACGCTGTTGATTGCCGGTGCAACCGCGATGACATCGGATTGCAAGACCGTTCCGCTCGCACCCACCGCAACGTATGTGCCGTTTCCGAAGGCGACGCCATATAGAATGCTCGTCACGCCGCTCGTTCGGCTCGCCCAGTTTATAGCGTCACTAGAAGCTACAATCGTTCCGCTGTCCCCCACTGCGGCATACGTGCCGTTTCCGTAAGTAACGCCCCTTAGTATATTACTGCTCGCGTTCGTTTGTTTCGTCCAATTCGCTCCATCGCTCGACGTTAAAATCGTTCCAAGGTTGCCCACCGCCACATACGTGCCGCCCCCATAGGCGACCCCATATAGATAATTCGCGGTGCCGCTCGTTTGGCTCATCCAGCTCACGCCGTCGCCGGAGGTAAAAATCTGTCCGCCGGCACCTACTGCTACGTACGCGCCGTTCCCGTAAGTGACACTGGAAAAAGCATTCGTAGAACCGCTCGTTTGGCTTGTCCACTGCACGCCGTCGCTTGAGGTCAAGATGCCCCCCATGTCCCCGACCACTACGTACGCGCCGTTTGCGTAGGCAACGCCTCTCAGCGCATTCGTAAGGCCGCTTGTTCGGCTCGTCCAGCTCGCTCCATCATTGGAAGTCAGAATCGTTCCAGCATTCCCTACTGCCACATACGCGCCGTTCCCATAGGTGACGCCATTTAGAATACTCGTAGTGCCGCTCGAACGGGTCGTCCAGTTCGCTCCATCGACGGAGGTCTCGATTGCTCCGGAAAAACCGACTGCTACATACATGCCGTTTCCGTAAACTTCGCCATAAAAATGACCCCTGGGACCGACCGCAAGGTTCGTCCAACTCGTTCCATTGGTAGAGGTTAGCATCGTTGCCCCCACCGCCACATACATGCCATTGCCGTAGACCACAGCATATAATCTACCCGAGAAGCCGCTTGCTTGGCTTGTCCAGCTCGTTCCATTGCTTGAGGCCACAATCAATCCATAGTAATCCACTGCCACATACATGCCGTTTACGTAGGTAACGTCCGTCATATATGTCGTAGTGTCAATCGTTCGGTTCGTCCAGCTCGTTCCGTTGTTGGAGGTCACAACCGTTCCGGATACACCCACCGCCACAAACAAGCTGTTTCCATAGGTGACGCCAGATAGTGAATTTGTAGTGGTGCTGTTCGTCACTTTCGTCCAGGTCGTTAAGTTGTTGGAGGTCATAATCGTGCCGTTCGCCCCCACCGCCACATACATCCCGTTTCCGTAAGTGACTTCGTATAGAGCACTCCCATTGCTATTCGGCCGGGCCGTCCAATCCGTTCCGTTGGGGGAAGTCACAATTCTCCCCGTATCTCCAACTGCCAAGAACACGCCGTTCCCGTAGACGATGCCATTAAGAGAATTCGTAACGGTGCTATCTTGGGTCGTCCAGCTCGATCCGTCGATGGAGGTCAGTATTTTCCCGCTGTTCCCCACCACCACAAACTTGCCGTTCCCGTAGACAACGTCATTTAAAGAAGTAATCGGAGCGCCGCTCGTTCGGCTTGTCCAGTTCGTTCCGTCAGTGGAGGTCAAAATGGCGCCGTTGGCCCCCACCGCCACATAGATGCCGTTTCCGTAGGCGACGTTATTGAGCTCGTTTCCGGTAGGAAGCGGACTCCGGATCGTCCACGCATCAAGAGACCCTGCAAAAGCATACTGAGGAATATTGGCCACGATTAAAAATAATACGGTAACGATCGATATCCAACGTTTAATCATTGTTTTCTCCACTCGCCTTCATGCTGATATACGATGGTGTCATTATAACGGGCGCGATGTTGCAAAATTGTTGCAAACAAAAAAGGAACCCTCCATTGGGTCCCCCTTGGGTTCCTTCATGCGATAGCGTCAATCCGTCAAGGCGCGAAGCAACCCGGCAATCGCATGGCCCGGCAAGGTCCCAAGCTCAGTCCGGATCAACTCGGCGTATGCTTCATAATAGCCGTTCGCCCGCCGGGAACCGCCGATCCGATAGTGCAGCTTCAAAGCCGCTTCCCGCAGCGATTCGTCGTACGGGTCGTGTTCGACCAGCAGCTCGGCCAGCCGCAGCGCCTTGAGCGGCTCCGTCCCGGTTCGTTCATCATACAGGAGCAGCTTCTTCCCCATCTGCAGAAAATACTGGCGGTATTGCTTGCGGTATGGCTCGCACCAGGCGCCGTCGAATTCTTGCAGGAACGGTCGGCTGCAGCGGTGAACGAGCTGCTCGATATGCGCCAGGTTATTCGGGTCCGGCTCGACGGCATCCAGCGCGAACAGCTCCAATTCAGCGGCGTCCACGCCCGGCACCTCATCGGACAAGAAGAGCCTGTAGCCGTTCCTGATCGAAGTCAGCGCGATGCCCGAGCCCGAATCCCTTAACGTCTTGTTGATCCGGCTCACCGTGCTTCTAAGATTAATGCCCGCTTTCTCCTCGTTCTGGGTCGGCCAGAGCGCCTCGAACAGCGCCCACTTGCTGACCTCCTTCTCCCACGGCTGGAGCAGCATATAGGCGAGCAGCTCCGCGCACTTGGAAGTGACCCAGCGTACCGGATCCGGACTTCCGTCCAAATAAAGCGCGAACTTGCCGAACAATTCGACCGCAACCGTCCGTTGTCCGACGCTGCCCAAGGCGCCCGCACGATGCTGCCGCCTCGTTTCGACCCGCTCCAGCGAACGCTGCAAGTCCTCCTCCATCACGGGCTTCAGCAAATAGTCGAGCGCGTTCACCCGGAACGCATCGATTGCGTATTGATTGTGAGCGGTAATAAACACGACCTCCATGTCGAGTTTGTCCGCATACACCCGCTCCGCGATCTCGAGTCCGTTCAACTCCGGCATTTCGATATCCAAAAACAGCACGTCGGGCTGCAGCGATCTTGCCATTCCGAGCGCCTCGTGCGGATTCGCGCAGCGGCCCAGCACCGTCACGCCGGCGCCTGCCAGCATCCGGTCGAGTTGCTCCGCAACCAACGGCTCGTCGTCTACGATCACGGCTCTCATTCCGATTCGCCCGCCTCTCCGTCAGCGTCCGCCTCTCCCTCCCATTTGCGCGAAGGAATCAGGAAAGCGACTGTTGTCCCCTTGCCCTGCAAGCTCTCGATCCGCAGGCCTTGCCCGTATTCGTTCATCAGCCGCTTATGCACGTTGATCAGGCCGATGCTTCCCTCCATTCGCTCCGGCTTCAGCATACGATTCAACTGCTCGTCGGTCATGCCGACCCCATTGTCCTTTACGGCAATCCGCAGCCCGTCCGGCTCCCGTTTCGCCCGAATGACAACAGTGCCTCCCGACAGCCGTTTCATAATACCGTGGCGAATCGCATTTTCAACCAGCGGCTGCAGGATCAATGCCGGAATCAGCGGCTCCGCTCCGGCATCCACCTCCCACTCCACGTTCAGGCGCTCGCCGAACCGCGCTTTTTCCAGCTCGATGTAAGACTTCGTGAGAGACAGCTCGCGCTTCAGACTGACCCTGGCGTGCCGGGGATCCAGATCGAAGCTGAGCCGCAGATAGTTGCTGAATTCGCCCAGCAGCTTGCCCGCCCGCGCGCCGTCGCTGTAGCATAACGAGATAATGCCGCTCAAAGCGTTGTAGACAAAGTGGGGCTTGATCTGCGATTGCAAAAACAGCGTCTCCATGCGAATGGCCTGTCCGACCGCTTCCTTCAGCTGCAGCAGCGTCTGCACCCGGGCTAGCAGCTCCTTGCCGCTGAACGGCTTCACCAGGAAGTCGTTGGCCCCCGCCTCGAGGCCCGTCGCGACATCGGCCGGCGAGTTGCGCACCGTCAGCAGCAATACGGGCAGCTCATAGAGCGGATGCTCCGCCCGAATGCGCCTGCACACTTCATACCCGGAGAGCCCGGGCATCATCACGTCGAGCAGAATTAGCGACAGTTCGCCTTGATGCTGCCGGATCAGCTTGAGCGCATCCGCACCGTTGTACGCCGTTAAAATGCGATAGCGACTGGGCGCAAACCACTCCTGCAGCACCTTGATGTTGGAGGCGTCGTCATCCACCAGCAAGATCTTCACCTTGCGCGATGGCATCGCCCCGTACGGCGGCGTCTCTTCCGCCGGCGGCGTTTCTTCCGTTATCGGCGTCTCTTCCCTTATCGCCGCGCTTGGCCCCTGCAACGGCTGCTGCGCCTGACTGGCAGCGGCTTCTGCAGCAGCGACGACCGGTTCCTTCTGCGGCGCCTCCGCTTCCGGCAGCCGGAGCTCGAATACGGAGCCCCTTGCCGGCTCCGACCGCTTCAGCGCCAGGTCGCCGCCCATCTGCTGGGCCAGCGCCTTCGAGATCTTAAGTCCCAGACCGGAAGATTGGAAGCCCGGCCCGGCCGGTCCTCCTGCGCCTTCATACGGATCGTCCGTGAAAAGCCTCCGCTGCCGCTCTTCGCTCATCCCGGCGCCGGTGTCCGCGAACGTCAAAAGCAGCCAGCCCTCCTGAGATTGTGCGGCGACCGTCACGTTTCCCCTATCCGTAAATTTCAACGCGTTGCCGACCAGGTTCACGAGAATCTGCTTCAGGCGATTCTCGTCGGTGAACAAATAATAGGTTCCCGGCCGCACCTCGTTGAACAGCCGCACCTGATCGTGCTTGCGCATATACCTGAGCGCTTCGAGCGTAGCCTCCACCGTGCCGCTGACATCGAACAACCGGTCGTGGAACGCCAGACTGCCGCGCTGCAGGCTCTGAAAATCGATAATATCGTTAACCAGCGCAGACAGGCGGGTCGCCTGGGCAATGATGAAATCCAAATTTTCGCGATGCCGTCCCGTCAGCCCTTCGCCGCTCTGATCGATCACCACTTGCGCCAGATTCATAATGCCGTGCAGCGGCGTCTTAAACTCGTGAGACGTGCGGACAAGAAACTCGTCCTTCTGGCGGTCGTGCGCAATAAGCTGCTCGGTCAGCCGTTCGTTGCGCATGAACGCCTCGCGCGCCCGGTCCGACATGAGAAACGATTGGGACAAAACGAGGAGCAGCGGCGTCACAATCATGTAAAACGGGTTGTCCAGCGCCAATTGATAACGGGTCTGCGCATACACCCAACTGATGATCAGGAAAAACAAACCCGACAGAATATAATAAATCTGGACGCCGCTATTCCGATGACGGAAAATCCAGCGAATAATGAGAGCGAAAACGGCGATTTGCAGAACGATTCCGAGCCAAAGCATATGAACCAAAAAATCGTTCGGAACGGCGATCAATACGGCCAGATAGCCGAATGCAATCCTGCTCAGCCACTTATATTTCGCGCCTCCCTTGTAATCCAGATATAAATAGACATAGAGCGCAAACGACAGGATTGAAATATAAGGCAGGACGAAGAGCATTTTCTGCAAGAACAGGAAGGACATCGCCGGCAACAGGGCTGCAATGACGATCTCGTTGTCGAAGCAGAAGAATAGCCCCAGCGACAAGCAAAACAAACTGAAAAATACGAGATACGGCTCCTTTTTCCATTGCCTGAACGTGCCTGCGAAATAAATGCCGAACACCAGCATCGTGGTGATGACGATCATGTCAGCCAGTCTGGCATTGTCTCGCCTCGCCAATACATCGTCGGTTATGCCGAATTCCGGCGCCTGCACCAATCCGCCTTTCATATAGCGGTAGCTGGCGATCTGTATCAGGATGTCGATGGTGCCGGTATCCGCTTTGACCGTACCAAAGAACGGAAGATTGCTGGGCACGAACCGATCCGCCGACAAAGCCGGTTGTCCGGCGCCGCCAAGGTCCGCCCCGTTCATGTAGACGTGGCTGGACAAGCGAATCTTTTTGCCTCTAAGACTATAAAAATACGGTTCGCTGACCGCGATGCGCAGACGGTAGGTACCCGCGCCAAATCCGCTGCCGGAGGAATCGTCCCCCTCCCAGCCGCCTGGCACGCGAACGATTCGACGCTGCGCCTCCAGCGCCTTTCCGCTCGCGAGAAAGTCTTGCGGCGTCAGCAGCTTGTTTTCGTAAAACTCCCACTCTCCCCTAAGCGGGATGATCCCTTGCTTCGCAAAATCCCATTGCCTGGCGTCCAACACCCCAGCTTGCGCTTCAGGGTACTGAAACGTAGGATTTAGCCATTCATAAATAAATAGCGACGACACGACGGTAAATACGCCGATCATGGTGATGAGCACCGTCAATTGTTTTCGCATCGTACCCGTTTCCAGTCCCATTTTCATATTCGCACCAAGCATATCCGTTTATTTAATGCCATATCGTTAAAATTCTCCTTGATTCGACAATTCCCTTCATTTTACGCAAAAGAAGAAAGCCCATGCGTCTCGTCGCATAGGCTTTCTTCACGCTTCTTATTGGTTTGAATGCCGCTCACAGCTTCCTCAGCTCGTCCAGAATATCCTCCGGCGCCAGGCGCTTCATAAAGTCGGGATTGACGTACGCGGAACGGACGATGCCGGACTCGTCGATCATGAAGGTGGACGGAATGGGCAGGATCCACCGCTCGGTCGCGTTGTATTCGGCCAGATCCATTTTGAACTGGTTGGTCATGAGCTCCTGCAGGTACGGCGGCACGTCGTATAAAATGTTGTAAAAAGCGGCTACCAGACCGTTCGTATCGCTCAGCACGTCGAACTGCAGCTCTTCCTTCTCCTGGTGGGACAGCGTGTTGTCCGGGCTTTGCGGGCTGACGGCGATCAGCCTGGCGCCAAGCGCATGAATCTCCGGCAGCACCTTCTGATACGCCCGAAGCTGCGCGTTGCAATACGGACACCACCCTCCGCGATAGAAGGTGAGAACGACAGGTCCTTTTGCCAGCTCCTCGTACAAGTGAACGGAGGTGCCCATCGCGTTTTTCAGCGTAAAATCCTTCGCCTTCTGCCCTTCCTGGAGGCCATACTGAACGCCCGACTCCTGCTGCTCCCGGATCGAACGGAACATCGCTGCCTGGACCTCGATCGGCGAATGCGCGACAAATTGCTGCTTCATTTCTTCGAGCGTTTGATTTAAGGACATGGATGACTCTCCTCCTATGTGATCAACCTATTATTTCATAAATCCAATTGCGAGGAAAAGGATACCAATCGCGATGGAAAGATAGCCGGCCACTTTTTTGATTGGACCTCCCCACTTTGCCAACTTGCGCACAATCGAGATGGAAAAGACTGCAACGGCCGCGAGTATGACGCCTTTCCCGAGCGAATAGGCCGTCATAAGCAGCGCGCCGTGAAGCGGACTTCCTTGCAGGGCGATATAGCTGATCAGCGCAAAAAAGATCGGGATGGCGCAGGGCGAAATGACGAGTCCGTACGGAATTCCCAGCTTGAATGCGGCCGCCGCGCCTTGCGGGCGCTCCGACCGGCTCGGCGGTTGACGGAACGTCGGCATCGCGAACGAAATGACGCCGAGCAGCTGCAGTCCGGCCAAGATGTCAAAGATAGGCGGAACCCAGGTCAGCAAACGATATTTCTCTACAAAGGGCAAGAACTGTTGGCCGAGCAGCGCGATGATTAAACCGGCCGCGAGCGATGTGACCGTCATGCCCAGAATAAAGTTGACCGCGATCAGCAAGGCTCTTCTTTTATTATCGGCTGCGCCTCGCTGAACATAACCCGCGAACATCGCCAGCACGGGCAAATAGCAGGCCAGCACCGCGCTCACGATGCCGACGGCAAACACAAGAAGGTAAGTCGAGACGGCAACGCCGCCGGTAATCGTAAAATGATACAAGTCTTCCATTCGATATCTCCTTTTATCTAGCGACTCTCTTCGTAATCAAGCCATGCATACACGCGCGCACGCAGCTCGGGCAGCTTGGGCAAAGCACGGAATTCCGCTGATCCATTAATAAGAATCGCGCCGGCGCTGAAGACGTTCAGTTCCTGCAAACGTTCGAATGCCTCAACCACATGCAGCTCCCGAATCTCGATTTGCGAAAATTCCGCCGCCGCCTGCTTCGCGAGACTGAGCGCCTTTTGGCAAATAGAACAGCCCGGTCCGGCCGATACCACCTCGATTAACAAAAGACCTCCTCCTCCTTCATTCCATTCTGTTCACGATCCTCCGTAGTAAAGGAAGATTAGCTCTGATTATAGTTGCCGCGCTGTTAAATCCTTGTTAAGTTCGGCGCCGAGCGCATGATGAATTTCCTCGTCTCGCGAAAACGCGAATGCTATGCTATTCTCTGTAGCAGGAAGGAGTGGTCCTATGCGAATTCTCATCGTGGAAGATGAGGAGGACCTGTCGCGTGCGTTAGCCAAAGGTTTGAAACGGGAAGGTTATGCCGTGGACTGCGCGCTTGACGGGCTGACCGGGTGGGAGCTGGCGGATACCAACGAATACGACGCGATTCTCCTCGACATCAATCTGCCGGAGCTGGACGGCATCTCGCTTTGCCAACGTATTCGCCGGTCCTCGCTCCATCATGACGTATGCATCCTCATGCTGACCGCGCGCAGCCATCCGGACGAAGTGGAGGAAGGACTCGATTCAGGGGCGGACGACTACCTCCGGAAGCCCTTCGTGTTCAATGAATTGCTTGCCCGCATCCGGGCGCTCCTGCGGCGGCGTTCGTCCGTGAAAAGCACGGTTCTACGGTTCGACCGGCTCACGCTGGATTCGAAAACCAAAGAAGTCTGGCTTGAAAATACGCTGCTTCCGTTGACGAAAAAAGAATTCGGCTTGCTCGAATATTTGATGCTCCATCCCGGCGAGGTCATCTCGTCCGAGCGGCTGCTCGAGCACGTGTGGGATATTCACGCCGATCCGTTCTCCTCTACGGTCCGGGTTCATATCAATTCCTTGCGCAAAAAGCTCTCGCACCATGATCCATCGGCGGGAGATTCGTACATTCAGACCGTTCAAGGTCATGGATACCGATGGGCGCAGAGGGCGGCCGGAGAGAAAGAGGAAGCGACATGAGACGATGGAACCGTCTATCGCTGCGTTCGAGATTAACGCTGTTCGCCATTCTTTATTTGGCGGCCATGCTTATCGCGTATACGGCCTTGGAGTCCTTTTTCTCGGCCACCGGGATCGTGTCGGAGCTGCAAGGGCGGATCATCAGCTTGCTCGTCGCGCTTGCAGGCATGATTCTCAGCGCGCAATGGCTCGCATCGATTATTCTTAAGCCTGTGAAGCGAATGAGCGAGACCGCCGCCGGCATTACCGCAACCACGCTCGATAAGCGACTGGAGATCGACCAGCTTCACGATGAATTGAAGAAGCTCGGCATCACGTTTAACACGATGCTGGACGGGCTGGAGCGCGCCTTCGACCAGCAGGCCCGCTTCGTCTCCGCGGCCGCGCACGAATTAAGAACGCCGCTGTCCATCCTGCGCACCAATCTGGAAGTGTCCGGGGATCGCGATGGCATTGATGCGAGCGATTGGCAGGATTACAGGGCGACAACAGAGCGGACGCTGTCGCGGCTGGAGTCGCTGACGGAGAATCTCCTGCTGCTGGCAGATGGTTCGCATGATCGCACGCAGCGTGAGCACCATGTGGTGGAGCTTGCCGACATTCTTACGGATGCCATCTCCTTCATGGAACCGATGGCCGTCGAATACGGCGTGAAGCTCCATCTGGCGGAGCCGTTCGCCGCTGCGGTTAAGGGGGCCGAGAGCTTCCTGTTCCTGGCGTTTCGCAACCTGCTGGACAATGCCATCCGGTACAATCGGCCAAACGGAAGCGTGACGATCCAGGTCGCGCATGAGGATGGGCGCGTTGCGGTTCGCGTGGCGGATACCGGTAAAGGAATATCCCTTTCGAACAGGGAATTGGTTTTCGAGCGGTTCTATCGCGTCGATGCCTCGCGGGCGCGCAGACATGGCGGGGCCGGCCTGGGGCTGTCGATCGTCCGCCATTTGCTCGGCTTTTTTGAGGGGACGGTTGAGTTGGAGTCGAGTTCGGAAGAGGGAAGCGTGTTTAGGGTTGTGTTGGTGCGGGGTTAGGGGACATATTGACTTCGAAGGGACTGTTCGCGGAAATGAGCGAAACGCTCAGGAGGTTTGATCAGGATAAGCCGGCAATCGATATGGCAACCGAGATGGCAACCGAGACGGCAATTGAGACGGCAATCGAGACGGCAACCGAGATGGCAATTGAGACGGCAATCGAGACGGCAATCGAGACGGCAATCGAGACGGCAATCGAGACGGCAACCGAGATGGCAACCGAACCGCCTCCTCCCTCCGACCGGCTCGCGGCAGAGGCGTGCTGACGTGGCCGCGGCGTATACGGCCGGCTTGTGGGTCGGCATAATCGCGGCGGGAGCGGCGCTGCTGGCCGTGTTCTCCGTCGTCTGGCACAGCTGGCGCAACGGGATCTCGCCGATGCCGGCGTCCGGCCCCGCCCGCCGCGCGGTAGCGGCGGAGCTGCTGAGGATCGGCCCGCGCGGCTCGGCGGTAGAGGCAGGCTCGGGTTGGGGCAGCCTGGCGCTGCATGTGGCGCAGTGCTGTCCTGGCTGGCGGCTGATCGGCATTGAAAACTCGCCGCTGCCGCTTGCGGTGTCGCGGCTGCTGGCGAGGGGGCGGCCTGGCATTCGATTCATGCGCGGCGACTTGTTCGCATACCCTTACGAGGACGCCGACGCGGTGATCTGTTACCTCTATCCCGGCGCGATGAATCGCCTTGCGCCGCTGCTCCGGCGGCATCTGGCGCCAGGCGCCTGCGTCGTCAGCGTCTGCTTCGCGCTGCCGGGCTGGACGCCGGCGCGGACGGTCGTCTGCGCCGATCTGTACCGGACGCCAGTCTACGTCTATGTCCGCTAGGATGGAGAGATTACCGCGATCCCTGCATACACCAGCGGGCTGCCGCTGCCTACGAATGTCGTCCGTTTCGAAATGCGCGCTATCGGCTAATTCATTAAAAAGATGAGGGAAGGGATCTTTATATGAAGAAACATCCGTTCATCCTTTTATTCGCTTTGACGGCGATGCTGTTTGCGTTAATACCTCTTCCGTCGGCACGTGCTGATTCGCCTGTTACCTCCACCAATTTTTACGTCGCGTATAAAGACGAATCGATCGTCCAGAAGGCCCTTCAAGCGGGCGGCATGACGGCCGAACTGGCGACCTACCTGGCCGATGAATCTTCGCCGCTTGCGCTTCGCGCCGCCATTATTAATGCCATAGGCTGGGATACCGAGCCGACCCAACGCGCGGAAGCTTATGCGCAGCAGGCGTACGGCAAGTCGCTTGCAGCGATCAAGCCGTCCGAGCTGCGCGGCGACGAACGCTTTGTCATCGGCTATTTGCTGGCGATGGACGACTATCTGGATACACGCGAGGCGGAGCAATGGCTGGAGGACGCACGCCGGCAGCTGCCGGATAGTTTCACCGCTGCGTTGATTCATGCCATTGTCCAAGCGCAGGAGGAGATGATGAAGGACGCCGGCTGGCCGCAAGTGTGGAAAACCGTCGCAGACGTGGCCTTCGATCCGGACTTGAAGATGGATATGAAGCCTGAAGCCGCCAGAATCATTATCGATTATATGGTATCGTACAGCGACAAAAAGGTGATCAACCCCTTTGCCGAAGAAAGCCGCCTTACGCTTCGAATCGGGGATCGCGACTTTAAGCTGAACGGCGAGACATTCGAGATCGATCCCGGCTACGGCACGGCGCCCGCCTTGATTAATGGCAGCGCCTACCTGCCGGTTCGGTTCCTGACGGAGGCTGTCGGCGGAGACATTCGCTGGGAAGCGACTACGCATACCGTGCGGATAGATACCGCCCATGTGTCGATGAAGCTGACCATCGGCGAAAAGACAGCTGTCGTAAATGGAAAGGAGCAACAGCTGCTCGGCGCCCCTTACATCTCGAACGGGCGCACCATGCTGCCATTCCGCTTCCTCGGAGAAACGCTCGGCTTTGACGTCTCCTGGGACGCCGCAACGCGCGAGATCGGTTTGACGCTGGGCTCGCAGTCGCACAAGTAATTGGATAAGAGCTCTGAAGAAGAAAGTTGTTTAAGGTTATGTTGGTGCGGGGTTAGGGAGAGCGGCATCTGTGACACGGACCAAGACAGTCCAGGCATCGCCATAAATGATCTTGCCAACGACCTCTCCAAATATGACGACCATATCGCGAAGCCATTCATTTAATGGGAACCTGTTCAGGTCTTTATCCTTATTCCATTCAATGATGGCTTTGCGGTGTTTTCTCTCCACCCGCCATGTTGCTAAGAAGCCCAGAAAGCAAAAAACAGCCCAAATACTTGGCTGTTTTACGAATTCATTATTTTTTTCATAATGCATTCAGCCCATTGAGGGAGAACTTCCGATTGCGAGGTTACTAAACCGTTATTTGCACTCAGGATAATTTCACCTTCTGTATGACTATTATCAATAACGACCAAATGGTTGATTAAGTGGATGTGAGACAGTAAATTTTGAAGCGATGTTTGATGCCGCCTTATAATATCTTCAGTGGGAATGTGATGTCCGCCATTTTCCACTCGACTGGCTACCCTCTTGATATTCAAATGATAATCGCCTAAACCAACATAAAACATCGTAACCTCGAATCCGTTTGCCTTTGCATCGAGCATAAGGCGGATGGCATTCTTTCCAGCGAGTGTTGTTTCGACTGAAAAATCACGTTTGTTATGAATACAATCTCTGGCCAGTTTAATGGCGTCTTTCCCTGCAGACACTTTTCGGCTTTCAGGATGAACAGGATCTATTCCCCGTGCAAGAGCATCAGGATCAATATTAACGCTGATTCCAAGCCGATCAACGATCAAGTTTCTGATCGTGCTTTTTCCGCTTCCATTATTCCCCGCAAACACATACATGATCGGTGCCAACTCATGCATGAGGGACATCCTCGTCGGCAACGGGAACGATATCTCCGTTGTAGTATTCTTTTACGATTTGACCATCTTTCGTTTTATATACAATATATGTCTCGTTGGCTTTGGCATCCAATTTTGCGCGATCGCCTGTCAGCTTAATTAGTTTCTGAAGATCTTTTATTTGATTCAAGTAACTCACCATCCCGTTACCTCAGTCTCATTTGATTCTGATTATAACACAGCTAAAACTTCATTTTTGCAAATGGTCCTTTTGCTTTGCAATCGTTTTATGTTCGTCTTCTTCACAGAAGCCCGCTGCAAGCCCGATCTTAAAGTTTTCTTTATCTTTCACAGATCGACACCCCCCCCCCCTGATAAATGGAAGGATGAAATCGATATCTTACTTCAGAGGGACAAACGATGAGGACGCAGAAGCATTCGCTCGCGCCGGTATCACCGGTGTGGATGCTGCCAATTTAGACGCGATCTTAGATGAACTTACATTGGCCTATCAGGAGTCCAGGAACAATCCTTTTGGAACGCCGATGTCTACGAAACAAGACATTCAGGACGTTGTCGATCTTTTCTTAACGTTAAAACTTCATCCTAGAAAAATAACGGCGCTAGGGACATCATCCCTGCGCCGTTATTTTTTCAATATCCATCACCTCAGCGAGGCATACTTGCTCGATCGCACGAACTCGCGATGCGCTTCCTGAATCGCATTCGAGCGCATCAGCAGCTCCTCCGAGCCGCCCTGCTTCAGTTGCCCGGCAATCTGCATCAGCTTAAACGTGTTGTAATAGTTCGCATCCGCTTTGCTGCGGCTATGCTGCAAGGCATCCTCATATGCTTGGCGTTCCATCGAGAGGCTCATCGCTTGTTGATGTAGATTGGGATCATGTCGCTGCAAGTAGTCCATATCGTCAGTGCGCAGCTTCTTGCCCAGCATGAGTGTATTTCGAATAGATGCCACACGCGACTCATCCTTCGTTGCGCGTGCGTCCTTGGATGATTGCATCGTTTTGAAATATTCACTGACTGGCTGCACGTATTTTATATTCACGCCATTCCCCTCCAAATACGCGGTTGTACAAGCTGCTGCTGCTCCTCGACCGTTTCACTCAAAATGACCTTTAATCCAAGCGAACGATGGTGCTTTCCCTTTATTTCTCGGCCTGTGCGACTTTCTCCTGCCGATCGATCAAACGAATCAACATTACCACAATCTCCGCGCGCGTCGATTTGGATGCAGGCAGGAACGTCAAGTCCGGATACCCATTGATGACGTCGTTGGAAGACAGGATGTTCACGCTATTCGCTGCCCACGTCGGGATCGCGTCTCCGAAGGTTTTGCGATTGCCTTCGTCCGCCGTGAGTTGATAAGCGTTCTGGAACAATACCGCCACTTCCGCCCGCGTGATGAACGTGGCCCCGTTGACGTAATGCTTGCCGTTACGCTCCGTGCCGGCTATAAGCCCGTTCGCATAGGCGGCTGCAATATACGGCCGGCTCCACTGCGCCAGCACGTTCCAGTCGGCGAAGTACGCCGCCGCCGCGTCCAGATCGGCTTGCTTGCCGATCGGCAGTTGCCGGGCCCGGACCAGCATCGAAATCGCTTCATCTCTTCTCGTATTGCTGTTCGGCGCGAATAGGTCCGCCGTCCGGCCGAACACGATGCCTAGCTTGTAGGCTCGCTCGATGGCCTCTTCTGCCCACGCCGCTTCGGCATGCACGTCCTTGAACGTCTTCCCGGCCGATGTTCCGTTGTCCGTCGAACCGTCCGTTTGGCCGTCTGGATTTTGCCCGCTATCCGTCGAAGGCGTACTACCCGAGCCGGAGCCAGGGTTAGAACCATTTCCATTTCCATTTCCATCGCCGTTGCCGTTGCCGTTGCCGTTGCCGTTGCCATTGCCGTTGCCGTTGCCATTGCCATTGCCCGGTTCCGGATCTGTTCCCGGGTCTGTTCCCGGATCCGTTCCCGGGTCAACAGGCTCGCTGCTCTTCACGATCGAGACGTCGTCTTGCGCGACATTGCCCACGGAGTCGATCGCCGTCACGGTACTGTATGCTTGCGTGCCGGAGCCGAGCGTACCGCTAAGGCTGAACTCGCCTGCATCGTCCGCCGTCGCGCGGTTGCCCCGATCGTCCAGCACGGTCGCGTAAGGCAGCGTGCTGCCTTTGATCTGATAACGCCCTGCCGAATCGGCGACGATCTTGCCGTCCGTTCCCGTCTCGACGAACAAGACCGGCGGGAGGCTATTGTAGTGAACGGCCAGCCCGTATTCGGATATGTCTCCTTGATCGTTCTCGGCGACGATTCGCAGCAAGGTCGACCCTGCGTCTCCGTCTACGGTAATCGGCACGGATGCTCGATTCTCATAGTCATCGCTGGCGTAAACGGAAACGAACTTCGGCAGATTCGTGTCCGGGTCGATCGTTCCGTCGCTCTGCCAAACGGTGAACTTCGTATCCAAATCTTGCGTCTGTCCGTCCTCCGCGCTTACGTACGTGGTCGCGAGGTCGAGCGTAAAGTCGCTGCCTACCGTAAGCATGTTGCCCAGTTGCGAATCGTTGGCGATAGCGCCCGCGCTAGGCTTAACGTGAATGACAGGCGTCTTGACCAGCGGGACGTCGACGACGTCCGTGATCGTCGAAGGGCCATAAATATTAGCCAAGTCCGCCTCTTCATCGTCGCCCGCCAAGTCGGCGTAGGCGTAAGGCGTTACCGTAAGCTTGTAACGGTTGCCCGATTCCATCCCTCCGAGGTAAACGGTAAACGCTCCGTTCACCGCATCGTCGGCCGAGACCCCATACTCGATCGGTCTGCCGGCATGCGCGATCCGGTTGCCCGTGGGCTCGCCTTCGTCTCCAATCTCGTCCGTGTACGTCAGCGGCGACACGATCGCATTGCCATCGGCATCGTATAGTCTCACGATATACCCGTCCGCACCCGAGACGGCGTCCCATGAAGCATGAATCGTGCCTCCGCCGCCCGCGGACACGTTCACGTCGCTAATCGATCCGGGCGCGAGTGGATTGACGACGCTCATCTCCTGCTTCGCATTCACGCTCGCATACGGAATCGATCTGGAGGCGTCAGACATCGGCTTACCTATCAACGTCACTCTTGTATAATACTGACCGCTTTGCAGGTAGTTCAGATCTTGCGTCGTGAACGTATAGCTGCCGCTTGCGGCCTTGTCCGTCACATCCGCGGCGCCGACATCGGCCGTATGGATCAGCACGCCCGCGCTTCTGGCGTCCGGATCGTCGCCGTTGTCGGTCGACAGGCGGACTTCGACTTGATAGTCTTCCGTCGCCGTATCGAGACCCGTCAAATCCCAGCTTACCTGATGCGTTCCCGCATCGTAGGAGGTGTCCGCGATCTTCGGAATCGGCGCAATCGCGACGATCGAGCTGTCAAACGACCGGCTGGACGCAATCGTCCAATTGCCCGCTTGCGCGCCCAAGCGAATCATGACCATGCTCCCGGACATGACCGCCGCGTTCGCGTTCAGATCGTCGTAATGCGGCGTTCCGTCCTCCAGCGTTCTCGGATACGTCAAGCCATACGGGTTGCCCTCCGGATCCAGGATGCGCAGGTCGTCCGGATCGGCGGATACGAGCAGCGCGTAATCCTCCGTCAAGCCTGCCGGGAACGACACCGTATGCTCCGTTCTCTCGGCATTCGTCGATATCGTCGGCTCGACCGCAATCGTCCTCAGCAGACTTTGCGAGTCGCCGCTGGACGAAACGAGCCGCAAGTTGGAGAAGGCGTTTATTTGTCCGATCTCCGTACCGTTCTCGTCATACACGGTCTGTGCCGCCGGTCCCGTCTGCGCCGCAGCGATGCTGCGACGTCCCACGCTAACGGAGCGGCTGCCGAACGCGTAGTTCACCTTAAGTCCATAACCGAGAACGCTGAACGACGCGTAGGCATCCGTATTACTGAGCCCGACGTCCTGGTTGAACAGCGATAACGGACCGACGGAGAACGGGCCGACATCGATCTCAGGCACTTGGACCCTTCCGTATAATTGTCCATTGAGATTAAAGCCATTGTTTCTGTAATAAGTAAGATTGGCGTTGCCGCCTGCCAGAATAACCGAGAAATTTTTCAAAATATTAGCGGCCACCTGCATCTGATACGAAACGGAAGTATTAGTCATATAGATGCCGGCCTGGAACTTATCGAAAATATCCATCTTCAGGAGCGTAGGATTCCCGGACAAGCTGATCTGGGAAGGCCCGATCGCGAGCTCTACGCCATTAAATTCAAGCAGACCGGCACCCGGAATCAGGCTTCCGACTTCGAAATCGCCATTGAGCAAGATCAATATCGGCGCGATTCCCTTATAGTTGCCGCTGATCGTGTCCGCCAGGCCCGAGACTCCGCCTCCGACTCTCGTCAGCTTCGCGATCGGCGTCATCGGCGTTACCGGGATTCCGTTCTCTAAACCGACAATGATCTTAATCGAGTCGGGAATAAACTGACCGGTAGCATTATTCTTCTTCAGGCTCAAGCTCGAAGATAGATTCGCCAGCTTCGCGTCTATGTCGAACCCGACGGCGTACTTGCCGTTAAACGTGTCGATCGAGCCTTCCGCGCTGCCGTTGATTCCGAAACCGCCCAGCAGTTTTTTCGATAAATCCGTGCCTAGATTAATGGAACCCCCTGCCGTAACTCCCTGGAAGCTCAAGTTCCCTTGACCGTTCATGCCGTACTGGAGCCGGTCGATATTCATGTCGAGCCCAACCGTTCTGCTGCCCGGCAGTGCCATGCCGAGATATAATCTGCCGTCGAAAATAACGGAATTCCCAAGCAGCGTGGCTCCCGTAAAGCCGGCCTGCATGCCGCTTCCCACAACGGTAAGCTTGTTCTGATTTTGGAAGAGAATCTCGATGTTCTGCTTAGACGGGTCCTCTAACTCCCCATCCTCGTCCTTCGCATACTCGGAGATATATTCGATGCCCTTATTCAGCGTAATCGAGCCGTCAGCGCTCGACAGGATGCTGAACGAGCCCGCGGTCAAATTGACTTTTTTCATCGTCAATCTAACCGTGCCGTTGCTATCGTCGCTTACGTTGAACTGGCTCTGCGTGTCCGGCAGATAAACAGCCATACCTCCGTTAATAGTCATCGTGTCGCTGAACACATATTCGCCTCTCACGTTTGCGTTGACCGCGAAGCTGCCTTTGATCGTCATGAGCGAGATGCGATTGCCCATCTGCTGCTTCAAGTCCTTCTCGCTTTCCGAAGCAATGACGGAATGATTAGATCCGCCGTCCGAGACAATCGCCATATACCCGAACTTGACGTGGCTTAAGTTCTGAGCGGCCGGTATCGTAACCGATCGCTGTACGCCATTGCTGGAGACGTAATACGTAACGTCCGTCGTGCGGGACAACATATCGGCAGGTACCTGGATAACCAGGGAGGTGGCCGTCACGTCCTTTACGGCAGCCTCTAGCGTCGGATTCGGCGAGGTGCCGATGTACACTTGTCCTTGGCCATTCATATTCGTTCCAAATACGTTGATCGTCTTGAATACATCTGCCAATCTGGAATTCGGCGAGATGGAGGCGATACTCCTGAGCTTGGTTGCGCCCGGTGCGCCTCCTGCGGCCGGAGAATTCGTATCGACCGCATCATACAGCAATTCGACCAGATCGATGCTGTTCTTCGTAACGGCCGGACACGTATATACGCTCTTCGTCTGGTCCTGCGGATCAGAGCTCACATAGGTGCAGGCGTTTATGGTCTTGTTGCCGAGCCTATCTCGGAATCGTACGATCGGCGAATAGATTTTGCTCGCGTCGCCCGGCGGCGCGAAGCTGAATGTAATCGGTTCGTTCAAGCTCGTCTTGGCCGGGTAATTCGAGAATTGCCCCGTGTATGCCGTCTTGACGGGAATCGACACGTTCTCGAACTCGGCAACGATTTTTATCGACTCATCCGCCGCCAATGAAACCGGAGACGTAAGAGGCGAAATCTTGACATCGATTGTGGAGGCATAGGGATTGGCTACTACCATTCCCTTGAGATAATAAACCGTAGATCCCTTAACAAGGTACACTAGTAAGTTAGAGACGTACTTCGCCGGATCCTTGTTCACGATCTGCGTGGTGAACGTGTCACCCGGATAGTATTCCTCAAGATCGAAGGTCATCTCCGCATTCGCGTTCGACGTAATCTCCGCCTGGATCGGGATCGACACGATCTTCTGAACCAGGACCGTAACGTTGGCATCGGTGAACGGCATCACGAACGAATAGGTGCCGTCTCCTTTAACCGTTACCGGCAAGGCGACGTTCAGGAGCTTGGAACGCACTTCGATACCGGTAACCTTATACATCCGACGATTATAGCTGCCCGGATCGACGGTGACGATAGCGCCGGAATAATCCGTTGCCG
This sequence comes from Cohnella sp. GCM10012308, assembly GCF_042649185.1. Classification (NCBI taxonomy): domain Bacteria; kingdom Bacillati; phylum Bacillota; class Bacilli; order Caryophanales; family Paenibacillaceae; genus Cohnella; species Cohnella sp. GCM10012308. The sequence goes on from NZ_JBHRYU010000049.1 coordinate 38,957, forward strand.
GCTTGCTAACGGTCGCCTTCACGAAGTTCGAGCCTCCGGTCAGCGTCGGCGATACGACACCCGGAATCGTAGCATTCACGATGATGTCATGCGCAGCCTTGCCGTCCGTGGAGGTCACCGACAGGAAAATCGGCTCGCTCGGCATCGAGAAGGTATAGCCGAACCGATAGTTCGTCGTGTCGAACAGCGTATTCGTCGTAAGCGACGTTTGGGACGTGTTCTTGCCCACGAGCTGTATGCCTGCCGGAATAAGTCGATCCGAAGTCGTCTGCATGTTCAAGAAGTCGCCGGGAAGGAAGTAGAAATAATTCCCGTAATTATTCGGGTAGTCGCTTCTCGAGGTCGACTGCGTGAAATGGATCGTCGGAATCGTGAATCCGCTCAGGTTGCGAATATCGATTCGTTGAGCCGTATCGGTATTTACCGTAACCGTAATCAGCCTGGCAACCGCGGTCTCGTTCTTGCCGATCGTGATCTTCAAGCTCCACGGATGGTTCTCCGCGACGCCGGTCGATACGATCTCCACGCTCGAAGGCAATTCGTTGCCCTGACCGTCCTCGACGATGATGCTCTTGACGATCCCGGCGGTGAGCGGCGCGGACGGCTTCCTCGTATCGATAGATTCGTTCACGAGCGTAATGCTGTAATCGGTCTTCGAAGAAACCGTTAGCCCTTGCGCAGGAATGAGCGTACTTCCCGAATACGCGCTGAAGTCAATCGTGTTGTTGATGTTGACCTTCACCGTATCGCTAATCGCCGTCGCCGGCCAAGTAACGATAATCGTGAGCGTATCGTTCGTCACGCTTGTTGTCGACACTTGTGCCGTGAACGTACCTGCAGCAGTCAGATTGTCGATGACGACCGAGTCGTATACGCGCGCAGTCGAGTCGAATTGATAGTTCGCATCGGCGGTGAGCACATACTTCGTCTTATAACGCTTCCCGATCGCGAACGTCCCGCCGGCCGGCTGGTAGCTGCTGCCGTCATCGGAGGACCACGAGATGCTGGAGGAGGCATGGCTAAAAGTATTGCTTCCGTTCGATTGGTCGGCTCCCGTCATCGGAGCAGCCGTTCGGATTGCGATGTCCGCAGGGACGATCGTTGCCGCCCCTGTTGCCGGCCATGTCACCACGATCGTTAACGTATCGTTCGGCGAGCTTATCGTCGTCACCGATGCGGAGAATGTGCTTGCGCCGAGATTAGCGATTCGGCCCGAGAGATCTTTCGTCCCATTCTTCTCGTACGCGCCCGCCGTCGAATCGAACGCGTAATCGGCCATGGACGTCAGCACGTATTTTGTCCGATAAACTTTAGCCGCGGCGTACGTACCGGTTGCTGCCGCGTAGGAAGAGCCGCCGTCGCTTGACCAGGTAACAGCCCCCGTCGTATGCGCGAACGTATTCGTCCCGTTCGCCTGGGTCGCTCCCGTCACCGGCGCGACCGTACCGATCGAGATGTCCGTGGGGACGATCGTTGCCGCGTCTGTTGCCGACCACGTGACCACGATCGTTAACGTATCGCTGGGCACTCCCGACGTGGACACGTTCGCGCTGAGCGCAGCTCCGGCAAGATTCTCGACAACGACGGCATTGTAGGCATTCGTCCCTGAATCGAACGTATAGCCGTCGTCAGCGGTCAGTACATATTTCGTCTTATAAATCGTTCGCGGCGCATATCTCCCGCTCGCTGCCGCGTAAGAGTCGCCGCCGTCGCTTGACCAGGTAACGACAGCCGTCACATGCGGGAATGTATTGGCGCCGTCCGCCATGCTCTCGCCGGTTACCGGCACGCTCGTCCCGATCGAAAGTTCGTTGGCGGCGATCGTTGCCAATGCCGTCGCCGGCCAGATCACCGTAATCGTCAGCGTGTCGTTGGACGTGCTCGTCGTCGACACTTGCGTATGGACCGAGCCGGGACCTACGTTTGGAATCGAGAGCGAATCGTAAGCTCCCGCCGTCGAATCAAATACGTATCCCGTATCCGCGGTCAACACGTACTTCGTCTTGTAAACCTTGCCGGGCGCAAACGTACCGCTCGCGGAGGCGTAGGTCGCGCCGTTATCGGCAGACCACGTCACGCTCGCGGTCGTATGGGCGAAAGCGTTCGTGCCGTTCGCGATATTCTCCCCCGTTACCGGAGCGACCGTACCGATCGACATTCCCGATGCGTCAAGGGTCGTGAACGGCGCTGCAGCGGTCTGCGGCCAAGTGACGACGATCGTCAGCGTGTCTTTCGCCCCGCCCGATACGACCGCGGTGTACGTGCCCGATCCGAGATTGGCGATGCGGTTATTCAGTGTTTTTCCGCCGCCGGCTTCGTATACGCCAAGGGTAGAATCGAAGAAGTAGCCTGCTGCCGCCTTAATGACGTACTGCGTCTTATAAGTCGTTACAAAAGCGTAGGTGCCGCCGGCCGGATTGTAGGTCGTGCCATTGTCGGCGGACCAATTGATCGCCGCCGATGCGTTGTTGAACGTATTGGCGCCGTCCGCCATCGTTGCCTCCGCGACAGGGGCCGGCGTGCCGATTGAAATATCGTTCGGCACGAGGAGCCCCGTCTGCGGCCAGGTGACCGTAACATAGATCATTGGTATGACGTCGACGTTGCCGCTGACGGTGAATGTTCCGGAGCCTAGGTTTTTGATTCTGCTCGACAAATCTCTGGCTTTACCTTTCAGGTATTGGTCAGGCTTATCGAACCGATATCCGTTTGATGCATAGAGGTAATACTCCGATTTATAAGTCTTGCCGGATTCGAAAGCAGCCCCTGCAGCGATGTTTGGAATCCAGTCCATACCGTCAAAGTTCATGTGATTGAATGTATTCGTGCCGCCCGTCGCAACGGCGAACGGTGCCGGAGCAACCGTTCCGATCGTAAAGTCTTCGGCTCCGATGAACGGCAGGCCCGCGTCGGCGCCGGTTGTATTCCACAATACTTGCAGTGTTAACGTGTCATTGTCCCGAGTTGTCTTCGAGACTTCCGCATGCGTAAACAATGCCGTACCCAAATTGGCGATGCGGCTCTTTAAGGATTTCGCCCCGTCCAGGTAGATTCCGCTCGTCGTGTCAAAGGCATACCCTTCGTTGGCCGTAATGACGTATCTGGAAGTGTAGTCCGTGCTCCCCGCGAAAGTCCCTTCAGCCGAACGGAAACCGTTGACCGCGTCATACCAAGCGGTGACGATGGTGCCCTTACTGAACGTATTCGTTCCATCCTCCATCGCCGCGCCGACTACTGGAGCAACCGTACCGATCGAGATGTCCGAGGGCTCAATCGTCATGTTCGGCCACGTCACGACGATCGTCAGCGTATCGTTCAACGTGAACGCCGAGCTTACGGTTGCGATGAACGTCGCTGCGAACGGCTCGGGGCTTAAATGAGCGATGCGACTTGATAAGTCTCTCGCGCCCCCCTTCTCATACACGCCGGGCACCGGATCAAACACATAACCCGTATCCGCCGTCAACACATACTTGGTTCGGTAGACGGTACTCTGCGCGAACGTTCCGCTTGCAGCGGCATAGCTTGCCCCGTCCGATGACCAGGCGACAACCGACTTTCCTCCGGTTACCGTAACGGTCCCGTCGGCGATGGGTTGACCGTTCACCGGCGCCGCCGTTCCGATCGCAATATCGGTTGCGTCAATGACCGCATCCTCGTCCGCCGCTGCGGCAATAGGCAGCATCGCAACGAGGATTGCAATGGATAGGAGGATAGATATAAGCTTAGAAGCCGTCCTTGTTCTCAAGTACGAACGCAATGAATTCATGGGATCCTCCTTAGTCTGCCATTTTAGATCGACGTGCTCTTATTCCCGTAAACATCATAAAGCGTCACGATCCAAATCCATCTTTCGGTTTTCTTTGAAGCTTGCTTGTTGTCATGCTTATACCTCCACTTGATGATTAGCGCTAACTGTTTAATCCCATCTTATCTCACCCCTATGACAAACTTATGATCAACTCTAAATGAGCATAGGATGGTGTTGCAGACAGCGTATAAGCTGGCATCGTAATAGGCGAGTAGCGTTTTTATAACGCATAACGAAAAACCACCGCATACCGAACGATCAGGTCTGCGGTGGCCTTCTGTGCAGTCCAAGCCTTATCCTATCTTGTTCATTTAATTGCCAGCCTCGATCAAATTCGAGTACTGCAACAACCGATGTACCATCGCAACAACCTCAGCTCTGGTAATATAAGCCCGGGGCTCCAGCAACTCCATTGTACGACCGTTGATTACCCTCGAAGCTACAGACAGAATTGCCCCCTCCTCCGCCCAGGCAGCTACATCATCGGCATCCTTGAAGGAAGTAAGCGTGTTTGTTAACCGATCGCTTTCCGCCAGTTGTTCCTTCAAGCCCGTCATTTGCATTGCTCGGACCATCATCGTCATCGCCTCCTGACGGGTAATCTTGTTCTGAGGACGGAAGCTTCCATCCTCATACCCGGCAATCAGGCCAAAATCGGCGGCTGTGCTAATGAAATCCGCATACCATTCGGAGCCGATTACATCCGTAAACGGCACATTGCCCGGCTCCGGACGCAAACCAAGTCCGCGTACCATAATAGCGGCAATTTCGGCGCGGGTAATGTCTGCATCAGGATTAAACCTGCCGTCGCCATCGCCGTTGACAACCAAGCGAGAACCCATGTTATTGACCGAAGCCTCTGCCCAATGTCCGGCCATGTCGTCAAAGGTTATCGGATTCCAGATAACGACATAATCACTATTCGTCAAGCTGTTGATTAGCGCATAGTAGGTGTCATTTACCTTTGTCACTTTTGTTGGTACATGACGCAGGGTTCCATCTGGTTCCAACACAACGCCCGTTGTAATCCGGTTCGGATCCATTCCCTCCGGCAAGGCTACCGTCCGCTCGGCATACACGCTATAATCGTTTATTTCGATGCTTTTCCCGTTATTCATGGCTTGAACAGTGAAGGTAAGCGGAGGCGCGATCAAAGTAACGCCATATGCCTCGCTAACACGCTTAGCAGCTTGTACAATTGCGGAATTCGCCAACTCAATACGGATTTGCAGTTGTACATCCTCCGGCTTCACATGATCTCCGAATTGCTTCGTCAGTGAATCAATCTGGAACTGCTTCGCCGGGATCCGGTACGAGCCAGTTGGAATGTCCAGCACAAGCGTCGCATCCCGACGCTCCATCTCCTGGATCATGTCTCCGGTCAGTTGGCCGATGACGATATCGGCTTGCTCGTGCCATAGAATCGTCACCACCGCTCCGTATCCTTCCGCCTTAAGCTGGGCCTGCAGCTTCGCTTGATCAACATCGATCGTAGTCAGCGAACGCCCCTGCTCCGTCGTCTGTGTCGCCGCCACTGCATACTCGATCATGCCGTTAACCAGAACCTCAGCACGCTTGATAGGCGCAGCCGGATTGCCGACATAGCCACCGTGATCTTCTTTCACTACATCTAGGACTACCGCCTTCACCGTATTGAAGCCTACGATACGACTTGCCGCATCGAGCTCAGCAACAGCTATGAGATCGCCATGAACCGCCGGAATGATGCCGTCAGTTGGCAAGTTTATATAACTGGTCCATGTCTGCCCTTGCGTCGGTTCTACTGCCTCTCCCTGGCCGAAGTTGAAATAGACCAGACTGTTGCCCGCTCCGGCGCTTGCTACTATTTGCGTCTTCCCATTGTGCTCCTCTCCGACCGGATCGACAGAGAACACCTCAAGCTCGGCCGCCGAAGCAGCTACTTGAGCCACCGTCTGACCGAATCGAACAACCTTGCCGTTCGCATTAATCACGGCTACGGCAAGCTTGTCGCCATCCTCGGCTTCAATCAGCCCTTCCGCCGGCAGCTCGGAATAGCCGACTAGCTCCTCGCCTACGGCAGGTACCGTTACACTGCCGCTACCCACATTCAGATAAACTAACTTATTGCCTTGTCCAATCTGTTCTGCAACAGACACAGTGGTCCTACCATCGTTCACCTTGCCCACGGGATCGACGGATGTCACCGTCAGTCCGCCGGCATCGATGGTGAATGCAATATGCGAAACGGATGACTCGTTACCTGCGTTATCAATGGTCTTGATATGTGCGTAGTACGTTCTGCCAGCCTGCAATCCATCGACTTCAAAGCTGGCGTTCGCAGTCGTTAACGCATGGCTCGGTGCAGTGCCGGGATTCTCATCCACCACCACCGCGTATCCCTTAATTCCGGTCGTGACCGTTGCCGACGCGGGTGTCGACTCGCGGCTGCTGCCGTCCGCGTAGGAGAAGGCCTTCAGATAATAGTCATATGAGCTCCCATTATCCTCCGCTTCAGTCCAGGAGATCTGCTTCTTGTCAGTCGAACTGCCCGCAGCTACGAAAATGTCGCCGTTGACCGCGCTTGGCGAAGCCACATCCTGCGACTTCCGGTCGTCGAACTGGTTCGCAGTCGATATCTGAGCCAGATAGAATAGCATGTTCGCCAAAATCTTCTGTTCATCCGCAGTCGCTGCTCCATTGCTGTGTCCAGTCTGAATGAGCGCCGTATTGTTCCAGGTCGTCAGGTAGAAGTTATTACTTCCTTTATTGCCGTCGAGCGTATTAACTTCCTTATTGTCTCCCCAAGAGGTATTTATAAATTTAAACCATACATCGCCCCTCGCGAACTGAAAATAGCTATGCGATTCGGGTATGTTCAAAACATCCCCGAGGTCCCCCAAAGCAAATGGATAGTTCATCGGAAACCCCCGACGTTGAATAAGCACCTGCTGGCTTCCTATTGTCGGAACAAGCTCGGGATTGTTATCCCTCACATCCAACTTCAAATATTTTTGGGCCAAATCGATAAAGTTGAAATGGTCACCGATTGCTGTATCATGCCCGAACAGCACGCCTCTGCCAAGCTGGATAAAGGCCTCTACCGCATGATGCGCTTCCGCCGATAAATCCATTTGGTTATTGGTATCCCATGCGCCAAAATACAGCACGTCATACTCGTAGGCTCCGTCACTGTCCTTCGCCAGATAATGGGCGTAATTCGTACTGGTGTCGTTGCCGTTGAAATCATCCAGCGATACTTTGTCCACTTGCATGTCGTAGCCATCAGGAGCGCTTTCCATAATGCTCCGCATCCAGTTCTGCAAACCATCCGAACCTTCTATTCTCGGATACACATTCAACACCTTGATATTCGTCTTCAACGGAATCGACTGGTAGTCATCTTGGCCGTCAACATCGCTATCCTTCTGATACACCATATAATATTCCTGCCCCGCTAGAGAGGAGGTCCACTGCAATTTCACCAGATTATTCACGCTGTCGCCTTCGGCTGTCAGTACAGGCGCTCCAGCGATGCTCAACGCAGATGCGTCAGATCTTTGCGCGGATCCACCATAGGTATTGCCTGGCACACTACTGTCGGCATCCGCCGATGCTGATGCTTGAACCGTCGCCTGGTGCACAGGCAGCAACGGCGTGACCATGCTGATGACCAGCAGCCAGATCCAAATCCATCTTTTCGTTTTGCTTTGAGACCTATTTGTTGTCATGCTTGTACCTCCATTAGATAATTAGTGCTTAGTGCTTACTCCTTACTGCTTAGTTTTTAATCTCATCTTATCTCAACCCAATGACCAATTTATGATCAACATTAAAAGGGGCTGTCCCAAAAGCCCTTTGAAGTTGAAGCAACAAGCTGGAATGAAGCCGAAATAGCCAAACGGGACGAAGCAGGGGAGTTTCCTGCTTCGTCCCGTTTGCGTTTTTGGTCGATGGCGACTT
>NZ_JBHRYU010000050.1:0-43064 GCF_042649185.1 Cohnella sp. GCM10012308
AAGAGCTGATTTACTGCACGAAGTTTCGAACGAAGGAACAAGCCCGGCAAGAGATTTTCGAGTACATCGAGCTATTCTACAACCGCAAACGAATCCATAGCTCGCTGGGATACCTGTCGCCGGCTCAATTTCGTGCACAATTTTCTGTAAGAGAGATAAGCTAAAATTCGTTAAAGTACTGTCCACTTTCTTGACAGAGGTCCATAGAGTGCGTTATCGCGGCAATTGGAGCGAATTTCCGGGGTTACTTGTGAGGTTAACGGATCTGTGGTCCGTAACAGACGGATTATCGCGCGAGCTCAACAAAATAGCGCCTCCTGTGTCCGGCCGGCCGAGGCGTCACGAGGTTATGCCCCCCGCGTGTAGCAGGCTGGCCGTAGACTCTTGGCTGTTGGCCGTCGGCGGTCGGCGGTCGGCGGTCGATTAAAGGTTGGTTGCGAACGATGGCGCATTACGCTTTGGTCGCCGCGACGAGGAGGAACATCGGGCGGCGCACCTCGTCCGCCCATTCAGGATGCTGCGTCAGCATGTCGGGCGACGGTTTGAGCTCGGACAGTTTGTCGACGTGGAAGCCCGCTTCGATCAGCGGATTCAGATAGCCGGCGACGGTCCGGTGGTACTTCACGACGTCATGCCCAAGAAATCTCGCAAGCCGCTGCCCCTCCTCGTGGTAGCGATCGAGCGGCCAGTGCAGCTTTTCCCCGCCCGGACCGTAATGCCAATCCTGTGCCTCCACCGCCGTAAAGGTCGGATGCTCGACGGTAAACGCGAACGCTCCGCCCGTCGACAGGCTGCGGTGCACGTCCCGGCAGATCTCGCCGAAGTCCGCCACGTAGTGGAGCGCCAGCGAGCTGAGCACGACGTCGAACGCGCCTTCCGCGTATTCAAAGTCCTCGATGCCGCTTCGCACATAAGAGATTGCCGAGTCGTCTGTCATCTCCCGCGCCTGCGCCAGCATCTTTTCCGACAGATCGACGCCGATGACGGATCGCGCTCCCTGCTCGCGCGCGTACCTGCAATGCCAGCCGTAACCGCAGCCGAGGTCCAGCACGCGCTTGCCCGCCAGCTCCGGAAGCATCGATCGAAGCTCCGACCATTCTCCTGCCGCCTCCAGGCCGCCGACGGACCTCGGCATCCGGCTGTAATTTTCAAAGAAACCGTCGTCGTCGTATTTATTTTCTTTCAATTCGCTCACGCTCCCAGGTCGCAGTCTCAGCTACTCTTTCAGTATAGCGATCAGGACCGGCAACTCAACCGCCTCAACGATCGACGAGATAAGGCAATCTCCTCGGCAGCCAATTCCGGCAATCAGCGCAAAAAAGCCCTTGCCTCCCGGCTGCAAGCCGGAAAGACAAGGGTTTTCTCTCGTTTAAAAGCTAACGGATGCTATCATCTGTCTCACTCTACTGCAGTCAACAGCCGTCAACCGCAGTCCTAAGCATGCACGCCCTCTGCGGCTCGATCAGATCAGCCCCGCCACTCGCCCCGTCCGAGCAAGCACGTCCAGCGCGAAATCCAGGTCCTCCCGCGTATGGGAAGCCGTCACGATCAGCCTGACTCTCCCCTTGTCCATCGCTACGGTCGGGAAGACGATGCCCTGCGCATAGACGCCTTCGGCGAGCAGCGCGTCGGAGAAACGCATCGTGTCCGCCGGCGATCCGACGATGATCGGGATGATCGGCGTCTCGCTCATGCCGCAGTCGAAGCCGAGCGCGAGCAGCTTCTCCCTGCAATAATTTGCGTTGCTCCACAGCCGCTCGATCAGCTTCGGACTGCGTCCGAGCACCTTCACCGCGGCCAGGCACGAAGCTGCGACGGCCGGCGTCTGCGACGTGCTGAACAGAAACGAACGCGCCTTGTGGATCAAATAATCCTTGAGCAGCGCGGAGCCCGCCATGTACCCGCCCGATACGCCGATCGCCTTGGACAGCGTTCCGACCTGGATATGAACGCGGCCGTGCAGGCCGAAGTGGTCGGTCGAGCCTTTGCCGTTGCGTCCGAGGACGCCGCTCGCATGCGCGTCGTCGACATAGACGACGGCATCGTATCGCTCCGCGAGCTCGACGATGGCCGGCAGCGGCGCGATGTCGCCGTCCATGCTGAACACGCCGTCGGTAACGACGACGCGGGCGCGGTAGGACGCGCTCTCCTTCAGCGCCTGCTCCAGCTGATCGAGATTCTTGTGCGCGAACACCTTGCGGGTCGCCTTGGTCAGCCGGATGCCGTCGATGATGCTGGCATGGTTGAGCTCGTCGCTGATGACGACGTCGTCGGGACCCAGGATCGACCCGAGAATACCCTGATTCGTCGTAAATCCGGATTGGAAAACAAGCGTTGCCTCCGTGCCCTTAAACGCGGCCAGCTCGCGTTCGAGCTCACCATGAATGTCGAGCGTGCCGGCGATCGTACGGACGGAGCCGCTGCCGACGCCGTATTTTTCGATCGCTTCGATCGCGGCGCGCTTCAGCTCCGGATGCGCGGTCAAGCCCAGGTAGTTGTTGGAGGACATCTGCAGCACCCGGCGTCCGCCGAGCGTCATCCAGCTGCCCGATCCGCCCTCCCATTCCGTAAGCTTCCGGTATCTGCCGTCGGCCCGGAGCTGCTCGAGCTCCTTCGATAAAAAGTCCAGGTTTGCCATCGTTGATTCGTCGACTCCTTCCATCGTTCGCTTTTATGATTAACTATGCGTAAATACTACCTTGCCGCAATTGCCGGACTTCACCAGCTCGAACGCCTCTTCATAGCGGTCCAGCGTGAACGTATGCGTGACCAGCCCATCCAGCCGCAGCGCTCCCGAATCGAGCAGCCCCTTCATTTGGTACCATGTCTCGTACATGCGGCGGCCGGTAATGCCGTGAACGCTGATGCCTTTGAAAATAAGGTGACGCGCCAGGTCGAGCGGGACGTCGTCCGTCGGGATGCCGAGCAGCGAGATGCGGCCCGCGTTCGCAGCCGCCTCGAATCCGCCGCGGATGGCTGCAGGGTGGCCCGACATCTCGAGCACGACCTCGGCGCCTTCGCCGTCGGTCAGCGCGCGAACCGCTTCCGCCATCGGCTTCTCCGCGCTGTTGACAAGCGCATCGGCGCCCATCCGCCTGGCCATCTCCAGCCGGTTGGCGCGGACGTCGACGGCAATGATCTTGCCCGCGCCGCACGCGCGCGCCACCGCGATCGCCATCAAGCCGATGGCGCCCGTGCCGATGACGGCAACGGATCTGCCGACGATATCGCCGGCGAGGACGGTCTGCACGGCATTGCCGAGCGGATCCTGCAAGCACGCGAGCTCAAACGGCATCTCCGGCCGATTGTGAATGACATTGCTTGCCGGCAGCACCGCATACTTGGCGAAGCACCCCGGCGCCGAGATGCCGAAGCTGCGCGTGTTGGCGCAGACATGCCCGTTCCCCGTCCGGCAAGCTTTGCAGTGGCCGCATACGATGTGCCCTTCGCCCGAGACGCGGTCCCCGACCTTGACGTTGGCGACCCGCTCTCCGACCGCCTCGACGACGCCGGCGAATTCGTGCCCGAAAACGTTCGGCGTGACGACAGCGCTCTCGGCCCAGGCATCCCAATTGTAAATATGAATATCCGTGCCGCATATAGAAGACGCTTTCACTTGGACCAGGATTTCCTCCGGCCCCGGGACGGGCACAGGAACCTCCAACAGCGCCGCGCCCGGCCCCCGGTTCGCTTTTACCAGGCCAAGCATCGTTTTCTCCCGCATGGTCATCACCCTCGTATCGAGTAAAATTCGCTTTGTACAACATATTATACATTCGTATTATATATTGTACAATAAAATTATATAGGGTTTATATTCGTCATGCGTCCGGTATAATGGAGAGAAAATAAATGGACTTAGGTGGATACGATGGACGCGATTCATAAGAAAGTCGGCAAGAACCTGCAAGCCGTGCGCAAATCGCGCGGCCTCAGCCTGGATCAGGTGGCCGAGCTGACGGGCGTCAGCAAGGCGATGATCGGCCAGATCGAGCGGGGCGACTCCAATCCGACGATCTCCGTGCTGTGGAAAATCGTCAACGGACTGAAAATTTCGTTTACGTCGCTCATCGAAGAGACGAAAGCAGAAGTCACGGTCGTCGATATTGGCGAGATCGAGCCTTTTTTAGAGGAGGACGGCGCTTACCGCTCGTTCCCGATGTTTCCCTACGACCAGCGCAAAGGCTTCGAGATTTACGCGGTCCGCATGGATCCGGGGTGCAGCCACGAATCGGAACCGCACAACGAAGAGGTCGAGGAGTACATCGTCGTGACGGAGGGCTCGCTCGACGTCGAGGTCGGCGGCGAGACGTACGCCATCGGCGCGGGCAACGCCGTGCGCTTTTCTGCAGATCAGCCGCACGCCTACCGGAACAATACCGACCAGGTCATTACCTATATTACGCTCATTCGTTATCCTTCGTGATGCACGCCCGCGTTGTCCTGTCGCCGTAATGCCTGCAAATATACATCTTTTTTCGCCGATCGCTATCCTTTCGAGAAGAAAAGATGCAGATCCGCAGGTATTTTCCTCCCTGAGCCCCATTTCCGGCTTGTGCTTTAAATTTACCTGCACATTTGCAGGCATTTGATCACGTGTTGCGAGTCGGTAGAAAATACATGTACGAATGCAGGTTTTTCGATCCGCAATACATCAAAACTCCCTGGCACTGAAGACGCGTTTACCTGTTACGAATCGCCGCCAAATTTTTAATTGCTGATCTAGCAACAAAAAGGACGCCAAAACAGCCCCCAAGGCCGTTTAAGCGTCCTTCCTTAATCTGTTGCCAGCCTGCGAATCTGCGCTTGCGCCCAGATGAACCAGCTTGCCTGCTCCTGGTTGCCTCCGTCCTGGATGTAGGCTTCTCCGCGGGAAAACGGAAGGAAGTTGAACGCTTCCCCGAACAGCGGAGCCGTGTTGTACGTTTCCAACCATTCTTGCAAGAGGGACAGCCGATTCCAATCGCCGCTCGCGGCATAGAAATAACAAGCCCACGCCAACCCTTTGCCGATGACCTGCGCGCCGGCATTCGCCGTATTCGGCGTGATGTAAGTATGAAGCATGCGGAATTCGCCCCACATAAACGAGCCTCGGCGTTCATAGGCCTGCAACGTATTGCGCATCTTCACCCCTGCGCCCGGCACGGCGGCCGGAATCGGCGCCAGATTCACGAAGGAATAGCCTTGCAGCAGCCGATCCGCGCCGTCCCGGCCGCGCAGCTCTCCAAAAACGGAGCGACGCTCCTCGTCAACCGCCGACAATCGCCCGTCAATTCCCGTCTGCAGCGCCGCCGCATGCGCCTCCAGCGCCGAAGCCGTATCGCGGTCCGCCAGCCGCCGGGCAACGCCCGCAACCTTGGTCAACGCCTGCACGGCAAACTGATTGGTGATCAGATCGTACACGCTCATATGCACGTTCTCGCGGGCATGCTCGTAGGCCGGGTTCCAGAGCAGGTTCAGCTCCGGATCAAAATACGGCGCCTTCAAGTAATAAAGAGCGAATCCGCGTATGAGCGGGTAATACTTGCGTTCCGTCTCCCTGTCATCCGCCAGCTGCACATAATCCGCCCAGGCCATCAAAAGCTGATAATGGCCGTCCGGTTGGTCAAGCATGACCGGCGGACTTCCGTCCGTGAACAAAATCTGCGGCGCCCGCTCTACCCCCAAGGAGTCGATCCGGTCCAGCAGCGACACGAGCACTTTGCGCGCTTCGGAGAAATCCGGCAGTACGAGCAAAGCGAACAGATGCGCGGCGGTGTCTCTCACGAATTGTCCCGGATAAGCGCCGGTGACGGAAGTCGGCACGTACCCGTCGGGCGTCGTTCGGCTATAAAGACTGTCCAGCGTGGTCCGGTAGATCGCTTCGTTGCTTTCGCCGAACACCCGGCGCGCAGCCGCCGTTTTCGCATCGGGCAGATCGTCCGTCATCTGGAACGCGGCAGCTTCGGAGAAGGCGGACATCTCCGCCTCGCCGTTCCCGATCTGCACCTTCCAATAGTAGGTAAGCCCGGCCAGCAGCGCCGGCCCCGCATACCGCACTTTGCCGCGCGCGCATTTGTCCGGGTCGCCCCACTGCATGACGATGCCAGTATCCCATAGGTCGGCCGCTCCCGGCAGCAGCAGCTTGGGGCGCGATGCCACCAGAAGCCGAAAAGCGCGCTCTTCGCGGCTGCCTTCGATCGTCCAGCGGAACAAGGGCGTATTCGAGCGAACGGCTCCCGTCTCCGTCAATGGTCCGACCGCAAGGCCGACCGGCCGATTCAGGTTCATGTCGATTGTTTCGTTTGTTTCGATTGTTTCGTTTGTTTCGTTCGTTTCGTTCGTCTCGTTTGTTTCGTTCGTCTCGTTTGTTTCGTTCGTTTCGTTCGTCTCGTTCGTCTCGTTCGTCTCGTTCGTCTCGTTCGTCTCGTTCGTCTCGTTCGTCTCGTTCGTCTCGTTCTTCCCGTTCTTCATGCCGCTCATCGCTCCAACCCCGACCGCACCGACACTTGCGCATGGAGAAGCGGGTCCAGGCCGGCAATCTTCACGATTCTCCGCTGTCCGGGCAGCAAATCAAAATAATTGTCGGACGGGACCGCATCGTTCCCAGGGCCAAAATCGAAATGAACCGCGTGCGCGAATACGTCCGTCGAGACCTCCACTGTCCATTGTCCGTTTTCCGTCGAGACCGGTGCGAGCCTTAACCTTGGCATCGGCAGCCGCATTTCCCTGTACGTATTCGTCCGCAGCCAAGCCGGCTCGGCGATCTCCGTTGACAGCGGAAGAACGTAGCGGACGCCTGCCAGATTGTCGAACGCGCCTTTGGGGAAACGAAGAGCCTTACAGCGGGAAAACGGCTTTAAAACGACCGCTGTCGTTTCCGCGTTTTTAACGGTCCCGTCGAATGATCGATAGCCGTATTCCACACGAAGCTCGACCTCGGCTGCCGTATCGTTGCAGCCGGTGACCTCCACTTCTCCGCCCGCTTCACGCAAAATAAACCGGACCGGCGCAAACGCCCGCTTCACGAAATAATAAGCGATTTTCCGCCGGTGATAGTAATCGACAATAGACCAGCCGACCTCTCCCCAGCAATCGTTGTACATCCAGAAAAGGCTGCCCGAGCAATCCTCCTTCCGCCGGATCGCCTCCAGCGAATATTGCAGCATCAGCCCTTGCGTCAGCCCCGCGTAATGCAGATAGCCGTCCAAGTCCAGCTTTTCCGGATCTGCGTAGTGCTTGATAATGCCGGCCGGCACCGTTTTCTTCTCGTGCACGTTCGTATGGTTGTCCCAGATCGCGCACGATCGGTCCGGCGCGTGCGATCCGAAGTATTGACGGATCGACGCGAGGCCCGGCGGGCCGATATAGCCGTATTCGGAGATGAATTTGCCGCTCAGCTTGTCGTATTCCTCCGGCGCGATCCGCTTCTCCATCTGTTCGTTCATCGTGCATTCGAACCAGTGATGGCGGTCCCCCGCCTCGCTGCCGTTGGGGTGCGCGCCGCCGTAAGGCGAGCTGTTCCAATACGGAATATGCGGGCAATTCCTGCGCACGACGGCCGGCGCGATATAGTTGTAGCAGAACGCGCCTCCGAAATATTCCGCCTGCTTTTCCCCGGTCCACCACTCGTCGAAAGCCCAATGGTTTTCGTTGCTGCCGCACCACAAAGCCAGCGAAGCATGGTTGCGCAGCCGCCGCGTCTGGTAATCCATTTCCCGCTCCACTTCGCCGCGGAACCATGCCAGCCGATCCGGATACCCGGCGCAGGCGAACATAAAGTCCTGCCAGACCAACAATCCCAAGCGGTCGCACAGCTCATAAAAACAATCCGGCTCGTAGCGCCCGCCGCCCCATACGCGGATCAGGTTAAAATTCGCTTGCGCGGCTTCGCCGAGCAGCTTCTCGTATGCGGCGCGACCGACCCTCGCGTAGATGGAATCCGGCGGAATCCAGTTGGCGCCTTTGCCGTATAACGCGACGCCGTTGATCTCGATCGCGAATCTGCGCTCCGCCCCGCAGCCGATCCGCTCCTGGTTCAACCGGATCGTCCGCACGCCGAACGCAACCGGCGGGTGCTCTGCCCGCTCATCCTCGACGATCATGGCGACCCGGACGGCGTACAGCCGCTGCTCGCCCATGCCGCTCGGCCACCACAGCTTGACCCCGGGAATCCGTCCGTCCAGCCGGATGTAATTCAGGCCGGAAGCCAGCGGCACTTCCGCAATCATCGTCTCGATCAGCGCCTCCCCGTCATAGAGACCGATCTCGAACCGAGCCTCGCGGGTCGCATAAGAATGAAACTGATCCGCTTCCACCGTGACCGCAACGCAGCCGTCGTTCCCTTCGACGCGCGTATCGACCGCGACCGAGCGAATCGCCGCAAGCCGGTGGAAGCGCAAAGCCGCATTCCCCATGATGCCGCAGCTGGCCAAGCGAGGCCCCCAATCCCAGCCGAACACATACTGCGGCTTGCGCAGCATAATTCTTCCCGCTTCTCCGCGGCCGTTAAAGCCTTCCATGCCGATCGTGTTTTTCAGCTTGGCGACATCGGCTTCGCTGTGCAGCTCGCTGCCCGTCGTCAGGCGCACGACGAGCTCGTTGTCCCCGGCGCGCAGCCATGCCTTCACATCGCGGCTAAAAGGATAGAACGCGCTGCGGTGATGCCCCAGACGGCGGCCGTTCAAAAAAAGGTCCGCTTCGCAATCGAGCGATTCCAGCGCAAGCTCCGCCACGCA
Source organism: Cohnella sp. GCM10012308 (assembly GCF_042649185.1). Lineage (NCBI taxonomy): Bacteria > Bacillati > Bacillota > Bacilli > Caryophanales > Paenibacillaceae > Cohnella > Cohnella sp. GCM10012308. Next base: position 8,718 of record NZ_JBHRYU010000050.1, read on the forward strand.
AGCATCCGCCAGATCGGCTTCGTCCACGCGGAAGCTTTTTCTGAACCACCACGATCGCCGTTCCACCCATTCGCTGTCGAAGCAATGATTGGCGGTCAACGGCTCCTCGATAATCCCTTCGCGGATCAGCGGCATGCGGACATCGCACGGCAAATCTGCCGCCAGCCATCCGTCATTGTCCAGAAGCACCCGCTCCAGCTCGTCGGCTCCCACATGCAGCTCGCAGGCTTTCACCCGCCACGCTTCGTTTAACGACTGCCGCTTCATTTGACCGCTCCCATCGCAATGCCGGAGAAGATCCAGCGTTGAAAGATTAGATAGACCAGCACGGAAGGCACGGTAATGACCAGAATGCCCGCCGACATGTAATTCCACAGCACCATCCGGTCGCCGGTGAATCCGATCAGCAGCGTGGCCACCGTACGCAAATGCGCGGACGGCATGTACAAATACGGAATGTACATATCGTTAAAGACGCCGATGATTTTCAGGATGGCCACGGTCGCGGTCGCCGGCGCCAGCAGCGGGAGGAAAATGCGGTAATAGATTTTAAAATACGAAGCCCCTTCGATCATCGCGGCTTCGTCCAGGCTGTAGGGGAGCGTCCGGGAAAACTGCAGGAACATGTAAATTTGAATGATGTCCGTGCCCACGTAGAGCAGCGTTGGCGCCAGCAGCGTATCGTAAACGCCAAGCTGGTTCACCAGCGAGAATCTGGCGACCTCGGTCGTGATGCCGGGTACGATCAGGGCGATCATATACACAAACAAGATCAGCGGCTTGGCCTTGAAGCGGAATCGGCCCAGCACATAAGCCACCATCGAGCCGAGCAGTATGTTGCCGACGACGCTCACCGCGATCAGCACGAGGGAATTGCCGAACGCCGTACCGACGTTGCCGACCTGAAAGAAGTAGGCGTAATTGGACAGGTGCAGGAAGCTGTCGGGCAACGCGAACGGCCGGTTCAGCAGCAGCTCTTCGTTGGACTTGAAGGAGGTGAAGAGAACGATCAGAATCGGCGCGATAAAGAGCAGGCTCACCAACCCCATCAGGGCGTAGATCAACGTTTTATTTAAAATCTTCATGCTTGTCGCCCTTTTCCCTTACTAGAATATGCTGCGTCAGCTGCACGACCAGCACGATCGCGATCAGTACGACCGCCATTGCGGAAGCCAGCCCGTAGCGGCTGAACTGGAACGCCTCGTGCACCGAGTACAGCGCAAAGGTCATGCTCGCGTATCCCGGACCGCCCTGTCCGGTCAGCAGGAACGGCTGCTCGAACGTCTGCACGCTGCCGGTGAACACCAGGAATACCGACAGCTTCACGATATCGCTGATGCACGGCAGCGTGATGAACCGGAACGATTGCCACTTTCCCGCGCCGTCGATGACGGCCGCTTCGTACAGATCGTCGGGTATCGATTGCAAGGCGGCGATCAGGATGACCATATAGAAACCGACCGTTTTCCAGACGACGATCAGCGCCAGCGAGACATTGACCACGGAAGGGTCGCTCAGCCAGCGCTGCTCCAAAAATCCGAGCCCGAGCGCGCGCAGGGCGACATTGATCGCTCCCGATTCGGTCTCGTACAGGAAGCCGAACATAAAGGAAACGGCGGTGGCGTTCAAAATAAACGGTGCGAAAACGATCGAGCGGAAGCCCTTGGCAAACCTGAGCTTGCCGGTGAGCAGCACCGCCAGGAACAACGAGAACGCGACGCCGACGAGACCGGTCAGGAAGTAGATCAGGTTGTTGCGCAGCGACACCCACACTTCCTTGGATTGCACGACCTCGCGGTAGTTGTCCAAGCCGATCCACCTCGCGCCGTCCAGGCCGTTCCAATCCGTAAAGCTCAGTTGGAAGAGCTTGAACGTCGGATACAGGACGAACATGGCGTACAAGGCGAGCGGCACGAGCAGAAACGACGACACGAACACCCTTTTTTTCATCTGCAAACTCATCGGGCTCACTCCTGCTCCTCCCGATCAAGCCGAGGGCGGGACAGCGCAGGCTTTCCCGACCTCCGGACCGACCGGGGCTTTTGCGATTATTTGGCCGAAGCGACGGCTTTCTTGAATTTGCCGTTCAGATCCTTGGCCACCTGGTCCACCGTTCTGCCGGCGACCAGCTCCTGCAGCGATTTGTACAGCGTGATGCCGGAGTTGTTCCATACTTTGATCGCTTTTTCTTGCTGCGGCGCAAGCGTCACGATGTTCAATCGATAGTCCTTCACGAAGCCGGCCCACGGAATAGAGGAATTGTCCGCATCCTTGAGCGGGGAGAGCATCCCGCTGTAGGTCATGAATTCCGAATCGTACTTGCTGTAGTACCAGTCCAGAAATGCGAGCGCCGCATCCATGCTCTTGGTGTTCTTGTTGATCGCCATCGGCAGGTCCGGCGAAGCCGTCAGCATGGTCGTATCGGCGGGCGTGTCGGATACCGGGAACGGGAAGATCGCGAAGTGGGTCATGTCCACGCCTTTTTCGCTCAGATTCTGATACAGCCACGTGCCCATCAGCATCATCGCCGACTTGCCCGAGCCGAAATCGTTGGAGGCGGCGTCGAACCCGACGGACAGCGGATCCTTTTCGAAATAGCCCTTGTCCACCAAATCCTTCAAAATGCCGAAGCTCTTGACGTAGCCGCTGTCCGCGGTGAACGGTTCCTCCTGCTCGGCGAACGCGTTGTAGATGTTCGTATCGTTGCCGATAATCGGAGCGAGCTGCTGGTACGGATCCAGCGGCCACGCGTCTTTGGCGCCGGACGACAATGGGATGTACTTGCCGCTGTCCTTGATCTTCTGGCTCACTTCCAGAAACGCCGAGTACGTCTTCGGCACTTCCAGTCCGAGCTCCGCGAAAATATCCTTGTTGTACCAGACGACCGGCGTCAGCATCAAACCGCGCGGCACCGTATAGTTTTTGCCGTCCGGCGCGACCAGCGAATCCATGCCGATCAGCTTGCCGGCGATGGGCAGGTCGTTGAGCGGCACAAAAAACTTGGACCACTGATCCCGGCTCAGGTGCGTATCCGTCACGTTGACGATGTCCGGCAAGCTGTTGGACGCGGCTCTGATCTTGATCGTCTGATTGTCCGTGAAGCCCTCGATCTTCAGCTCGACGCCCGGATAATCCGCCATGAACCGGTCGGCCATATCCTTCAGCTTCGTGTCGACGATATTCGTTTCCCACGTCAGAAAGGTAAGCTTGCCCGTAATAGCCGGCTGCTCCGGCGAGCCGGAGGCCTGCCCGGTCGCTTGTCCGGACGAGGCCGGCGCGCTTGCGCTGCCGCCCGGCGCGTTGTCCTTGCTGCCGCCGCAGCCCGCGAGCAAGCCGGTCAGCGTCATGGCGAGCGCGAGCGATACGATTTTGCTTTTTTTCATTGTTCAAGTCCCCCCGCTAGTTGTTGTGCCGCAAGATTATTGTAAAGCGCTTGCAAGATTCTTATAATGGACTCGATTTATGTTTATCTGGATTGAATTAAGGCCTTTGTCCGGCGCGCCGGATGCATAAGAAAAACCGGCAGAGCTCGCCCTGACGGTCCTTTTTGGGTTTTTTGGGTTTTGTTTTGGCACATATTTCGTGTCCGGGCGGTGCTGCGCTCTGCATCGCTCTCCTGCGCTCTGCTTCGCTCCCCTGCGTTCCTCTCTAGCCGATATATAACTGCAAAAATACATCTCTTACTCCCGAATCGTGCATTTTAGAACGAAAAGATGCAATATCATGTATTTACCTCATTTAGCGAGAATTCCGACGTATTCTTTTAAATGAACTGCACTTTTGCATCAATTTCATCTAGCGTCGTCGTTCGGTAGAAAATAGATGTACAAATGCAGGTTTTTCTCCCGACACAACCGCCAAAGAGAGAGAGCTCTCCCCTTCGAAGAACGTCCGCCGTTCCTATCTTCACCAGCCCGCCGAATTCCCTGAACCGTCGGCAACCGCACTGGCGGTCTACTTGCGCAGCAGCTCAAGCGCGAACGCGCCGTCCTTCGCCTGCAGCGGAAGGGTCAGCGTCACGCAGGTGCCCGCCCCTTCCTTGCTCTCCACGCTTAGGCCATAGGCGTCGCCGTAGTAGAGCTTGAGGCGCTCGTTGACGTTCCCCATGCCGAGTCCGCCGACCTCCGCCGCCTGGAAATCCCGATCATGGGCCGCAGTCTCTGTTTTTGCTGTCATTGCCGCACTCCCCGTCTCCGCTGCCATCGTCCCCGCAGCCGCCATCGCCGTACCTGCCGATGCAGCGCCCGACCGCATGGCCGCCGCGCCTCTCTCCAGCTTCGCCTGAAGCTCCGCAAGCTGCTGCGCATTCATTCCGCAGCCGTTGTCGCGAATCCGGAACTGCGCCGTCTGGCCGTTCGCCGTCCCCGACAAGCTCAGCAGTCCGCCTGCCGGCGTATCGGCAAAGCCGTGTACGATCGCGTTTTCCACGATCGGCTGGAAGACGAATTTGAGAATCTCGCAAGCGTACAGCCGCTCGTCGAACTGCACCTCCCATGCGAAGCGGTTGCCGAACCGGATTTTCTGCAGCTCGACGTAGCTGGTCAGATGGTCCAGCTCCTGCTTCAGCGACACGGTCTCGTCCGCGTTCTCGGTAATGTAATAACGGTAAAACTTCCCGAGCATGCGCGCCATCCGCGACGTGTCCGCGTCGTCGTTCAGCTCGGCCATCATGTGGATCGACTCCAGCGTGTTGAACAGAAAATGCGGATGAATCTGCAGCTTGAGCGCGTGCAGCTCCGCCTCCTTCTGCTTCAGCTGCGCGACGAACAGCATCCGGATCAGGCCGTTGATTTTTTTGATCATTTTGTTGAACTCGTGGCTGATCTGAAAAATTTCGTTTTTGTCGCCCTTGCGCAGCTTCATATGCAAATTGCCCTGCTGCACCCGCTTCATGGTCGCGCTGAGACGCTTGATCGGCAGCGTCAGCCGGACCGCGAACCAGACGGACACGATCAGCGCGATCAGCACGCAGCCCGACATGAGCAGCAGCGCATAGATCGTCGTCGTCGTGTTCGAGACGTTCAGCTCTTTTTTTGGAAAAAAGGAAATGACCGACCAGTCGGTCTCCGACACCGCCGTTCTCGTCCGAACGTAAGACTCGCCCCTGATCGTCAGTTGATCGGCCGCACCCTCCCCGCTGTCGTCCAGCACCTGCGCAGCGATCAGGCTGCTTTGGTCCGCGGCTCCGCCGGAATCGTAGATGAATTGTCCTTCCTCGTCGACCACGATCGTCCGCTGCCGATTCACGACGTTCAGCGCCTGGAACAACGGGGCCAGCTCCTCGACCTTCAGGCTGATTAAAATGCCGGCGACCGGCTCGAACGAGCCGTTGTAATCGCGCAGCGCCTTGCCGACGGAGATGACGTCCATGAAGCGCTCCTCTCCGACCAGCTTCAGCCGGTGACGGGGCAACAGCACGCTCTCGCCGTCCGCCGCGATCAAGGCCGGATACCAGCGCTCGCCGACGGGATTGAAGTCCGCGTCCAGATTGATGTCCGTATCTCTCAGCTTGTTGATGCTGCGGCCGGCCATGTCGAAGATGACCACGGAAGAAATCTCTTTCTTGTAAAAGAGCGTCGATTCCATAAAGCTCATTAAAATGCCCTGCGTACGCAGATCGAAGTAATAGTTCGTATTAAGGATGGCGTTGTCGTGAAGCTCCTGCATAATCTCGGCATCGTTCAGCGGAATTTCGGACAAATACTTCATGTCCTTGATATACATCGACAGCTGATCCGCCGCCTGATTGACCATCACGTTCAGCGAGCTGATATAGTTGGATTTCTGATTGTAGTTGTATACGTAGGAAGAGATCAGGATAATGGCCAGCATCGGAATAAAAATGAGCACGACGAAGCCGCCGATCAGCTTGAACGTCAGGCTGCGCCGGCTCAGGCTGACGGCCCGTCCGAACCGGAGCCGCAGCCGCCTCCATTGCCGTCTACGCATTGCGGCCTCCGCGCTGCGCGCGATACTCCTGCGGCGACAGGCCGGTCATGCGTTTGAAGATCCGGCTGAAATAGTTCGGATCCTCGTATCCGACCTCAAGCGAGATCTCGGCGATCCGGTTGTGCGGATCCTCCAGCAGCCGCTGCGCCTGCTCGATCCGGCAGCGGATCAGATAGCCGGAGAAGTTTTCCCCCATTTCCTTCTTGAACAGCTGCGAAAAGTAGATCGCGTTCAAATGCACGATACCCGCGATTTCGTTCAAGGAAATATTGTGCCGGTAATGCTCCGCGATGTAGGCTTTCGCGCGGCTGACGGGATCGTTCTTGGAGGCGGGAGGGGCGGTTGATGCGTCCGGCTCGCTGCCTGCGGCCCCCGGCTTCCGGCCGATCTCGGACAGCAGATCGAGCAGATCCTGGTTGTCCACCGGCTTCAGCAAATAATCCACCGCGCCGTACTTCATCGTCTCCCGCACGAATTCGAATTCCGCATAGCCGCTGAGCACGATGACGCGAACCCCGGGATGCCGGCTGAAAATGGATTTGACGAATTCGACGCCGTTCATCCCCGGCATTTTGATGTCCGTAATGACCGTATGGAACCGATGCGCGGCCAGCTTCTCCAGGCCTTCGTTGCCGTTCCCGGCTTCTCCCCGGACCTGGAAGCCCGCGCGCGCATTATCGATAATTTTTTTCAGGCCCAGCCGAATGAGGGGCTCGTCGTCTACCACCAGTATGTCCTGCACTTGGGTATCCCTCACTTTGCAAGCGGATTCATCTATTATCCCAGAACGCTGTCGCCTTTCATAGAGATATGACGGCAAAAGCGGCTTCTCCCGGAGAAGAAGCCGCCTTATCCCCGACACCGCCGCGCTTAACGCTTAATAGGAAATCCAGACGCTGCCGAGCTGCGGCGTGAAGATCTGCCCGGTGTCCGTGTCCGCGAATTCGATCTTCAGGTAATTGACACCGCTAAGACCGGATTTAAAGTACATCACTCTTCTCCATACGCCTCCTTGATCGCTGACCGCGGGCGTCACTTGCGCATAATTGACGCCGTCCGCGGAGGTGTAGAACTTGAAATGGTCGACCGTCGTGTCCGATTCCCACCAATGCGCGCGCACCGTGAAGCCGGTCATCCCCGTCACCTGATACACCAGTTGATCCGCCGCGTTGGCCGTGCGGGACACCCGGCTCCGGTCGCCGCCAAAGTTCGCCCAAGCGGAAGAATCCAGAATGATTGTGTTGGTCGCGCTCTTCGTCCATTTCAGGTCGTCGAGGTTATCGACGAGCATCTTGCCGCCGTACGTCAGGTCCACGTTTGCGATTTGCGAAGCCCAGGCATACGAGTCCATATCCCGGAATTCAATTTTCAGGAAGTTGACGTTGGTCAGTCCGCTTTTCGTATATTTGATCTTTTTCCACGTGCCGCCCAGATCCGCGATGACCGGCGTAATCTCGCTAAAGGCGACGCCGTCGGCCGAACCGTAAAACTTGAAATGCGTGACTGTCGTATCTCCCTCCCACCAATAGGCGTTCATCTCGAAGCCTTTGATGTTGTTCGCGTAATAAGTCACGGTATTGAAGCTGAGCGTCTTGCGCTTCAGCCTGCTTCGGTCTCCTTCAAAAGAAGGAACGCTGCTGTAGTCGAAATCCAGGCCCGCATCCATGCTGTACATCAGGGTCGAGTTGTCCAACGGATCCTTCAGCGCATAATCCGTCTGCGTCGTTCCCGTGCGGTAGCCGATCTCGATTCGGCCCAATTGCGGATAAGCGACTGGCGAGTCGGCTTCCGCGTAAACGATCTTCAGGAAATTCGTGTCAGCCGGCAGCTCCGGCAGCGTATATACGATTCTTCTTTTCGTCCCGCCCTTGTCCTCGATCGTCAGCGGCGTAATCTCCCGATAATTGCTGTCGGTGGACGAGATATAGAATTTGAAATGATTGATCGTCGTATCGGTATCCGACCAATAAGCGAACAGCTTCACGCTGTCCATGCCGCTCTGGTTGTAAACGATCGACTCCGCGGTATTCGCGGTGCGCATCAGTCGGCTCGTATCGTCTTCGAAGCCGGATGGAGAAGTGGCATCGAAGCTCAGGCCCGCCGTATGGCTGTACATTTTCGCAAAGTTGTTCATGTCGTCGATCAGTTTCGCCGTCTGCACCGTCGTCGCCGTGCCGCTTCCCTGACTCGATACGGCGCCCTTGTTGCCCGCCTTATCTACCGCCAGCACCTTGTAATAATAGGTCTGGCCGGGCAGCAGATTCGTATCCAGCCATTTGTTCGACTGCGGAATGGCGATCAGGTTGCCCGCTCCCGGCGTAAAGCCGCCGGTCGTCCCCCGGTACACTTCGTAATAGCGAAGGTCGGTCGCCGTGCTCGCCGTCCAGCTCAGCGCAAGCTTCGTGTCGCTGATGTTCGCGACGCCCAACCCGGTCGTCTGTCCAGGCGCCGTCGTATCCGCCGAACCTGTCACCCTGATGATCTGAGCGGTGGTGGACGGTACTTTGATGTACCAATAGCCGCTCACGTCGATCAAGCTGAAGCTCAGCGCCGCGTTGCTGCCGTCTTGTACCGCGAAGTTCGTATAGCCGTTCGCCACCAGGCCGCCGACGGAGATGAACACGTTTTGGGCGGAAGTTTCGGTTCGCGTGGCCTGGATGACATTTTTGTTCGCGCCCGTGATCGTAAGCGCGCTGAACTTGTCGGCCGGAGGCAGAATCGGAGAATTGACCGCGACCGGATACATCATCTGAAACGGGTTCGGCGCCAGCATCGACTTCATCTCGTCCTGCATGAGCTTGCTGTGGATGTACATGCCCACCGTCCAGAAATGGGTGCTGCCGTTGCCGATATTGTTGATGTCCGGTCCGCCGCCGCCCTCGTACGTATCGATGTAGGAGGTCGTGTAGATCCAGTCGTTCGCGACGTAAGCATGCTCGAAATAATCGATGAACTCGTTGTAGATGTCCCAGTAGGCCGTGTCTCGGGTTTGCATGTACAGGTAACCAGCCAGCTGCGCGGACAACAGAATCGATTTGTCCTCCATCCGCCATTTCTGGTTGCGCAAATAAGCGAGGATGTCCGTCGCGTACTGACGATAACGCAAATCTCCCATCGTTTCGGCCAGCCGCGCCATGACGACGCCGGCCTGCCATTCGAAGAAGTGCCACGGCGCGGTAAAAGCGCTGCCCGAATCGGGCGAGCCGTTACGGCCGAACCAGCCGCCCCCGATCGGGTCCTTCTGCCAGCCGTATTTGATCCAGCTGTCCGCCTGCGTCTTGACGATGTCGTAATACTTCTGCTCGCCGTACAGATCGTAAAGGCTCAGCAAAAAGTTATAGAGATCGAACGCGCCGACGTCCAGACCGTACACGTCGAAGCTGTCGCCGAACGGATGGCCGCTGCGCCCGCCCGCGCTGTTGTAGTTCGGCATCAGATTCGTCAGGTCGCTTCGTTCGCGCCAGGCCGTATCCAGGATGTTGTCGAATTGCGCCTTCCACTTCGCGTCTCCGGTCGACTGGTACAGGAACCACAGGTTGGCGAAGGACCTCGCGCCGCTGTCCCCCATCTCGTTAAAATTCAATTGGTACGCGTAGGTGTTCAAGTCCACGATATTTTCCCAGAAGTACGAATACGGCATCCAGTAATGCGTGCCCCAGTAGTTGCTCTGCGTCGTGCGGTCCGCATAAGCGCGGTTCCAGAGCGCCGCGTAGTCGCCCGGCCGCTGCAGCATGACTACGTCGTTGGGGGCGGGCTGCAGCCATTTGTGCACGATAGGCGTGCCTTCGTATGCGGTCGTGAAGGAATAGCGGGTGCCGCCGCTGCGGACGTGGATGCCGACGCCGTCCGTGTAGGCGGCCGACACGTAGTCGTTGTAAGCCTGCTTGAACGTTGCATTGCCGTTGAGCAGGTAGATGGAATTGAGGCCGAGCAGGTCGTAGCGCTGCCCCATCTCAAGCAAGTTATCCTTGGCCGTTCCGGGAACCGTGCCGCTCGACCATAGCTTGGACGGCTGCTGGGCCCGCTGCCGGTAAAGCTCCGCGGCCGCTTCCGCCTTTTGAAGCGGCGTCTTGGACGTATCCGCGTAAGTCGTGATTTTCAGATTGTCGAAGTAGATATTGCCGTAATTCCCTCCGTCCCACCAGTCGCCGATCCGGCTTTTTACGATCGCCCCTTGCCGGATGCCGGTCGCCGTTATGGCGCTCAATGCCGTTCCGTTCAGCTTGGGCGTAATGACGCCGTCCACCCAATTGACCGTCAGTTCCAGCGTGTTCCATTGATTGGCGTTCAGCGTACCCGAGGTCGTCGTATCGTGAATGCCGCCGGACGTGTCGAAGTAGCGCACCTTGAACTTTCGGTTCTGATCGACGATAAAATAAAAAAATTCCTCGGTGAAGCCCGCATCCTTGGCAAACGCCACCACCATCTCCCCCGTGATCGAGACAGGGTATACGTCGACGCTGACCCGGTATTGGCCCGAAGCGATCGCGATCGCCTTTTCCGCATACGCTTTGCTGCTGACGGCCGATCCGTTCAGATGCAGGCTTCGCGTCCCTTCCGATTTGACGCTTGTATCGTAAACCGCGCTGCCGGAACCGGACGCCGACGTGCTCCAATAGCCGTCCTCGAAGCCTTCCGTTTTCATCAACTGCCATTCGCTCAGCGCCTCCGATCTGCCGCCGTAAGCGAATAGCGCCAGCACGGCCGGCAGCAGCGCCAGCCAGCCTTTGGCGCGCCATCGCTCGCCTCTTTTCATCTTTTCCATCAGTGTTGTCACGGGTTCCCGCCCTTTCGTGAGGAATGGAATCTATGTAAGCGGAGAACGAGAAGGTCTCCGTTATTTTAATTTAAGCGCTTTCAAATTCCTTATCGAATTTATCTTCTGCTTGAACGCCGTTACCGACCTGTTTTCTTTCGATTCTAACGCCATCGGCGGGCAAGCAGACAGGACTGCGTTCGTATTTTTCTGGACTGGATTAGGATAAAGACGCGAATTGGCGCAAAAAAGCCGGCTCCCTGAGGAACCGGCCCCTCTAGATCTCCAAGCCTCTCCACATCATGAGCGCCGCGCCGGTGGCGACGGCGTCCTCGCGCAGCTCGCCTTTGGTGAAGACCGGCTGATACGAGGGAAAGTAATAGACGTTCTGACGCGCTGTATCGATGGCCTTTCTATAGAATCGCTCGTCGGAGTAGATGAGCGATCCGCCCAGAATGACGGTCTCCGGGTGGAACATGTTGATCATGTTGGCGAGGCCGATGCCCAGATACACGGCAGCGCCTTCGAACAGCTCGACCGCCGGCGGATGCTCCTGCCTGAGCGCCTGCAGCAAGTCCTCGTAGCGGATCATCTCCGGCGCGAGCCGCAGCAGCTCCGTCCAGCCTCCGCGGCCGAGCTTGGCCTGCGCTTGCGCCTGCTTTTCCAGCGCCTGTATGGAGGCGTAAGCCTCCAGGGCGCCAAAGTTCCCTCCGTCGTGCAGCCGCGTGCCGTCCGCCTGGATGATCATCTGTCCGACCGCGCCCTCCAAGTCGATCGAGCCGTGGACGATGCGGCCGTTGGACATCATCGCGGAACGCAGCCCCACGCCCGCATGCATATACAGCAGATGCTGCGGATTGGACTGCCTGAGCGCCCAGCGCTCGCCCATGAGCGCTGCGTTCGCGCCGTTCTCGAGGCGCGACTTGAAGCCGGTCGCCTCCTCGGCCATTCGGCAGATCGGCACGTCCTGCCAGCCCGGCGCCGCGAAGTGAAGCGGCCGAAGCACGACGCCGCGCTCGCGGTCCAGCGGTCCGACGGCGCCGATGCCGAACCCCTTTACCTGGCTTGGCTCGATCTTATGATCAAACAGTATGGCCTTGACCGTTTTCTCCGCATGCGCGATCAGCTTGTCCGGCGTCATCGCTTCGTCCATGCGCCAGCGCGTGAACGACATCGGGTTCATGCGGATGTCGAAGAAGCCGAGCGAGGCATGGAACCGGGAAATCTCAAGACCGAAAAAATACCCGTACGCCGGGTTCGTCTCGTACACGATCGGCCTTCTGCCCCCGCTGGACGGACCAAGGCCCGAAGCCTGGATCAGCCGGTCCGCGGTCATCTCTTCGAGCGTGCGCGTAAGCGTGCTGCTCGGAATCCGGAAGCGATCCAGCAGCTCGGCCTTGGAAACGAAGCCCTGCTCGGCGATATGATGATAGATCAATTCTTTGGACGTGGGCACGCGATTCTCGCGATTCATGGACGGGCACTTCCTCGCTCGCTTGTACGTTCGGCTTCAATCATTCTTTTCATTATATCGAAACGCCCCTGGACGATCTATACCCCGTCTTCCGCCCGGTTTAATTCCAAAATAAATTTAAGTATATCTTTTATATGGGCCATAAAAACTTATTATAGCCTGAAGATCGAACACTTAATACCATTTTGGAATAAAGATGTTATACTAATGGAGACGGGAGGCATCGCCATGACCGATAAAAGAAAGCTTCATCTCTCGCTCTTCCTCGCATTCTTGAAAATGAGCCCCCTTACGTTCGGCGGCGGATATGCGCTGATACCGGCGATCGAACGCGAAGTCGTCGAAAATAAACGCTGGCTGCAAGAAGAGGAAATCGCCGATTTATTCGCCGTATCGGGTACCGTGCCCGGCGCGGTCGCCGTGAACTCGGCCGCCTTCATCGGTTACCGGATCGCCGGCGTGTCCGGCGCGATCGCCGCGCTGCTCGGCATCTGTCTGCCGACCTTCGCGCTCATGATCGTCTTGTCGATCTTCTACGTTCAATTCAAGGACAATCCGAAGGTCGAAGCGGCCTTTACCGCCATACGCGCCACGGTCGCCGCGCTCATCGCCTTCGCGGCGATCAAGATCGCCCGGTCCTCCATCGTGGACTTCGCCTCCGGCGCGCTCGCCGCGGCGGCTGCGCTCTTGCTTTTTACCGGCATCCATCCGTTGTGGGTCGTCGCGCTGGGCGCAACCGCGGGCATCCTCCTGGTACAGTTCCGCGTGATCACGGGCAAACGACCGAAGGGAAGGGAAAAAGAGCCTGTTTTCGATTACATGATATAATTTGAGCAAATGAGGTTTTAGACATGCTGATCCCCCTGTTCGCCATGTTCTTCCTCGTCGGGCTCGTCTCCTTCGGAGGCGGCTACGCGATGATCCCGCTCATTCAGGAAGAGATCCTGAATCGCCATCAATGGATGGGGGCCGGACAACTCGCGGACATCGTAGCGGTCGCGGGCATGTCGCCCGGTCCGATCGCCACCAACATCGCGGTCGCCGTCGGCTATCAAAAAGCCGGCTTGCTCGGGGCCGCCGTGGCGGCGATCGCGGTCGTGCTGCCTTCGTTCGCGCTGATTCTGGCGGCAGGCAAGCTTTTTCTCCGCTATCGCGATCATCGCCGGGTTTCAGCGGCATTTTACGGTCTGCGGGCGGTCGTCGTCGGACTGATCGCGTACGCAGCCGTATCGTTCGCGCAGCATGCCGGCATGTGGACGGCGGCGCCGGACTGGCGGACCTGGTGCCAGCTCGCCATATTCGCCGGCTCTTTGTTCGCGCTGATTTATTTGCACAAGCATCCGTTTGTCGTAATCCTATTATCCGGATTGGTTGGCATCGCGCTCTACGGTTAGCCGGGGCTTATCCGACAATTTTTGATTCCCAAGCGAATGGAGCGAACCCATTTGGAAGAACAAGTCCCTCCCTGCTGCGCTGCGCGCAGAGCTTCCGTGCAAGCGGATATGGCCGGCTCACCCGCCCCCTCGCTTGAATCCGTCGCAAGTATCGACGGCGTTAAGCCTCCAAGGCCCGAGCTTGAAGCGAATATGGTTTGGCTTCCGGGCGGCGAGTTCGTGATGGGAACGGATGCGGCCGACGGCTTCCCCGCGGACGGAGAAGGCCCGCCCCGTTCCGTTCAGGTCGACGGCTTTTACCTGTCGGCCCATGCGGTGACGAACGCGCAATTCCAAGCGTTCGTCGAGGATTCGGGGTACGTCACCGAGGCGGAGCGCTTCGGCTGGTCCTACGTTTTCCACTTGTTCGTCTCCGAAGCCGTCAGACAGGATGTCCGCATCGTGCCGCAATCGACGCCTTGGTGGTACGTCGTGAACGGCGCGCGCTGGGACATGCCCGAAGGACCGGACTCCGGCATTGAAGGCCGGATGGACCATCCGGTCGTTCATGTGACTTGGCACGACGCCGCCGCTTACTGCAGTTGGGCAGGCGGACGGCTGCCGACCGAAGCGGAGTGGGAGTATGCGGCCAGGGGCGGCCTCGCACGCAAGACTTATCCTTGGGGGGATTTGCTGAAGGAGGGCGGCGAGCATCGCTGCAACATCTGGCAGGGCAAGTTTCCGGTGAAAAACAGCGAGAGCGACGGCTATGCGGGCACCGCGCCCGTGCATGCCTACGAGCCGAACGGCTACGGCCTCTACAATATGGCCGGCAATGTGTGGGAATGGTGCGCGGACTGGTTCACGCCTGCCTATCATACGGTTACCGCCGCGTCGAATCCAAGATTCGACCAGCCGACGGACAAGCGGTCGATGCGAGGCGGTTCTTACTTGTGCCACCGCTCTTATTGCAACCGGTATCGGGTCGCCGCGCGCAGCTCGAATACGCCGGACAGCTCCGGCGGCAACTGCGGGTTTCGCGTCGCGCGATCGCGCTGAGGAGGGAAATCGGATGGCAAAGAAGACGCATATCTGGCTGATTACCGCGGATCAGATGCGGGCGGATGCGCTGGGTATCGTAAATTCGGCCGTGCGCACGCCGTCCCTTGACGCGCTGGCTGCCGAAGGCGCCGTCGTCGAGGGCGCCTATTGCGCGAGCCCCGTATGCACGCCCTCGCGCGCCTCGATCTTCACCGGCCGGTATCCGCACGTTCACGGCGCATGGAATATCGGGCTGTCGTTAAAGGAAGACGAAATTACGCTGGCCGACCTTCTGAAGACGGCAGGCTACCGGACGGTCGGCATCGGAAAGATGCATTTTCGCCCGCAATGCAAGCCGGGCTTCTCCTACGAGCCGGAGGATCCGCTCTTCCGCGACAAGGGCCGGACGTCGGACGGCACTTACTTCGGCTTCGACGAGCGCCGCGTGACCGAGGACAACGCGACCGGCGAATATCTGGATTGGCTGCGGGCGAAAGCGCCCGCCGTCGCCGAACGATTCGAACGGGATCGCTATGCCTCCGCCGATGCGGACGGCGACGTGTGGGAGAGCGAGCTCCCGCCGGAGCTGCACCAGACGTACTGGACAGCCGATCGGAGCATCGAGGCGATTCTCTCTCACGACGCTGACCGGCCGCTGTTCCTCTGGACGAGCTTCGTCGATCCGCATCACCCGTTCGATCCGCCGAAGGCCTACGCGGAGCTGTACGAGGGCGTCGATATGCCGCTGCCTGCCGTCGGTCCGGACGACTTGAGACGGCGTCCGGAGCACCTGTTGCGCAAAGGCAAGCGCGGCTATTGGCCCGGCGGAGGCGAGGAACACGCGCTCGCCGAAGCGCAGATGCGGCGGCTGATCCGCAACTATTACGCGATGATCACCTTCGTCGACGAACAGATCGGCCGCATCCGCCAGGCTTGGCGCCTGAAGGGCATGGACGAGGAGCTGCTCGTCCTGTTCACCAGCGACCACGGCGAGCTCCTCGGCGATCACGGGTTACTGTACAAGGGGCCCTGGTTTTACGAAGGGCTGACCCGCGTTCCGATGATCGTTCGCGGACCGGGCATCGTTCCCGGACAACGCGTGTCCGCGCTGATGGAGCACGTCGACATCGTGCCGACCTTGCTGGACGCCGTCGGTCTCGAACGCGCCTCCGGCTTGCAGGGCGTATCGCTCATGGCGTCGCTCCGCGGAAGCTCGGCCGGCGTTCGGAACTCGGCCATGACGGCCTATGACGCCCATGACCGCGGCATAAGCGCAAAGTGCCTGCGCACTCCGCGCTACAAGCTCGTCGTTTTCGCCGGAGAGGCATACGGCGAGCTGTACGATCTGCAGGAAGATCCGGGCGAGAACCGCAACCTGTTCGATGACCCGGACAGCCGCGAGCTCCGCCGCCGGATGATGGAGCTGCTCGTGCAGCGCATGATCCGGGACCAAGACCCCCTCCCCGTGCGGCAGGCGAATTGGTAGACGGAGGGGATGTCCGCGCCCGGCGATCCTAAGTCAGTCCGCAGGACAAAATAAACGGCAGCCCAAGACGAGAAAAACGCGTCCTGGACTGCCGCTTATTTATTTTCGCATCCTGCATCGATCAGGTTCTTTGCCCGCTCATTCGACCGCTGCGGCATGCGCCCGTTCTTCTCATTCCCGCGCTTAGAGCGGAACGCCGTACACTTGCGTCTCCACGTAGTGATTCCACGCGTTGACGCTGCTGCCGTTCGACCAGATCCGCACGTACCTTGCCGTCACGGGATTGAAGACGATCTCCTTGCCCGCCGCCGTCTCGGCATACTCGGCGTCCGTGCCCGCGCCCTTGCCGGCGCTGTTGTTCGCGTCGTTGTTGAACACCGTCGTCACGCCCGAGGAGAAGTCGGCCGTCGTCGATAGCTGCACGATGACGTCTCTGTAGATCCGGTTGTCGTAAAAGCGCCACAGCTTCAGGCGGTTCACGGCGTAGCTCGCGCCCAGGTCGAGCTGCAGGTACTGCAATCCCTGATCCAGTCCCGCGTACAAATTCTTGTCCCCGGTCGCGCCGTCCGTCGCATAGGCGGCATTATTGACGAAGCTGCCCGAGGTCGGCGTCTTGCCAGCCGCCGCGTTCACGACCGACGGATGCTCGAACGCGCCGCGATCGGGCTTCTGGACGTAGAGCGCATTGCCCCAAAAGTCCTTGCCTCCGTTGGCCGCGATCGCGACCCCGCGGTCGATCGCCGGCGAGGCGGCCTGCAG
This sequence comes from Cohnella sp. GCM10012308, assembly GCF_042649185.1. Taxonomy (NCBI): domain Bacteria; kingdom Bacillati; phylum Bacillota; class Bacilli; order Caryophanales; family Paenibacillaceae; genus Cohnella; species Cohnella sp. GCM10012308. The sequence continues at coordinate 25,556 of NZ_JBHRYU010000050.1, forward strand.
CTTGTAGCCGTCCAGCGCGCCGATTCCCGTCCCGGTCCCGGGGCTCACGAACAGCGGATTGGACGTGAGCATATAGGCGTCGGGAATGACGGCCGTCGTCGGCACGTTGTTGCCGTAGAACACGTTGCCGTCGTACGTCCAGGTCGTCTTTTTCGTATAGCCGCCCGTGCCCAGATTGTAGAAGATGTTGTTCTTGAACGAGGCGCCGCCGTTGCCGCCTTGGTTCACCAGCAGATTGTTCGCGAGGCCGCTGCCGACGTAGAAGACATTGTTGTAAAACTGCATGTTGCTGTAATTCGCGCCGCTGCACACCGTAATCATCTGATACTTGTCGTTCTGGCTGATGTTGTAGCGGAAGATGCCGTCCGTCACCGAGCCGCCCGTCTCGTTCTGGCAGATCAGCGCCGTGCCGCCCTCGTTGTCGTGGCTGTAGTTGTACTGGAAGACGAGGCCCTTCGTGCCGTTGTCGAAATCGAAGGACATGCCGTCCTTGATCGTCTTGCCGCCGGATACTTCGTTGTACTGATACACCGTATAGTCGCCGTTGTACGTCCACATGCCCGCGTTGTAATCGACCTGCGCCTCGTTGTAACCGTCCACCCGGTTGTGCTCGACGAGCGCGCCGGTCGATACGTGCGGGACGATGCCGTCGCCGCTGACATGGAGCACCTCGTTGCCCCGGATGACGACGCCGGTCGCCGGCGTCCACGGCCGGTTCGCGTTGCGAACGCCGCCCTGCTGGTCGCGGTCGTACCATTCGGAGTTGACCATGATCCCGGTGCGGGTGACGCGCTCGATCTTGTTGTTCTCGATCAGCACCTGATCGAACTTGGTGACGCGGTTCGGCGAGCCGTCGGACCGGGCCCGCACGACGACGTTGATGCCTGCGCTGCCGTTGACCGACTTGGTATGCAAGCCGTTGACGTCGTGGATGTACAGGTCGTGCAGGTGGATGTCGTGCAGTACGGCGACGTTGACAATATCGCTCGTCGAACCCGCCTGATAGTCCTCGCCGACGACGAGCACGCCGCTGCGGGCCGTCGTTCCCTGCGTCGCGGTCTGGTTCGTGATCTCGAGATGGCCGATGCTCCAATACTGTTGATTGTAAAGCCTCACGACCGCGTTCGCCCCCTGGCCGTCGATCCGCGGATCCGCGCCCGTGCCGTACCGGTCCACCACGATCCGGTTGCCGGCCGCGCCCGAGCCTTGCGGCTGCAGCGTGCCGGTCCACGTCCCTCCTGCCTTCAGCAGAATCTTGTCGCCCGGGCCGAAGGTCGTCGCATTTACCTTGGCCAGCGTCTTCCATGCGGCCGTCTGCGAGAGCCCGGTATTGCTGTCGCTGCCCGCCGTCGCGTCTACGTAATACGTCTGGTTGTCCGCATGCGCCGTTCCGTTCACGAAGAGACATGCCAAAAGAATGACGAAGCCGTACATCCAATGTTGCGCTTTCATGAATATTCCTCCTTTGGATTCGGTGCTATAGAGACGAACAGCCTCCGGACGACCTACTCTCGCAAGCGGGACCCCGGAAGCTGTTCGAATCGGATCAAGCCCGATGGGGCTTAGTCCCTGCGGTCAAGACGGTATTACTGAATGCCCTCTTCTTTGGCCTTCGCGTTCACTTCCTCGATCATCTTGTCTAGGCCCTTGGCCTTGTAGCTCTTCAGAATGTCGTTCCACGCCTGCTCGACCGGCTCTTTGGACAGCATGACCTTCAGCAGGTCATCCTGGTCGAGGACGGTGAACTTATCCTTGGTCGGCGTGGACATATAGGTGAGACGGATGTCGTAGTCCGGCACCTTCGTGTTTTTGAGAACCCAGTCGATGTAGTCGACGCCTTCCTTGCGAATCGACTCGTTGGCGATCAGCGGGTTGTTCATGTCGTAGCTGTCGGACGTCTCGTAGGCGACCAGCTGCCGCAGGAAGTTGCGGGCCGGATACTTCTCGTTCAGCGAGCCCGTTTCGATCATGACCTTTTTGCCGCCCTCGACCTTATAGTCGACGCCTTCCTTGCCGTAGATCAACAGATCCTTGCCTTCGGGAGACAGAATATAGTCGTACAGCGCCATGATGCGATCCATCTTCTTGTCGTCGACCTTGCTGCTGAAGTAGCTTTCCGACCAGTACGTCTTGAAGATCGCATGCGTGCGTTCGCCGTCCGGGCCGACGAGCGGCTTCAGCACCTTAACGCTCTGCGTGATGTCCGTATCCGGATAGGCCGTCTTCCATCGCTTCTCGTAGATATCGCCGTTAAAATTGACGAATCCGCCGCCGCTCAGCAGGGCCGCCGCTTTGCCGGACACGAATTTATCGTAGGAATCGGCACCCTTGGCGAGCGCGATGTCCGGATCGATCAGGCCTTTGTCGTACATCGCCCGCATATTTTGCAGCGCAGGCAGCGCTTTCTTGGAGAATACCGCCGGGATGAGCTTGCCGTCCTCTTCGATCCACTTGAAGTCGCTGCCGCTGCCGTCGCTCGTGGCGACCGGGTTGCCGTACAGCCAGAACAGGCCGCCGAGCAGCTTCGTCTGCGTCGTCGTCAGACCGGCGATATGCTTGCCTTCCGAATCCGCCTTCGTGATCGCTTCGAGCATCGCCTCGAACTCCTCCCAAGTCTCGGGCTCCTTCGTGATGCCGGCTTTTTGGGCGAGGTCCCAACGGTAGAGGACGACGCGGTCGAGCGCGCTCCAGTCGACGCTCGGGAACATTCTCCGCGGCACCGTATAATACTTGCCGTCTACGCTCAATCCCTTGATATCCGGCGCTTCGAAGTATGCGGCGAGATTCGGATATTTGGACAGATCAGGCAGCGCTTTGACGACGCCCTGCTCGACCCATTTGCGTTGATACTGCGTGCCGATCGCATCGATGGCGAAGATGTCCGGCAGCTGGTCAGAAGCCGCCCACATCTGAATTTTTTGCGCGTAGTCGTCCCAGGTCGTGTTGACCGGCTTGAGAGTGACGTTGAACTTCTTCAGCACTTCCTGAGAGATCGGGTCCTTGGCAATCTTGGCGATCTCGGCGTCCGCGTCCCAGAACGCGACGGAGATCTCCATCGGGTCCTTGTACGGATTGTCGGCCGCCGCCGAGGCACCCGCGGACGACCCGGCGCTCGGTGCCGCCGAAGACGCTTGATTGTTGTTGTCGTTGCCGCCGCATCCGGCGAGCAATGCCGCGGACAGGGCCAGGCTCGATGCGACTGCCGTGAATTTTTTGACCATGTTTATGAATCCTCCCTTTGATCATTATAGGATAATCATTTAATATAATTAAAAAATTTCTTATCCCCTTAGCCTTTGATCGAGCCGACCATAATGCCCTTGTCGAAGTGCTTCTGCAAAAACGGATAGACCGCGATGATCGGTACGCTTGAGAGGACGATCGCCGCCATCTGAAGCGCCGGCGTATACACCTTGGCCGACTGCTGCTGCTCCGCGAGCGTCTGCGCCATCAGGCTCAGCATGGAATTGGACGTGATCAGCGTCTCCCGCAGGTAGATCTGCAGCGGAGCCTTGGAGGCGTCGCTGATGAAGATGAGCGCGTACCACCATTCGTTCCACCGCTCTACCGCGTAGAACAGCGCGAAGGTCGCCATGAACGGGGCGGAGATCGGCAGGATGATCTTGTAGAGAATGTACAGATCGTTCGCCCCGTCCAGCTTGGCCGACTCCTCCAGGCTTTCCGGGATGCCGGCGAAATAGTTTTTCATGATGATCAGGTAGAACGTATTCAAGCCGGCCGGGATAATCATGACCAGGATATTGTTGACCAGACCCAGGTCCTTCACGATCAGATAGAAGGGAATGAGACCGCCGTTGAAAAACATCGTGAACAAGATCAGGCTCAGCATGGCATTGCGACCCGGCATGCCCCGCTTGGACAAGGCGTAGGCGCCCGCCACGGAGATCGCCATGCTGAAGGCGACGCCGGCGACGGTGACGATGACGGAGTTCAGGAACGACGTCCAGAACTTCGTGTCCTCGACCAGCAGTTTGTAGGCCGACAGGTCGAACGAGAGCGGCAAAATGTAAAAGTCGCTTTTGCTGATCGCATCGAATCTAGCGACCGAGACGATCAGGACATTGTAGAACGGAAAGAACGTAACGACGGTCAGCAGTCCCAGGACGATAAACGCCCCGATATCGAACGGACTCCACTTTTTCTTTTTCACGGCTGCCAGGGCGCTCATGGGCGGTCCTCCTTCGCTGTTGTTTTCATCAATAGAGCCCCTGCTCTCCCATTCGCTTGGCGAACGTATTGGCGGCCCACAGCAGCACGAGGCTGATGACGGACTTGACGACGCCGACCGCGGTCATATAGCCGAAGTCTCCGCCGACGGTGAAGGACGTCCGGTAGATGTACGTATCGATCGTATCCGCCACGGAATAGACCGGCGAGCTGTACAGGTTGAAGATCTGCTCGAAGCTGGCTCCCTGCGTCAGCATCTGACCGACATGCAGGATGAGCAGTACGGCCACCGTGCTCTTGATGCCGGGCCACGCGATGTTCAGCAGCCTGCGGAACCGGTTCGCGCCGTCCACCTCGGCCGCCTCGAACAGCTCGGGGTTGATCCCGGCCAGCGCCGCCAGATAGATGATCGAGTCCCAGCCAATCTCGCGCCAGATGTGGGTGATGTACAGAATCGGCCTGAATGCGCCCTCGTCCACGAGAGGCGAGCTCGATTCGCCGCCGAACAGCATCACGATCTGGTTGTAGATGCCGTCCTTGCTCAGGATGTTCGTGATAATCCCCGCGAGCACGACCCACGAGATGAAGTGGGGAAACGTAAGGATCGTCTGGAAGAAGCGCCTGGCTTTGTTGCGGGAAAATTCGTACAGGACGATCGCCAGAATGATAGGCATCGGGAAGTGAACGATCAGCTTCGTGACGCTGATGATGATCGTGTTGAAGAAGGCCGTGCGGAATTCGGGGTCCGTCAGGAGCTCCTTGAAGTTGTCTAATCCCGTCCAGGGGCTGCCCAATATGCCCTTGCTGTAATTAAAGGTTTTGAACGCCAGCGTCACGCCGTACATCGGTCCGTAGCTGAACAGCGCGTACCAGACCAGAATCGGCAGCACCATTAAATAGAAGTACTTGTATTGCAGCATCGTCTTGCCCAATCTCCGCTTCGGAGCCCGGGCCGTCGTCGGATCGGCCAACCGTCTCCCCGCCTTCCATGTTGTCTTTGGCGCCAAGTAAGCGTTTTATATGCTAAATTATAAGGAGCGCAAAAGCGGCCGAGTATAGAGGATTCAATCCGCAGATGTGGACTTTACATACGTGACGGCGCAGGGGACGGCAGGTTCGGAGGATCGGACATAGCGAACGTAAGATCGTCCATACCCGTGCCTGGCGGGAGCCGATAGGATGAACCTTAAGCGGGAGCAAAAAGCGATTCGGGAGGGCTAGCATGAGCATGCATACAGCAATAATCGCCGACGACGAACCATGGATCGTGGAAGGCATCAAAGCGGCGGTGGACTGGGGCAAGTTCGGCTTCGAGGTGATCGGGGACGCCGAGGACGGACAGGCGGCGCTGGCGCTGATCGAGGCGCTGCGCCCGACGCTTGTCTTCACCGACATCAAGATGCCGGCAATGAACGGCCTGGAGCTGATCCAGCGGGGCAAAGCCGTCTCTCCGGACACGCTGTTCGTCGTGCTCAGCGGACACGCGGAGTTCGCATACGCGCAAAAGGCGATCAACTACGGCACCTTCGGCTACTGCCTGAAGCCCTTCGAGATCGACGAGATCCACGGGATGCTCGCGCGGATCGCGCAGCATCTCGAATCGAGCGAAAAGAAGGCGACGCCCGCCCATTCCTACGAGCTCTACGAGGCCGTCTGCGCGGGCGATCTGGACCGGATCGGCCGGCTCCTGGACAAGAGCGGCATGCCGGTATCGATTGGGACGCCTCTCGTCCCGGTCGTGGTGCAGGGCCAGCATACGCCGCCCGCCGTGCCGGGGGGCGTATGCCTGTCGTTTCCCATGAGCAGCAGGCGGCACGGTTATTTAATGGAGGAGCGCCGCAAGGCGGCATTCCTCCAGGGGATGAGCGGCGGCGGACGGTCTGTCGAATTCGGCGTTGGCGTCGGTCCATCCCTCTCGGACGTCGCGGAGCTGGACGCAGCCCTCGAGGCTGCCTCGCTTGCGGCCTACGGCATGTTCGCGACGGGGCGGCCCGGCATCTATCCGGCGTCCGCCTCGGAACGCCCGATCGAGGAGCAGCTCAGGGAGATCGCCAGGACGCTCGAACGCAAGGACAGGCTGGGCTTCATCGCGGCCATGGAGTCGGCCAAGGCGGGATTCCGCAACGGCGCCTTCACGATCAAGGAAGCGTACGTGCTCTATACGTCGGTGCTGTATCTGTTCCCGCGGGAGGGCTCCAGGCCGAGCGGACGCTTTTTCGAAGGCTACGAGCAGCTCTATTATCGGTACGGAACCGCGGAGGCGATGGTGGACGACCTGACGACGATGACGCTCGACTCGTTCGCCGAGAGCGTCGAAACGGCGGAAAGCCGGATCTCCCACAAGAAGGTGAAGGAGATCGTCCTCTACATCCGCAACCGCTTCAATCAGGAGCTCTCCATTCAAAGCCTGGCGGAGCAGTTCTATTTAAGCCCGAATTATCTATGCCAGCTATTCAAGCGGGAGGTCGGCGAGACGATCGTGGAGCACATCTCGCGGCAGCGCATTGAATACGCCTGCAAGCTGCTGGAGGAGACCGATTTATCCATCTATCAGGTAGGGGAAAAGTGCGGATTCCAAGACTACTTCTATTTCACCCGAATCTTCAAAAGATACCGTAAAATGACGCCGACACAATACCGGGAGCGGTCATGAAGTCCTTCGGCAGATTGTCCATCCGCACGCAGGTGCTCCTGATCGGCGCCCTTATCGTCGCCATCATCCCCTTCGTCATCGTGCGCGTCTACCAGCAGTCCAGCGCGACAATCATCGACCAGAACACGGAATACAACACGGAGCTCGTCTCCATCCTCAAGCAACGGGTATCGGCCAACTATGCCAACGTGTCGGCGCTTATGATGAATCTCGGCTACGACGGGACCCTTCAGAAGTTCCTCCTCGAGACCGACAAGCTCAAGCTGTACGATCTGTCGCAGAAGGTCGAGAGCCTGATGAGCATCGCGCGAAATACGAACCAGGATATTCTCGACATCGTGGCGGTCGGACGTTCAGGCTCGTATACGTCTTTGGCGGGCCGAACCCAGCATATTCAGGAGCTGATGGCGACGGCGGACGGGGACGGCACCGTCCATTATCGCGGGTATAGCCCGCCCGACAAGGTACTCGATAAAGGCAAGCTGCTGTTCGGCATGAACATCTTCGCTTCGGACGATACCCAATTCTACGGCGAGAAGATCGGCTACATCCTGGTTATCCTCGACATCCAGTCCATTCATTCGGCGTTCGAGGGTTATCCTCGGCTGGCGGGCACGAATTTCTTCATGATGGACGACAAAGGCGTCATCTACGCGAACGGCAGCGAATGGGAGCGCATGCTGGGCAGTATGGGGATTGACGATGAGGGCGAAAAGGTACAAACAGCGGAAGCGGGCAAATCGTCCGTCCGGAAGATCGGCGGCAAGAAATACGCCGTTCAGACGTTCGCGCTGCCGGAGATCTCGGGCAAGATCGTGACGGCCGTCCCGATCCACAATCTGATGAAGGAGCTCGAGCGTCTGCGCCAGACCAGCTATTGGCTGCTAGCCGTCACGCTGCTGGTCGTCTCGGTCCCTTACGCGATGCTCATGGTGAATATCTTAAGGCCGCTGACCCGGCTCATGCGGTTCATGAAGCGGCTGAAGGGCGGCAATCTGGAAGTGCTCCACGATAAAGTTGACCTGAAGGGTTATGCGGAGATCGAGGTCATCTCGAGCGAATTCAACACGATGATGACGCGCATCAACGATCTGACGGGGCAGCTGGTAGACGCGACGTCGAAGCTTTACCGGGTGGATCTGGAGAAGCAGCGGGCCGAATACGCCTACCTGCAGAGCCAGATCAATCCGCACTTCCTGAGCAACACGTTGGATTCGATCAAAGGCATCGCCATCGTCAGAGGGAACCGGGACATCTTCGAGATGACGACGGCGCTCAGCTCGATGCTGCGCTACAGCATTAAGGGCAAAGACGAGGTGCGTCTTGCGGACGAGCTGAAAATCGCGGAAGCCTGCGTCAAGATCCACCAGGGCCGGTTCCCCGGCAGGCTGACGTTCAGACTCATCTGCCCGGAGGGGCTTCGGGACATCGTCGTGCCGCGGATGATCGTCCAGCCGATCGTCGAGAATGCCCTCGGACACGGGTTGGAGCCCCGCGGCCGTGGCGGCGTCCTGCTCATCTGCGCCGCGGAAAACGCGGACGGACGGCTTGAGATCGCCGTCGAGGACAACGGCGTGGGCATCGAGCCGGATCGCTTGGCGCTCATGATGGCGTCGCTCGCGAGCAAGAATGCGGAGGCGAGCGGCCATATCGGCGTCCGCAACGTGCACAACCGGCTGTGGCTCAGATACGGCGAGCCCTGCGGCGTCCGGCTGGAGAGCGAGCCCGGACGCGGGACGAAGGTCGTGCTGACGCTGGCGGGGCGCCGGGCGGATGGGGCCGATGCGCGGTCCGGGGATGAGGCCGTCTGAACCGCCAAGAATAAGGCTGTGCGTGCGGCGCAGGATGAGGCCATCCGAGCGACGAGACTGACCGCCGCGGCGCCCGCCGCAAAGGCAGTTCTCGCCGTTCGCGTTAATGGAACCAGCTGTACAACGGAATAAATAGCAGCGACGTCACGATGCCGGCCAGCGCCATGGACACGCCGCTGACGCTGCCCTGCAGCTCGGAATCACGGATCACGCGGCCGGTGCCGATGCCGTGGGAGGAGGTGCCGATGGCGACGCCGATCGGCATATCGCCGGAGATGCCCGCCCGGCGCAGCAGCGCGGGGCCCACCATGCTGCCGAGCAGTCCGGTCAGGACCGTCAAAACGGCGGCGAGCTCCGGTATGCCGCCGGCCTGGCGGGCGATCTCGACCGAGATCGCGCTGGAGACGGACTTGGGCATCATGGTCGCCATAAGCTCCCGCGTCCCGCCCATCAGCCAGACGAGCAGCCCGGCGCCGGCGATGCCGCTCACCGATCCGATCGTAACCCCGGATAGGATCGCGGCGAAGTAACGACGCAGAAAGTGCCGCTGCTTGTAGAGCGGGACGCCCAGCGCCACGGTCGCGGGTCCCAGGAAGAAGGTGATCAGATCGCCGCCTGCCCGGTAATCGCCATAGGGAATATCAAGCATAAGCAGCAGCGCGATGATCGCGCCCGAGCAGACGAACAGCGGATGGATCGACTTCCACTTGCCCTGCACCTTCAGGGCGATTACATAAGCGCCGACGGTAACCGTCACGCCGAACAAAGGGTGCTCATAGATCTCTTGCAAATTCATAAGCCGGCGCTCGCCTTTCCCTGCTCGGACTCGGGCGCCGGCGACGCCTTGCGGCCGACCCGGGCGGCGACGCTCCCGGCAGCCAGCATGACGATCAACGTGCTGCCCACGAGACTGACGACAATCGCGAGCCCGTTCTCCCTCAGCACCGGCAGGAAGGCGATCGTACCGACGATATACGGCACGAAGAACAGCATCATATGCCGCGTCAGCAGCTCGGCGGAGCGCTCCACCCACTCCAGCTTGACGATACGCAGAAACAAGGCGGCAGTGAACAGAATAAGGCCGATGACATTGCCCGGGATCGGCATATGCAATACGTGCTCAGCAACCAATCCCAGCAAATTAAAGGCGAGCAAAATGGCGAATCCGGCCATTATAGCACCCTCACTAAACCTTTAAACGTATAGGCCAGCACCGGCTTGCCATGCAACGCGATCTTTTCATCCTCGCAAGCTTCTTGAAAGGACAGCCAATCGTCCTCGTTAAAGTGCTGCACCGATGGCCCGTTTCCTACATGAACGCAAAGTAAATACGATTGTCCGTCGACGGAGCGGCAGTCTAGCACATAATGCGCCGATGTCTCCCGGCCTTCCCGAACGTAGGCGGTAATGGATGCCTCCTTCTCCGGCTTATCGCCGGCCGATGCGATGCCGGCCGCTTCCGGGGACACGAGCGACGCATGCAGGATCGCCTCGATCCCTTCCCCTGCGAAGCTTTCCGCTTCCGCGAAAGAATTGATTTTTCTCATAAAAGCCTTCCTCTCCATTCACTCGGTTTGCCGTTCATGATGCCGTTCATCCGATTCAATCCTGAGCGTCTTCGGTTGGTTTAATGCTCTCGCAAATCAAAGTCGCTTAGCGAGAAATCGCTGCTTCCCCAAGTATAGACGATATAATGGTTGCTCAGCGTGTCTTCCGGATGAATCTTTTTAAAGCGCAAATTGCCCCTTTCGGCAGCCCGGATCCGTTTGCGTTTCGTCCGGCAAAGGCAATCGTACGGGAAAGTACCGCCACTAACGCTTGGCGGCAAAATGTTTTAAGCCGCCCGGCGATCCGGGCGGCTTCTTGGCGATTCCATCTCTCTACTTCTTCGCATAATCCTTCGCATGATACGGCCCGCCCTCGCGCATGACCGTCCACAGCGGATCCGTGTCGTGCGGCATTGAAGCCATCATGCCGTCGTGCCACTCGTTCAGCAGATAGACGGCCTCCTTGCAAATCTCGCGGCGCTCTCCGGCCAGATTATGCTGCTCGAACGGATCGTTTTTCAGATCGAACAGCATCTCCCGCGGGAAGTCGTGATGGCCGTCGTGATAGGTGCGAATGTACAGCCAGTCCCCGAAGCGGACGCTGCGCTGGCACACGTGCGCGCACTGCGAGACGACGAGGTACTCGCGCCCTTCGGATTCGCCCTGCAGCACTGCGTTGGCGTAGCTCTCTCCGTCCCAAGACGGCGCACCCGGGATACCGAGGAGTCCGGCCAGCGTCGGTCCCAGGTCGAGATGATAATGCAGTCCCTCGTCGACAGCGCCCCGCGCGCCGCCCGGCCAGCGGACGATCATCGGAATGCGGCACGTCGCCTGGTCCGCAGTCCCGTGCTCGGAGTAGATGCCGAGCTCGCCCATATTTTCCCCGTGATCGGCGCTGATCAGGATGGCCGTATCCTCCAGCACGCCGAGACTGCCGAGCTTGGCCAGCACCCTGCCGACATGCTCGTCCATGTAGCGGATCGCGGCGTCGTAGTTGTCGAGGATCTCCCGCAGGTCCTCCCGCTTCTCGATCGGTTTGCCGTGCCGAGGATGACGGTAATAATGCGACTTGGCGAGCGCGTTCATATCCTCGATGCTGTGCTGGCCCTTCTTCGCCAGATGACGCTCGAATACATCCTCGGTCAGCCAGTCCGGCAACGGATCGTCCGCGAACGGGCTGCCGTAGTCCTCCGGCGCGCGGTACGGCGTATGCGGATCCCAGAAGTTCAGGTGCAGGAACCAATCGTCCTGCGCTCCGTTGTCCTCCAGCCACTTGAGCGCGACCGGCAGCACCTGCTCTGCCGACTCCCCGCCCTTGCCGCCGACGTTGAACACTTCGTTGAAGCCGGCGTTGAACGTCCAGGCCGAGTGCCGCTCCGAAAACGTGCTGATAGACGCCGTCTTCATCGCCGCTTGACGCAGGACGGCAGGCAGGCTCTCTATCGCGAGCCTGTCGTTGAAGCCGCGCGTCTCGCCGTCCCGGCGCATGTCCGCCGCGGTGCCGCCGTGTCCGACGATGCCATTGTGAATGCCGAACCGGCCGGACATCAAGGCCGAGCGCGAAGGCAAGCAAGGCGCGTCGGAGCAATAGTAATTCGTAAAGCGCACGCCTTCCCCCGCGATCGCGTCGATGTTCGGCGACGTGTCGCGATGGTAGCCGTAGCAGCCCAGATGATCGGGACGTAGCGAGTCAAGATCGAGATATAAAATTCTCATTATGCGGTACCTGCCTTTGCTGATTTTAGCCTTTGACCGCTCCGGCGACCCCGTCTACGAAGAAGCGCTGAAGCAGCAGGAAGATGACGACGATCGGGAGGATCGCGATCGCGCCGCCCGCCGCGATGCCGGTCCAGTCTACGACGTTCTCGCCTTGGAGCGCATAGAGGCCGACGGCGAGCGGACGCAGGTCGGGCTTGCTGAGCGTTAGAATGAGCGGCAGCATGAAGGAGTTCCACGACCAGATGAACTGCATGATCGTCACGCTCCCGGCGACCGGCTTGGCCAGCGGCAGCATGACCTGCGCGAACGTCCGGAAGAACCCGCTGCCGTCCATGACGGCCGCTTCCTCCAGTTCGTTCGGAATCTCGCGGAAAAACGTAGCGAACAGCAGGATGAAAATGATATGGTTGCCGCCCGCCTCCGCCAGGATGACCCCGAGCAGATTGTTCATGAGCCCGAGATTTTTGATCAGGTCGAAGATCGGGATGATCGCGAATTCCATCGGCACGAACAAGCTGGCCACCAGAAGCGCGAACACGAGCTTTTTGCCGCGGAACGAATGCCTGCCCATGATGTAGCCGCAGGTCGCCGTCGCGAAGAGAACCAGGAGGATCGTGCTTGCGGAGATGACGACGCTGTTCAGGAAGTAGGTGTCGAAGTTCGCCCCTTCCCAGGCGCGCTTGAAGTTATCCAGCTTGAAGCGGTCCGGTATCAGCTTGAGGCCGTTCGAGAAAAACTCTCCATCCGTCTTGAAGGCGGCGGACAGCATCCACAGGAACGGGTAGATCCAAATGAAGCAGAACGCGACCATGATCAGGTGAAATAGCGATTTTCTTAGCTGCCTCATAGCGACGATCGCCCCTTTATCCGCTTGGTGATCACGTTCTGCGCGACGGCCAGCACGCAGATCGTGACGGCGAAGAAGATGCCCGCGGCGGCGGCGTAGCCGAGCTGCGGCAGCCCCATCTCGCTGGAGAACGCATAGCGGTAAATGTAAGTCGATACGACGTCCGTGGCGAAGAACGGCCCTCCGTTGGTCATCGTCTTGATCAGGTCGAACGCCTTCAGCGAGTTGACGACGTTCAGCAGCAGGATGACCGCCCCTATGGGCAAGAGCAGCGGCACGGTGATGCGGAAGAACAGCTTCGAACCGCGCGCGCCGTCCATCTCCGCCGCCTCGTAGAGCTCCTTCGGGATGCTCTGCAGCCCGGCCAGCCAATACACCATGTTGATGCCGAGGTTTTTCCATACCGACACGATGACGACCGTGAACATCGACCAGCTCGGATCGCCCAGCCAGTCGATCGGTTCGTCGAGCAGGCCGATGCCGTGCAGCGCGCCGTTCACCGCGCCGTCGCTGCCCCAGATGAACACCATGATAATCCCGACGATCGACGTCGTCGTGACGACGGGCAGAAAAATCAAGGTGCGATAGAAGCTCGCGCCCCTGAGCCCGGGGCGGTTCAGGATGACGGCGAGGATGAGCGGTACGATCAGGTGAAGCGGCACGACGCCAAGCATGAACTTGAAGCTGTTTTTGAACGCGTTCCAGAAGTAATAATCGTTCGCCACGCTAACGAAGTTATCCGTGCCCACGAAGGTCGAGTCCGACGTCAGACCCGACCAGTCCAGCATGGCGTAGTAGATGCCGGCCAAGATCGGCCAGGCCTGGAACGCCAGGAATAACAGCAGCGTGGGCGTTAGAAACAGCCAGCACCAGGCCTGCGTCTTCCGGCGCGACTTCTTGGTTTCTCCAGTCCGTCCCATGTTGTCCTCCACATCTGCTGAGCGGTCGTCACTTCAGCGCTTGATAGTCTTCGGCTGAAAAATCCTTGTCCATGCTCCAATTCGAGAAGGAGAAATCGCTGCGCTCGACCTTCGCGCCCCCTGCCTTGGCCTGCTCGATCGCCGCATCCAGCGCCTTGTCGATCTGGCCCGACAGCTGCGCAAGCGGCGCCGCGGGATCCTTGAGCGATCCGGCGACGACGCCTTGGAGAATATCGCCGAGGCCCGGCTTCGGGTCCTTGAAGCTAGCCATGACGGCCGAAGCTCCGGGGTTGCGCACCGCGACGCTCGGCACGAGGCGCGAGTACTGCTGCACGATCTCGTAGTACTGCTTGAACTGCGGGATTTCCGCGGCCGACTCGTTCACGTCCTTCAGAATCGAGAAGCGGTCGCCGTTCTGGACGAGGACGGATTGATAGTCCTTGCTGAAATATTCCTTCAGGTAGATCGCGGCTTCCTTCGGGTGCTTGGTGGCGGCGGACATGCCGATCCAAGGCCCATAAGTCGAGCGCGGCAGATACCCCTTCTGGCCGGCGTCCGGCACCGGCGGAGCCATGACGCCGAAGTCGAGATCCGGATTGTTCTTCGTCCAGGTGCCGACGTTCCATTCGCCCTGAACGATGAATCCGGCCTGTCCCTCGGCGAACAGGGCGCGGGCTTCCGGCGCGGAGAGGCTCATCGTCTTCGGGTGATAGCTGCCGTCCTGCTTCAGCCCCTTGAACAGGTCGAACACCCCGATCATCGCTTCGGAATCGTAGGATGCCTGTCCGTCCTTCAGGCTGACCGGCGACTCGGAGGCGAAGCCGCTGCCGGCGAGCGCCGACCATTCGGTCGCGGCGAGCTTCCAGCGGCCGATCTGCTTGCCGCCTTCGATGATGCCGTAGTACTTGCCTTTGCCGGCTGCGGTGATTTTCTTAGCAGCCTCGCGGAATTCGCTATATGTCTTAGGCGGATTGCTCGAGTCGAGGCCGGCTTCCTGGAAGAGCTTCTTGTTGTAAAAGACGAGCGTGCTGGGTACGCCGGTGAGCGCGGGAATCGAATAGATCTTGCCGTCCAGCATCGTCGTGCCTTCGGTGAACGCCCCGTCCACGAAGCTGCTCTTGAACGCGTCGTCGATATAGGCGTCGAGCGGCTGGTACCAGCCTTCCTTCACCGCCGTACTCAGCTTCATCGTAGCGGGGATCGGGAACAGGTCGGGCGCGTCGCCCGATTTGATGGCGGTCAGGATCGTATTTTGGAATTGGTCGACCGTCAGCAGCGTGTATTCGATCTTGATGTTCGGGTATTTCGCTTCGAAGTCTTTGATGAATTGTTCGCGGTAGGACTTTTCGCTGTCGGCCCAGTCCATGATTCGGAGCGTGACCTGCTCGCCCGACGATGAGGACGGCGCTGCGGCCGAGGACGAGGAAGAAGGGCTGGCGGACGTGTCGGCGGATGCGGACGGCGAGCTTGCCGATTCGCTGCTCGGCCCGTTGTTCGAAGACCCCGAGCAAGCTGACATCACTTGTACGATTAGCGCTATAGACATGAGCGCTCCTGCATGCTTCCATTTCATTCTCAACGATAATCCCCCTCTGATTTGGTTGGATCCGCAGAACAAAAAACTTCAAGATTCCCTTGCTCTCAGCGATTGCAGGCGCTTACAGCAAGCGTTCTTGAAGTTCATGTTAATTTAGATTTGATAATCGAGCCATGTAGGGACGATGCTTCTTCTTGTAATTTTGATACTTTTGCGATAATCGGTCGGCGATTGTCCGAATGCCTTCTGAAACGCCCGGCTGAAGTGCGCCGCGTCGTAATGACCGCTTTGCTGGGCGATATGGTCGATTGTGTGCTCCGTATTTTCGAGCATCTGCCTGGCTTTTTGCAGCCGCATCTTTTTCAGCATCTTCATGGGCGTGATCCCGTAGATTTTCTGGAACGCGCGGCTGAAGTAGACCGGGTTCATATGATAAATCTGGGCGAGCTCCTCGCGGGAGATGTCTTCTTCGAGCCCGTTCTCGATATAATGCAGCGCGTTGTTGAAGCGGTCCGTGATAATCGGGTCCCGCGAGGACCGCCGTTCCCCGAGCTTCGTGCTCTCCAGGATCTCATGCAGCAGGAAAAAGGCGAGAAAGCCGGTCTGCACGGTTCGAAAGTCGTCGTCCTCCTGCAGCCACAGGCTTCGAAGCTCGTCGAACTTTTTTTCATAGAGGCCGGGATCGCGCACCTTGACCACCTTGCCGAGCGGGAATACGTCGAAAAAGTCTTGTTCCCCCTTGACCTTGATATCGACGTTAAACAGGTAATGCACGCCGTCTGTTTGGGAGATGACATTAAACGGTTTGTGCGGCCGGTGAATCATGACATCGCCTGTCTTGGCCACGAACTCCTTGTCCTCGAGGGTCGTGATGACTTCTCCCTTTTGAATATAAGAGACGGTATAACAGGATTGGACGTAGTCGAAAATGATCCTGGATTTGTACTGTACCTTCGTCACGTTCAACACGGTGACGCGAAGCTGGTCGTGAACTTCATACGACATGCGCTGCCTCTCCTCTCCCTATCGATCGTTCTCCCCGTCGTCGAACAGCTCGTCCAGCACCTTGTGCCGGTTGTCCAAAAAACGCATGGTCACGATATAGTGAAGCGTATCCTCGTACCGGATCTCCCGGATCGGCGCTTCGTCGAAATTCAGGATACGCGCTCCCGGATAGCCGAGCAGGATCGGCGAGTGCGTAGCGACGATAAACTGCGCGTCCTTCTCCAGATCCTTAATGACTCGCATAAGCGCCAACTGTCTGGCGGGAGAGAGCGCCGCCTCGGGCTCGTCCAGCAAATAGAGCGCTCTTTTGCCGAACCTGTGCTTGAACAACGACAGAAAAGCCTCGCCATGCGATTGCCGGTGCAGCGACCTTCCGCCATAGGCATTGTAACTCTCCGGTACCGTATCCAGATGCGAGGCAAACTGGTAGAACGTCTCGGCACGCAAGAAAAAGCCGTTGGTCACCTTGGGCATCCAGGACAGCCGAATCGCGTCTCCGAGCGCCGAGCCGGAAGCCTCCACCTCATACTGGTTGTTTCTGCCGCCGCCCGCTTCGTTGAACCCGCACTGGTAAGCGATCGCTTCCAGAAGCGTCGATTTGCCCGACCCGTTTTCTCCGACAAAAAAGGTCACGTTGGATTCGAATGCGAGCGACGCAAGCCCGCGAATCGCCGGTATATCGAACGGGTAGCCTTCCTGATCCGACCCGCCTGCACCGGTCATCATCGTCAGACTGCGCAAAAACATGCGATCATCTCCCGCCGCGTAAAGTCGTCCAATACGTTAGATATAACGTAACGATTTAAGTTGATAGGGTCAACCGTGGGGAAGCGTTGAGTGGCGGGGCGTTGGGTGGCGGGCGTTAGTTGATGGGCGTTAGGTGGCGGGACGTTGCGTGGCGGAACGTTGGGTGGCGGGACGTTAGGTGGCGGAACGTTGGGTGGCGGGACGTTGGGTGGCGGGACGTTGCGTGGCGGGGCAGGGCATTAAGTTGGACATGAGATCCGGGAACGGCGAATAGTTGGATTTTTTCGGACACAGAATCCGTTATTCCACCCAAGAACCGCAAATAGTCGGCTATTCCGGACACACGATCCGTTACTTCAATCGAATTCGGCTATTTGGCCTGCCATTCCTCTCGATAGCGGCTGTACGGTCACTAGTGTTGCATTAAAACTAACGCATTAAATTTTTAATCAATAAATTACTATATTTTCTATTTCGTGTTACTTTTTTCGTGGATAGGCATGAAAAAATCTCCTATTGTAGAGGTGTGTAGGTT
>NZ_JBHRYU010000051.1:0-37468 GCF_042649185.1 Cohnella sp. GCM10012308
GAGCAACGCAGTTTGCACGCATTCGCTCCGTCGTCTCCACGCTCCTCAAACAAAACCTTTCCGTCCTCAAATCCCTCTCACTCGCCATTCACGGGCAGTTTCAGTTCTAACTCACCTAAGTAGTAACAAAATTCAGAAGTTTAATTTATTATTTCACATTATTTATGTTGCACTATTTATTTATTAGAGTATATTATATATAAAAAATACACACTAATTAAAATTTCGGAGGCTGGAGACATGGAGAGAGAGCTGGCGCTTGAGATCGTACGGGTAACGGAGCTGGCGGCACTGGCATCCGCGCCGTGGATGGGAAGAGGGGACAAGCATCACGCAGACGGCGCGGCTACGTCGGCCATGCGCGCGATGTTCGATTCGGTATCGGTAAGAGGGACTGTGGTCATCGGCGAAGGGGAGATGGACGAAGCCCCCATGCTATATATAGGCGAAGCCGTCGGCAGCGCGCAGGGACCCGAGGTGGACGTTGCGGTCGATCCGCTCGAGGGTACCGAGATCGTGGCCCGCGGACTGAACAACGCGATGTCCGTCATCGCCGTGGCCGGCAAGGGCAGCTTGCTGCATGCGCCGGACATGTATATGGAAAAGCTGGCGGTAGGTCCTGAGCTTGCCGGCAAAGTAAGCCTGTCCGATCCGCTGGAGAAGACGCTGTACACGGCGGCCGAGCATCTGGGCAAACCCGTCCGGGAACTGACGGTCATGCTGCTCGATCGCGACCGGCATGCGGAGATCGTGCGGACGCTGCGCGAGGTCGGCGTGCGCATTAAGTTCTTGTCCGACGGGGACGTTGCCGGCGCGCTCGCGCCTTCGTTCCCCGAAGCGGGCATCGATCTGTACGTCGGCTCTGGCGGCGCGCCGGAGGGCGTGCTGGCCGCGGCTGCGTTGCGCTGCCTGGGCGGCGAGATCCAGGGCCGGCTTATGCCGGCTGACCGGCGCGAATACGACCGCTGTCTCGAGATGGGACTGGCGGATCCGGAGAAAGTGCTGACAATGGACGACATGGTCGGCACCGGAGACGTCATTTTTGCCGCGACCGGCGTGACGCCGGGCGAATTCATGGGCGGCGTGCGGTACTTGCCGGGCGACCGCGCGGAGACGCATTCGATCGTCATGCGGGCGAAGACGCGGACGATCCGGCATATCCGCTCGCTCCATCATCTGCCCAGCAAGCCGCTGCTGCTCGACTTGGCCGTACGCAACGCGGAAGCGCCTCTTTCGCCCAATATTGCGGCCTATTAATCAATCCTGTACACTATTTATAGCTTCTCTCCGAAAAAGGTCCTGACGGAGTCCGGCGGGGGCGAATGCCCCTTGAGGAGAAGCTCTCGCAATAGTTAGGACAGCCGGGAGGGAGCACCAATCGAACTGACGCCAAGACAGCTTGCCATTATCGAGCGCGTGCGCAGCCATGCCCCGATCACCGGGGATCAGATCGCCGAATCGCTCGGCATCAGCCGTCCGACCATCCGGTCGGACTTATCTGTGCTGGTGATGCTCGGGGTTATCGACGCCAAGCCGAAGGTCGGTTATTTTCCCGGACGCCAGCTGTCTGCGGACGGCAGGGCCAGGGATCGGCTGGTCGCGCTGAAGGTGAAGGACATGATGAGCAGGCCGGTCGTCATCCAGGAGACGGCCAGCGTGAACGATGCCGTCATTTCGCTGTTCGTGGAAAATACCGGCATTCTGTCGGTGACGGACAGCGAAGGCTATCTCGCGGGTCTCGTTACCATTAAGGATCTGCTGAAGGTGACGCTGGGCAATCCTAACGCCGCGTCGATTCCGGTGAGCATGGTGATGACCCGCTTTCCGAGGATCGTCACGGTGACGCCTGAGGACTCGCTCTGGGATGCCGCGAAGAAGCTGCTTCACCATCAGATCGGCGGAATGCCGGTCGTGCAGCCTGCGGGCGGCGACGGCACGGGCCGTCGGATGCTGCTCGAGGTCGTAGGCCGCGTGTCCAAGACGACGATGACGCAGGCGCTGGTCGATCTGACCGAGATTACATAGAAGGCAAGGGATGGGGGAGACGAGATGGCTGACCATACGGAGCATACGATATTCGTGTGCTCGGATGCACTCGGGGATACAGCCGAAGCGGTAGCGCGGGCGACGCTGCGTCAATTCGCGACGGATAAGGCGGTGATTAGGCGATTCGGTCATATTAAGAGCGAGGACGAGGTAAAGGCCATATTGAAGGAAGCGCTCGGCAGGCGCGTACTCATCGCTTATACGCTGGTGCAGCCGGAGCTGCGGGACACGATGCGCGAGGAAGCGCTCAGGCTGGGCATTCGCGCAGTCGACGTGATGGGACCGATGATGCAGGCGTTCATCGACACGTTTAACGACGCGCCGAAGTATCAGCCGGGGCTGCTGCACGAGATGGACGAATCTTACTTCCGCAAGATCGAGGCAATCGAGTTCGCCGTCAAATACGATGACGGCAAGGACCCTCGCGGCTTGCTCAAGGCGCAGGTCGTGCTCGTCGGCGTATCGCGGACGTCCAAGACGCCCCTTAGCATCTATCTGGCGCACAAAGGCATCCGAACGGCCAACTATCCGCTGACGATCGAGGTCAAGCCGCCGGAAGAACTGTTCATGAAGGGGAAGGACCGTCTGTTGATCGGATTGACGATGGATCCCGAGCGGCTCACGCGCATTCGTTCGGAACGGCTTAAGGCGCTCGGCTTGCCGAGTCAGGCGCACTACGCGTCGCCGGACCGGATTCGCCAGGAGATCGAGTTCGCGGGAAGGATCATGGATCGTCTGCAATGCCCCGTTATCGACGTGACGGAGCGGGCGATCGAGGAGACGGCCGGGTTGATTTTGGAAATGCTCTAAAGCAATTCGGCCAAATGTTCTAATTAAGCTTGATAATCATTATCAGCCCTGTTATAATTCAAAAAGAAAAGAAGGAACCGGCGAAGTTCCTTCTCCTCCAGAGCATTTATAGGCTTACTTTACTTCAAACGTACCGCAGTCCGTCTCTTCGGACTTGGAAGGCTCCTTGCGGCTGTGCATCGTGACAAAAATGCTTTCCGCTCTGCAATGGTTCTCTTCTGCCCAGAAGCGGCAGGAATTGACTTCGCAGCGAACGTCCTTTGCCATGTTGTTCACCTCGCTTTCGTGAGCCGGGCAATCAAATAACGGGGACCGTCAAGTTGGCGCTTGATGCGACCTCCACCTCTTTCCATTCGGAAAGGGGTATTTGACTTACGGCTTGATTTATTCTTTTATATACTACCAGATATGCTTGTCTGAATCAATCTATGCGACATTCGTGGCGGATATGTCGGGTTGACAAGGTTCGATCCGCATGATATCTTTAATTTAAGATAAATGACATTGAGATAAAACGAATCGGAGTGATCGACCGTGTCGGATCCTAACGTATCGGATAACAATATATCGCTGAAGCTGTTCGTCGTACTGTCCAAGGCTCACCGGAGCCTTATGGACCAAGCGATGCGGGATATGCGCGACCAAGGACTCAGTCCTTCGGAGTTTGGCATCATGGAGGTGCTGTACGCCAAGGGGAGGACGCCGATTCAGCAGATTGCCGGCAAGATGCTGCTGACGAGCGGTACGATGACGTACAATATCGACAAGCTGGAAGACAAAGCGTTGATCCGCCGGGTGCTTAGTCGTGAGGACCGCCGTGTCGTGTTCGCGGAGCTGACGGAGAAAGGGACGGCGTTGTTCGATGAGATCTTTCCGAGGCATGCGAGCAAGATTCAGGGCATGATGGATGTCCTGACCGTAGAGGAGCAGCAGGAAGCGATCCGCTTGCTCAAGCTGCTCGGCAAGGGCGGGGCGGACTAGCCGCGTCCGGTCCTTGCGGAAGAGGAACGTTGACGATAGAGGCTCAGGCATTCGATTGAACCGCGTTACGCAGGATTGCTCATTTTAAAACTCGGGGGTTGAAGACGATGGAACTTAAGCTCAAAGGCATTCATCACGTATCGGCAATCACGGGCGCGGCTGCGGGCAACGTCGACTTTTATACGAAGACGCTCGGGATGCGGCTGGTCAAAAAGACGGTTAACCAGGACGATACGTCCGTTTATCACTTGTTCTACGGGGACGAACGAGGGAATCCGGGCACGGAACTTACGTTTTTCGAATTTCCTACCGCATGGCGCAGCCGGCCGGGGACGAGCAGCATCTCCGCGACTTCGCTGCGCGTGCCGGGCGATGCGGCGTTGACGTATTGGCAGCATCGGTTTACGCAATTCGAGGTCGATCAGGACGAGATCGTGGAGCGCGGCGGGCGGCTGACGCTGGCCTTCCGCGATCCTGAAGGTCAGCGGCTCATCCTCGTATCCGACGAGCACGATACCGGCGTCGCCGGCGGCAAGCCGTGGGACAAGAGCGAGGTGCCCGCCGAATTCGGCATCGCCGGACTCGGTCCGGTGCAGCTTACGGTTCTCCGCGCGGACCGTACCGAGCGGGTGTTGACGGAGCTGATGGGCTATAGAAGGAAGGGGCAGTATGCGTCCGATGTCGCAGGGCAGCCCGATATCGTCGTATTCGAGACGGGCGAGGGCGGCAGCGGCTCGGAAATTCACCTCGAGGAGCGCGACGATCTGGAGCAGGAACGCCAAGGCATCGGGGCGGTGCATCACGTGGCCTTCCGCGTGGAAGACGAGGAGGAGCTGCGCGCCTGGATCGGGAAGATCTCGTCGGCGGGTCTCGTCAACTCGGGTTACGTCGACCGCTTTTATTTCAAGTCGCTTTACTTCAGAGAACCGAACGGCATCCTGTTCGAGCTGGCGACCGATGGTCCTGGCTTCGACACGGACGAGCCGCTGGATCAACTAGGCGAGCGGCTCGCGCTGCCGCCGTTCCTGGAGCCGAAGCGCGAACGCATCGAGGCCGGATTGAAGCCGATCTGACGATGACGACCCGTATTTTAAAAGGAGGAGAATTCCATGTCCATGATCCATATTTTTGAACCGGGCACTAGCCCGAATGCGCCTACGCTGCTGCTGCTTCACGGAACGGGAGGCTCGGAGCGCGATCTGGTCGGCGTCGGCCGCATGTTGAACCCGGAAGCGGCGCTGCTTGGCGTCAGGGGCAACGTATCCGAGCGCGGAATGGCCCGTTTCTTCCGGCGCATCGCCGAAGGCGTGTTCGACGAGGCGGATCTGATCGCGCGGACGGCGGAACTGAACGCTTTTGTCGACGAAAGCGCGATTCAGTACGGCTTCGACAGGCATAATGTCATAGCGGTCGGGTATTCCAACGGCGCCAATATTGCAGCCAGTCTGCTGTATCATCACCAGGACGCGCTGAAGGGGGCCGTGCTGTTCCACCCGATGGTGCCGCGCCGGGGCATCGCGCTTCCGGACCTGGCAGGCGTGCCTGTCTTTATCGGGGCGGGCCGCAACGATCCGCTCTGCACGATGGCCGAGAGCGAAGAGCTGGCGGCGGCGCTCGGCGCGGCTGGGGCCAAGGTGGACACCCATTGGGAAAACGGGGGGCACCAGCTGTCGAGGACCGAGGTCGAAGCAGCGGCGGCATGGCTGCGCGGCGTGTGACGATCCGCGATCGTTGCGCGGTGCAGCGGGTGAAGTGACGTATGGTGTTTGGATGGTGGAGGGGGAACGCGGAGATCTGTGCGTGAAAGAGCTCTTAACAATATAGGGATGCGCGGCGCGCGTGCCTGCAGGAGGCGGAAGATGAAGGTAAAGCGGATTGTGGCGAACATCGGTGCGCCCGATTTGTCGGCGGCCAAGCGATTTTACGGGGAAGCGCTCGGGCTCGACGTCCTGATGGACCACGGATGGATCGCGACGTACGGGTCCGACGCCGACATGCAGGTGCAGATCAGCTTCGCGGCAGAGGGCGGCTCCGGCACGCCCGTGCCGGACTTGTCCGTCGAGGTCGACGACGTCGACGAGGCGCATTCGCGCATGCGGAGCGCGGGATTCGGCATCGCGTACGGGCCGGTCGACGAGCCCTGGGGCGTGCGGCGCTTTTACGTACGGGATCCGTTCGGCAGACTCGTCAATGTGTTGGCGCATCTCTGAAGCGGTCCGATAGCCAGATTTGGCATCCGTCAAAATCATTGCAAAAGCGCGCGGCATAATAGCCGGCGTTAGCGCCCATTTGCTCTTATCGCCAAAGTCCGGCGTGCAGCGCCCGGTTGCGCTTATCGGCATAGCGTTGCGCGGATTTCCGTGCGCGCACAAACAAAAAAAAGAGGGACGCAGCACAACATTCTGCTGCGTCCCTCTTTGCGTTGCTGGCCGTCCGAATCAGCGGCGGCGCGACGCGCCGGCGGAACGGGCGGCCCCGCGGAAGCCGCCTTCGAAGTCGTCGGAGTATACGTCCTTCGTCGTGCATACGGTGACGTGATGGTAGACGGGGACGCAGTGATGGCGCCGGACGACCTCGACGGTCTGCACGACCTCCACGTGTTGCGGGTGGTAGTAGTCCTCGTATACCGTTTGCGGCGGATCGTATACGGTCTTGCTAACGCATTTTGGGCAATCCGACATATCTGCCAACTCCTTCGCTTGAGATGGTACAGTATACGGGTCGGTCGCCCTGTTGGCCTGTTCATCCGCCTAGCGGAAGATTTATTCCTCGAATTCGATGCCTGCCTCGGATAGACGCGCGATGCGGGCGAGCGATTCCACGCGGTAGCCGGTGTCAAGCAGCAGCTGCCGTCCGGGCTGGAATGCCTTTTCGATGACGATGCCGATGCCTGCCACGGTAGCGCCGGCCTTCAGCACGATGCCTGCCATTGCCTGGGCAGCTTGTCCGTTCGCGAGGAAGTCGTCGATGATAAGCACGACATCGGTCGGCGCGAGAAACTGCCTGGAGACGGATACCTCGCTCTCCTCTTGCTTCGTAAAAGAGAACGAGCGCTCGGTCCACAGATCGTCCTTGAGCGTCAGCGATTTGCGCTTCTTGGCGAAGATGAGCGGTACCCGGAGGCCGAGCGCGGTCATCAGTGCCGGCGCGATGCCGGAAGATTCGAGCGTTAGAACCTTGGTAACGCCGGCTTCCTTAAATAAAGAGGCGAAAGTCTCGCCGATATCGGCCATAAGAACGGGGTCGACCTGATGATTGAGGAAGGCGTCGACTTTGAGTACGTCAGTGCCGAGCACCCGGCCCTCCTGGCGGATTTTCGTTTTTAGCTTTTCGATGACTGGCAGCCCCTTTTGTGCGGATAATTTCCCATTATAACGGATGTCGCCCGACTTTTCTTGTCCCTGTGCGCATAATGGCTGTAATTTCCACGCAAAATGAGACAGCCGAGCGAACAACGGGGTGAAGAAAGGCAGGAGATGCGGGATGAAAAAAGGATGGCGATGGAAGAAGCGTCTGCTGAAAAGAGGGGGCATTCGGCTGGCGGCCTTTGCGGCAGCGGCGTTGATGGCCTTGAGCGCGACGCCCGCGCAGGCCGTGGCGGAGACCGGCATGCCGGCCGGGCAGAACGCGCCGACGGAGCATGTGGTCGCGGTCGTCATCGACGACTTCGGCAACCGGATGAAGGGGACGGCCGAGATGCTGCGGCTGCCGATTCCGATCACGGCGGCTGTCATGCCGTTCTTGCCGACCTCGCAGGCGGACGCTGAAGCGGCGCATGCCGCGGGGCGGGAGGTAATCGTGCATTTGCCGATGGAGCCGGTCAGAGGCAAGGCAAGCTGGCTAGGGCCGAGAGCGATAATGACCGCCTTGCCCGACGAGGAGATCCGCCTGCGCACCGAGGCGGCGATTGCCGACGTGCCGCACGCTGTCGGAATGAACAATCATATGGGCTCGCGCGCGACGGCCGACGAACGCGTGATGCGAATCGTGCTGCAGGTATGCAAGGAACACGGCTTGTTTTTCCTGGACAGCCGCACGTCCTATAAAACCGTCGTGCCGAAGCTTGCACGCGAGATGGGCGTGCCCTTGCTCCAGAACGATTTATTTCTCGACGACGTATACACGGACAGGCATGTTGCGGGTCAAATGCTGCTGCTCAAGGCGCGCGCGCAAAAGCATGATCGCACCGTGGTCATCGGCCACGTCGGCCCGCCGGGGCTCATTACGTCCGGACAGCTTGCGGCAGCGGCGCCAAGCCTTCGCCAAGCCTCTGTTCGGTTCGTCAAGTTGTCCGAGCTTCTCTCGCCGCCTTCGCCTTACTTGATGCCTGGGGCGGAGCTGCCGGGTTCTGCATCTTTAGAATCCGAGCCTGGTTCGAAGACGCCGGTAGAGAGTCCTACGAGCCGGTAAGCCGCGATACCGTCGGCGATCGCGGTGGCGATGGCCGTTTGGCCCGCCGGCGTCGTAAGCATATTCAAATCGCTTGGATTGCTGATAAAGCCGGTCTCGACGATGACGCTCGGGGGACCGGCTTTTTTTAGCACATAAAACTGATCGCCTGCGAGCGGCGGGACGTTCGTTTTCTGCTGCTTGTTCAGCCTGTCCTGAATGAGCGAGGCGAGCAGCGCGCTTCCGGCATCGAGCCGGTGCAGCACGACCGGTCCGCGGACCGATTTACGCTTGGACCAATTGACGTGGACGCTGATGAACACGCCTGCGCCGATATCGCGTGCAAGCCCCTTGCGCTGAGACAGATCGCGCTGATGGCGCGAGGAGCGAAGCCAGCGATTGTCGTCGCTGAGCGCGTAGTCGCCGGTGCGGTTCAGCACCGCATGCATGCCGCGGCTCTTCAAGATGAGATAAAGCTTGCGCGAGATGGCCAGGTTGATGTCCTTCTCCAGGATATTCCCGACATGCGTGCCGCCGTCGATGCCGCCGTGTCCGGCGTCGATCAACACGTCCGCCGCGGGAAGCGTATGCCTCGCCGTCGGACTGCCCGCGAACGGCAGCGCGAGGCCCGCCTCCGCCTGGTCCGCTCTGGCGGAGGGAAGCGGGAGCGGGCCGTGGGCTGCCAAGAGGCAAACTAAAGCTGCGCAGATGCGGCGTTTATAAGAGGGTAACATTCGATTGTTCGTCTCCTTCCGGCCCGAGGCGAAGATTCTGCCGTTAGCGTGGCTCGGGAAGGACGATCTCATTCATGGGCTCCAATGCCGGCGAGCCGAAGGCTTAGACCTCTGCTTCGAGCTTCGCCCTGCCGTCCGTACCCAGCCATGTGCGCTTCCAGACGCCTTGCACGATAGAGAGCGCGACGAGCGCAACAAGCGCGATGGAGGTCATCGTGATAAAGCCGGGGGTATAGGAGCCGGTCTTGCCGTACAGGCTGCCGAGCAGCAGCGGCAGCAAGTAGCCGCCGAAGCCGCCGGCCGCGCCTACGATGCCGGTGAGCAGTCCGATATCTGCGCCGAATCGCTGCGGAATCAGCTGGAATACGGCGCCGTTGCCCGTTCCGAGACTCATCATCGCGAGGAACAGGAGCGGGATGACGACGGCAAGCGGAGGCAGCGAAGAGATGGTGAAGAAGAGAAGGCCGGCCGCCGCATATAAGACGATCAGCATGCGGATGCCGCCGATTTTGTCCGACAAGTATCCGCCCACGGGTCGGAAAAAGCTGCCCGCGATAACACAGATCGTCGTGAAGTCGGCCGCTCGGACGGCGGACAGGCCGTATTGGGCGTTGAAGAAAATCGTCAGGTAATTCGTCAGTCCCACGAAGCCGCCGAACGTGACGCCGTACATGAGGCAAAACAGCCAGGTATCGCGCTTTTTGAGCACTTCGGCATATTGGGACAGCTTTTTGGGCGCGGGCTGAGCGGGACTTTCCTTGGCAAGCGCCGTGAAGACGACAAACACGATGCCGATCGGGATGAGCGCGAGTCCGAACACGGTCTCCCAGCCGCCGAAGTGCGTGGCCAGCCGATTGGCGAACAGCGTGGAAAATACCGTGCCGCTGTTGCCCGCGCCTGCGATCCCCATCGCGAGGCCTTGATATTGAGGGGGATACCATCTGCTTGCGAGCGGCAGCGCGGCGGCGAACGAGGCGCCCGCGAATCCGAGCAGCAACGCTACGATATAAAGGTGGTTCAGCGAGTCGACGAACTGCCATCCCCACACCAGCGGCACCATCGTCGCGAGCAGGCCGAATTGCCCTGTGCGCTTGGGACCGATGTAGTCGGTCAGGAAGCCGAATACGAGACGAAGCAAGGAGCCGCCGAGAACGGGGAGCGCCACCAGGTTCGCTTTTTGAATGGCCGTCATCGGATAATCGTTCATCATAATGACCGCGAGCGGTCCGATCAATACCCAGACCATGAAGCTCATGTCGAAATACAAAAACGCGCTAAATAAGGAAGGCTTGTGCCCGCTTTTCCAAAATCCTTTGTCTTTTACGATTTCCATTCGAATCCGCCTCCCATGATATACAAGATCACATATGGTTCGGGCGTGTTCACGCGCCACGGCGAGTGCGGGGAAAACGAAAAGACGCACCTTGACCATGGCGAAAGTGACACCCCAGTGCGCGGTACGTCATTGTACCGGGCGATCGGATGCTTTCGGTCACGTCATTGTGAGCCAATTTGGATTATACAGGTGGCGTAAAATATATGTCAATATATATAACACAATAATAAATATTGCTCTGGTTTGTGCATCGATTATGGATATATTATAAAATTAGGTTATGAATATTGACATGAATTCTATCTCCACCTATGATGAATGAAGAATTCGCGGCACAACGACGTGCCCGAAACCGGCGACGATGCCCGCCCCTATATGGGGACGGGTTTTTTATGTTCTTTTAAGCTTCTCGCATCGCAGGAAGGAGACTGGACTATCCATGACGAAGCCCAAGCTCGTGTTGGTCGGAAACGGTATGGCCGGCATCCGTTGTCTTGAAGAAATTCTCGGATTGGCGTCCGACCTGTTCGACATTACCGTGATCGGCAAGGAGCCGAATCCGAACTACAATCGCATTCAGCTGTCCAAAGTGCTGCAGGGGGACGCAGCGCTGCGAGACATCGTTTTGAACGATTGGTCCTGGTATGCGGAGAAAGGCATCCGTCTGCTGACGGGGGAGACGGTCGTCCGCGTGCGTAGGGATGAACGCAGGGTGGAGACAGCCTCCGGTCTTAGCATCGCATACGACAAGCTGATCCTTGCGACGGGCTCGTCGGCGTTCGTGCCGCCGCTTCCCGGCGCTGGTAAGCCCGGCGTAACGGCTTTTCGGACGATCGAGGACTGTCGTCTCATCATGGAGACCGCGGCCAAATACCGCAAGGCTGCCGTGCTTGGAGGCGGTCTGCTCGGTCTCGAGGCAGCGCGGGGCCTACTGGATCTCGGGATGGAGGTGGACGTCGTCCACAACTCGCCTTACCTGATGAACCGTCAGCTCGACCGGATGTCTGCCGATCTGCTGCGGGCGGCGCTCGAAGAACAGGGCATGCGGTTCAGGCTCGGGAAGACGGCGACGCGGATATTCGGCCGCAAACGGGCGGAAGGGCTGCTTTTCTCGGACGGTTCGAAGCTGGAAGCCGACCTGATCGTCCTGTCGGTCGGCATCAGTCCGAACGTCGCGTTCGCGAAGGCGAGCGGCATCGAGACGAATCGGGCCGTCATCGTGAATGATTATATGGAAACGAACGTGCCGGAAGTTTACGCGGTCGGGGAATGCGCCGAGCACAGAGGGATTGCGTACGGGCTCGTCGCGCCGTTGTACGAACAGGGCAAGGTATTGGCGCGCGTCGTCTGCGGCGTCAAGACGGAGCCGTATGCCGGGAGCATGCCCTATGCGCAATTAAAAGTATCGGGCATCAACGTATTCTCCGCCGGCGTCGTGCGCGATGGGGAAGCGAATACGGTGCTGCAGTCTTACGACGGCTTGCGCGGGACGTATAAGCGGGTCACTGCGGAAAACGGGCGTATTGCGGGCGTCGTTCTGTACGGGGAGACGGACGAAGGGCAGACGCTGCTCGGCCATTTAAAACGGCGCTCCAAGGTCGAAGCGCTGGCGCGAACGCAGTCAAGCGGGGCGCAGGCCGGCGGCGCAGGCGACAAGGCTGTCGCGGCGATGGCGGATGCGGACACGGTATGCGGCTGCAACGGGGTATGCAAAGGCGCGATCGTCCGCTCGGTGACGGAGGATGGCTCGGACACGATCGAGCTCGTCCGGGAGCGGACGAAGGCATCGAGCTCGTGCGGCGGCTGCAGCGGTACGGTCGCGGCGATCCTTCGCGCGGCGCTGGCCGGCGCCGCATCGTCCGTGCCGCCGGATCCCGCGCTGTGCGACTGTACGCCGCTCGGCCATCGCGCGCTCCGGCTCGCGCTTGCTGAGAGAGGCTTGCGTACGCCCGCGGCGGCGATGGCCGCGCTGGGTTGGCGGACGCCCGACGGCTGCGTCGTCTGCATAAGCGCGCTTCGATATTACGCCGGCGAGTCCGGCAAGGCCGCGAATGACGGCCGGCTGGTCGTATATGTCGGCGAAGCGCCCGGAAAAAGCGTCGCCAGCGATGGCGTCGCCGCGAGCGTCGCCGATCGGCTGCGCGGACGGCTCGCGGCTACCGCCCTTCCCAGCCAGGTGCATGCCGCAGTGGCCGGCCTGGCCGCCGAACCGGTCGGCTTGCTCGTCCGGGACCTTGGCCTGGCCCGCGCGCCGGCCGGCTGGGAGCTGTACGCCGGCGGCCATGCGGAACGGCCGGTCAAGCAGGCGCAGCTGATTGCCGTCGAGCCCTCCGCGGAAGCGGCGCTCGAGATGGCCGAAGCGTTGCTGCGCTGGTACGGGGCGGACGCGGATTACGGCGAGCCGGTCTGGCGGTGGCTCGAACGCACGGGTCTGTCCGCCGCGCGCGAGCGGCTGCTCGACGTGGATGCGCGCGAGGCCATGCTGGATCCGGCCGCCTCCGGCGCCGTCTGACCGCCTCTCGGCTCTCTGCCGAAGCGGGCGGTGCCGGTCATCGCCCGCAGCGCTAAAAGCTATAAGGAGGGATTACCTATGCAGGCCATGCAGGCAAGCTTCGATACCCAATGCCCGTTCTGCAGCGTTCAGTGCAAGATGCGGGTCATTGAAGAAAAACATACGGATCGGCG
The DNA here is from genome assembly GCF_042649185.1 of Cohnella sp. GCM10012308. Lineage (NCBI taxonomy): Bacteria > Bacillati > Bacillota > Bacilli > Caryophanales > Paenibacillaceae > Cohnella > Cohnella sp. GCM10012308. The sequence goes on from NZ_JBHRYU010000051.1 coordinate 12,982, forward strand.
GCCGACGTACAAAATCGAAGGGCTGCCCAATGCCGCTTCCGAGGGGCGGTTATGCATCAAAGGCATCAACGCTTACCAGCACGCGCTGAGCCGGGACCGTCTGCTGAAGCCGCTGCTCAAGACGGACGGAGGATTCCGCGAGATCTCCTGGGAGGAGGCGCTTGACGTCGTCGCGGACCGGTTTTCAGCCATTCAGGCCGAGCATGGGGCGGATGCCGTCGGCCTCTACGGGGGCGGTTCGCTGACCAACGAGTCCGCCTACGCGCTGGGCAAATTCGCGCGCGTGGCGCTAAAGACGAGGTACGTGGATTATAACGGACGCTTCTGCATGTCGGCAGCCGCGTCCGCGGGCGTCAAGACGTTCGGCCTCGACCGGGGGCTGACCAATCCGCTGTCCGAGGTGACGCAGACGGAATGCATCGTGCTGGCAGGCACGAACATCGCGGATTGCCAGCCGACGCTGATGCCTTATTTCACGAAGGCCAAGGAGAACGGCGCCTGCATCATCGTCATCGATCCGCGGAAGACGAAGACGGCCGAGATGGCCGATATTCATCTGAAGGTGAAGCCCGGCACGGACCTGGCGCTCGCGAACGGCCTCCTTAAGGTCATCGTCGAAGAAAATATGACGGACCCTTCGTTCATCGCGTCGCGCACGAGCGGCTTCGAGGACGCGCTGTCTTACGTGTCGTCGTTCGCGCTGGCCGATATCGCGGCGCTGACCGGCGTAGACGAGGCGGATATCCGGCAGGCGGCGCGCGCTTTCGGCCGGGCGGCCACCGGCATGATCTTTACCGCGCGCGGCGTCGAGCAGCACCATGACGGTCACATGGCCGTCCGGGCGTTCCTGAACCTGATCCTCGCCACCGGCAAGATCGGCAAGGCCGGCTGCGGATACGGCGCCGTGACCGGGCAAGGCAACGGACAAGGCGGCAGGGAGCACGGTCAAAAGGCCGATCAGCTCCCCGGTTATCGGCTCATCGAGAACGCCGAGGATCGCGCTTACGTTGCCGGCGTGTGGGGCGTCGATCCTGCGGATTTGCCGGGAAAAGGCGTTTCCGCATACGAGATGATGGAGCTCGTCCACAAGAGGGATATCCGAGCGCTGCTCGTGATGTCTTCGAATCCCGTTGTCTCGAACCCGAACGCGGACTTCGTCGAAGAAGGCTTGCGCCGCCTGGACTTCCTGGTCGTAGCGGACCTGTTCCTCTCGGAGACGGCGCTGATGGCCGATCTCGTGCTGCCTGCGACCGCATTCCTGGAAAACGAAGGCACTTTGACGAATCTCGAAGGCCGCGTGCTGCTGCGCGGCGGCGACCGTACGGCGCCTGGAGAAGCGCGCCACGACTGGCGCATCCTTTCGGATCTTGCGGCTCGGCTGGGCAAGGGGGCGTACTTCCCTTATTCGGAGGCGGAACAGATCTTCGAGGAGCTGCGCCTTGCGAGCAAAGGCGGAGCGGCGGATTATTATGGCATCACCTACGAACGCATAAGGAGAGAAGGCGGCGTCTACTGGCCGTGCCCCGATCCGGAAGGTCCGGGAACGGCGAGACTTTTCGAGCGGAAATTCGCCCATCCGGACGGAAAAGCCATATTTGCGAATGCGGTCCACGGCGAGCAGGGCGAGATGGCGGACGAGGATTACCCGCTCGTGCTGACGAACGGCAGAATGCTGTCCCACTATTTGACCGGAGTCCAGACGCGGCGGAGCCCGAAGCTGCTCGCAAGAGAGCTCGAGAACGTCTTGGAAATCCATCCGCGAACCGCCGAGCGCTACCGCGTCGGCGACGGCGAGCTCGTGCGGGTCGCATCGCGCAGGGGCAGCATGATTGTGCGCAGCCGGCTGACGGCCGACATCCGGGAGGATACCGTGTTCGTCCCGATGCACTGGGGCGGCGTGCAAAACGTAAATAAGGCGACGAATCCTCTGCTTGATCCTTTTTGCAAAATGCCGGATTTTAAAACCTCCGCCGTTCGGATCAGGGCGCTAAACGCGGCGGATCTGGCGGCCCTCGACGCAACGGAAGGATAAATGCGGCTGCAAGCGGGCAAACTGATCTCATCAAGCATCGCGAGGGAGGAAAGCCCGATGAGCGATACGACGGATTACATCAAGTATGTCGCGGAAAAGTCGGTTGCCTATCTGAACCTGCCTGCCGACGAGCGGCGCGAGCGACGCAAGAAAAAACGCGAGCCCTGGCAGATTCGCTGGTTCGGCCAGCTGCTGCCGCTCGGCATCCGGATCTGGTGGGCAAACCGCAAAAAAGAAGAAGAGCCAGCTGCTCGCGTCTGACGACCGGGCGAGGCGGGCTCTTTTTGCATCCGGAAAATTAGCGATAAAAAAGGCCGTTGTTAATCTTGGTCAAGGAATCGAGCGGAATGAAGCGTTGACCGCTCATGTCGAGCGCGAGATCGAGCCGGCCGCTCTGCCAGCGCTGATAGCCGACAACGGACAACGCGTACAGCATCTTGTCCCCGAGCGGCTCGGCGACGTACACGAGGCGGTCCTTCGCCTTCACGCGGGCGATCAACCGATCCTGCTGAGGCGCGAAAGGCTTGTCGCCGAGCAGCCAGGACAGCCTTTCATAGGGATCGAACGTCTCGGCGGCAGTCAGCAGACGGAGCTCGCCGGGCTTGCCCGGCGCCGCGGCTTCCGGCATGTACGGCTCGCTCGCTGCGGCTGCCAGCCATTGGGCTTCGTTATTGACAGGCAGCACCTCCGCGGATTTGGCATCCAGCCAGATCGTCTCCTTGGCGAGCTTGACTTCCCAGGCCGCCGCAAGGGGGTGGATATAATGCTTGACGGCGCGAAAAGCGTTCGAAGTCGCAGCCGGGATGTAGCCGCCCGTAGCCAGAGCCATGCGCAGCGTCGTCGTATCGAACAGCGGCTTGGGGCCAAGGCCGTATTCGCCAAGTCGGCAGGTCCCGTCTTCGGCTGCATACACGACGACGTAACCGAGCGGCGAACCATTCGGACCGACAACGGTCGCGAGCCAGCCATGCGTGCCGGGACCGAGCGCCTCGATGCGGGACGAGCCGGTTTTCCAGGCTGCAAAGCCAGGCTGGCCGGACAGCTGCGCGACGATGGCTGCGGCGCATCGGGCCGGATCGGTCGTATCCGCGGGCACGGGCGCCGCGGCCGACCTGGAAGAAGCAAAGACGCTCAAGACGGTCAGCAGAAGGACGAGCAGCAGCGGTCTGCCGGCGGCGGACCGATTGGCTTTTCGCATCGTATCACCTTTGGTCGTTGGAATGTTCGGGCTTGTCCGTTCATTGTAACGGAGCCGCGCCGCCGATGGTGCCGGATGCTGTCCGACCGCGCAGCGGGAAGGGCTTCTATTTTTGTCGCATCGGGGCTAATGAATGCCAGGCAAGTGAAACAGTCCGCAGTTCATGACGGATAACGTCACTCTCGGCCGGTATTGCCAGTCGATCTCGGACTCCCGCTGGGCGAGGCGCTGCGACAGCGTCTCCTTTTCCTCGTCGGTCACCGCCCGCCCGATCATCGGATCGTAATAGGATCGGATCCGGCGCAGCTCGTCCTGTCTGCGGTCCTCGGCTTCTGCCGCCCAGACGAAATCGCCGGACTTAAGCTTGCGCTCGAGCGCCTGCTCCAGCTGGGTCATCGCCTTTTTGAGCGATAGCCCGTTCGGCAGCAGGTGCACGTTGGACGGCAGCCTCGGCGTCAACTTCCGTCCGCGCAGCCCTTCCAGAAACCGCTCGTCGATATAGCCGGTGGCCAGCGAGATACCCCAGCCGTACATTTCCTCGCGCTTCATGTCGCATTCATAGTCCACCTTGAAATTGACGCCGAGCCATGCCGTGTACGGATTGGAGCCGAGCCGGTCGGCCCGTCCCCTCGGCGGCTCCTCGAACATGGCGACGCAGCGCCCCCCGTCCCGAACCGCGCCGAAGATCTGCGCCAGCCGTCCCGATCCGAAGTACAAGTCCTCGCGCAGCACGCGGACGGGCGCGACGCCAAAGCCAAGAGGGGATAGCGCGGCAGCTGGAGCCGAAGCCTGCGGCTCGCCGTCGTCCGGGCCGGAATCGGCGTCCCCGGTCTCGTCGTCTTGTCCGAAATGCCAGGAAAACGTCAGCGTCTCGGGCGGGGTCCCCGTACGTTCTACGAAGCCCCAGTAGTAGGGACGGTTCGTCAGCCGTTTGTCCGCCTCCGGCGACAGCCTGACGGTAACGCTCCCTTTCGCTTTTTCGATAATGTCGCACCCCGTCGCCTCGAGATAGGACATGACGAACTTTTCCACCTGCTTGGCGTTCATGCGCTAGACCTCCTTCTCTACCTGCGCCTTGGTACGGAGCAGCGATTCGCCAAGGCCGTCGATGCGGTTGCGCAGCTCGCCTTCGTCTTTGGCGTCCAGCATCATTTTGGCGAGGCGTTTCTCGAGCGATTCCTCACGCTCCATGCGCTCCACGATCTCGTCGAGTTCGCCGATGACCGTCTCGAACATATTGATCTTCTCGTGCAGCAGGTGCACGATATGCTCCTCGATCGTCCCGTAGGTGCAGAGGTTGTAGATCTTCACGTCCTCGGTCTGCCCGAGGCGGTGCACCCGGCCGATCCGCTGCTCGACGCGCATCGGATTCCACGGCAGGTCGAAGTTGATGATATGGTGGCAGAACTGCAAATTGATCCCTTCGCCGCCCGCCTCGGTCGCCACCATCACCTGCGCGCGCCTGCGGAACAGGTCCATCATCCAGTCCTTTTTGCCCCGGTTCATCCCGCCGCGGTAAGGCACGGCGTTCAGTCCGTGCTCCTGGAAAAAGCGGAGGAGGTATTCCTGCGTCTGGCGGTATTCGGTGAATACGATGACCTTGTCGCCGATCTCGTTGATCAGCTTTATGGTCGCTTCGGCTTTCGTATTCGCCTTGACCTGACGGATGAACTCGACGAGCTCCCAGATTTTCGGGCGGCGCGGCGAATCTTCCGGCGTTTTTTTGAAAAGGTTGATGAGCGTCAGGAACACCGCGTCCCGGCTTGAGCAAACCTCGCGCTGCAGCGTAACGAGCGAGAGCATGCTGGACATGTCGACGCCTTCGACGGTCGCATTCTCGCGGACGTAGCGAGTGACGGCCTCGTAGAGCGCCTGCTCCTCGGGCGACAGCCGGAGCGGGACGTTGGCGACGAAGCGCTTCGTGAACTCGACCCCGCCGTCGGTGCGGCGGTTGCGGATCATGACCTGGCCGAGCGCTTCCTGAAGCTTGTCTTCGTTTTTGGCGATGCGCTTGCCGGCCACGTAGTTCGCGGAGAAGTCTCCTTCGCCGCCGAGCTGTCCCGGCTTGAGCAGTGTGATGAGATTGTAGAGCTCGTTCATATCGTTCTGCACCGGCGTCGCCGTCAGCAGCAGACAATACTTTTTGCGAATATCGCTGACGAATTGGTAGTTGCCGGTCTTCTTGTTCTTGAGCTTGTGCGCCTCGTCGATGACGAGCATGTCGTATTCGGTATCGAGCAGCAGCTCGCGGTGCGGGTCGCGCTTGGCCGTGTCGATCGAAGCGACGACGACATCGTTGTTCCAGTGGTACGCCTTTTTCTGGGCGATGGCCGGAATGCCGAACTTGGCGTTCAGCTCGCGAACCCACTGCAGCACGAGGGAGGCGGGCACGAGAATGAGCGTCCGTTTTACAAGCCCCCGAACCATGTATTCCTTCAGAATGAGCCCGGCTTCGATCGTCTTGCCGAGACCGACCTCGTCCGCGAGAATCGCTCTGCCCCGCATCTCGTGAAGGACGCGCCGCGCCGTGTCCTCCTGATGCGGAAGGGGCGTCAGGCCGGGCAGCACCCGCATGCACTGCAGCTCGTGGAAGTCCGTCACAAGCTGCGCTTCCTCGGCCTCCCAGGACATCTTGTACAGCGACCAGTCGTCCCACGGTCCGCCCCGGTCGGCTCTGCGCTCGAGCTCCTCGAAGGCGGCGCGGTCGACGTGCAGATCGACGAGCGGATGCAGCTTGCGCGCGTTGCGCGCGGCTTCGTCGGGCGAAGCGGGGGCATTTACGGGGCGTCCGCCGGCCGGTATGGCATTTTGCTGCGCGGCAGTATGGGATGCGCCGTCGGTCGACGCGAACGAAGGAGCGATGCTGACGGTCGTTTTTACTTCGGCCTCGGAGCCGTGCGGATGATAAAATGGGGGGCGCAGATGCTACTCCTCCTCTGGGGTCTATTCTTTTAGTATGAGCAAGCGCGACAATTTCATAACCTAACTTGCGTCATAATTCGGGCGGGTTCGGCAGCTTGTGCCGGCCGTCCGAATTTTGTGGGACAATTGTCGCAATTCACGGGAAGGTCACTCGAATATCTATATTTTGTAGCGTATAATGGGGTAACGTCGCAATATATTGTGTCCTATGAGGAGAGTGGCGAAGTGAGCGTCCAATTGAACAATGGCGGGGCGGACAAGGCCGCAGGCCGTCGTCTCGAAGGTCTGAGCGAGAAAATTTTCCTCGATCGATACGCATGGAAAAACGCGGATACGAATGCGGTCAAGGTTGGCGACACGGTGCTGGCGCTGACGAAGGACGATCCGAAGTTCCCGGCCAAGGAGGTCGGAGAAGTCATTGCGCGTGACGGCAAAAGGGTGACGGTGCGGACGCGCGGAGGCGATCTGGTCGAGACGTCTCCGGAGAAGCTGACCCTGACGATCGAACAGTCGCCGGAGGAAATGTGGGACCGGCTGGCGGGCGCGATGGCGTCGGTCGAAGCGCCCGAGCGGCAGGAGATATGGCGCGACCGCTTCCGCTGGCTGCTCGACGACTGGAAGCTCGTGCCGGGCGGCCGGATCGCCGCGGGAGCCGGCGCCAGCGACGAGCTGACGCTGTTCAACTGTTACGTGATCCCGTCGCCCAAGGATAGCCGAGGCGGCATTATGGAGACGCTGACCGAGATGACCGAGATCATGTCGCGCGGCGGCGGCGTGGGCATCAATCTGTCGTCGCTGCGCCCGCGCCGGTCGATCGTGCGCGGGGTTAACGGCTCGTCGAGCGGCGCCGTATCCTGGGGCGGTTTGTTCAGCTATACGACCGGACTCATCGAACAGGGCGGCAGCCGGCGCGGCGCGCTCATGCTGATGATGAACGACTGGCATCCGGACGTCGTCGACTTCATTACGGTCAAGCAGACGATGGGGCAGGTTACGAATGCCAATCTGTCGGTATGCGTGAGCAACGGCTTCATGAAGGCGGTCAAAGAGGATCTGGATTGGGAGCTCGTGTTTCCCGATACGTCCGATGCCGAATACGACGCGCTGTGGGACGGGGACCTTGACAAGTGGAAGTCGCTCGGCAAGCAGGTCATTTCTTATCGCACCGTCCGCGCGCGCGAGGTGTGGCGCACGATCATCGAGTCCGCCTGGAAGTCGGCCGAGCCGGGCGTCGTGTTTATGGAATATTACAATCAAATGTCGAATAGCTGGTACTTTAATCCTATAATTTGTACGAATCCGTGCGGTGAACAAGGACTTCCGGCCTGGGGCGTCTGCAACCTGTCGGCGGTCAATCTCTCACGCTTCTATGATGAAGCGAAGCACGACGTCGCCTGGGATGAGCTGGGCCGGGTCGTCCGTTATTCGACGCGCTTCCTGGACAACGTCATCGATAAGACGCCGTACCATTTCGCGGAAAATGAGGCGAACCAGAAGCTTGAGCGGCGCGTCGGCCTCGGCACGATGGGGCTAGCAGAGCTGATGATCCGGCTCGAGATCCGGTATGGCAGCCCGGAGAGCTTGATATTCCTTGACAAGCTGTACGGCTTCATGGCGAAGGAGGCTTATTTGGCTTCCACGGAGATCGCATCGGAGAAAGGATCGTTCCCGGCATTCGATGCGGAGCCGTTCCTGCAAAGCGGCTTCATGAAAAACATGACCGAGACATATCCCGAAGTCGGGGCGGCGGTGCGCGAGCGCGGCATTCGCAACGTCACCGTGCTGACGCAGGCGCCGACGGGCTCGACGGGCACGATGGTCGGGACTTCGACGGGCATCGAGCCGTACTTCGCGTTCGAGTTCTACCGGCAAAGCCGGCTCGGCTACGACAAGCAGCTCGTGCCGATCGCGCAGGAGTGGCAGGACGCGCATCCGGGCGAGCAGTTGCCGGCATGGTTCGTGACCGCGATGGACCTGTCCGCGAAGGACCATATCCGGGCGCAGGCCGCCATCCAGCGGTGGGTGGACAGCTCGATCTCCAAGACGGCGAACTGTCCTGCCGACTTCACGGTCGAAGAGACGGCAGAGCTGTATGAGCTGGCATTCGAGCTGGGCTGCAAAGGCGTCACCATCTACCGCGACGGCAGCCGCGACGTGCAAGTGCTGAGTACGACGAAGGACGAGAAGAAGGAAGAAAAGCAGGAGGAAAACAAGGACGAGGCCGCTCCGATCGCCGAAGCGGTGGCAGCCTTGCAAGCCGTATTGCCGGAGGCAGCTGCTCAGGCGGCGCCTGCAGCGCAGGCCGTGCCGGTCGTATCGGCTCCGGCCGACAAAGCCTACAAGAGCCGTCCGAAAATACTGCGCGGCGCGACGTACAAGTTCAATACGCCGTTCGGCATGGCGTATATCACGGTCAACGACCTCGACGGTACGCCGGGCGAGATCTTCCTGAACGTGGGCAAGGCCGGCTCCGACGTGTTCGCGATGGCCGAGGCGCTCGGCCGCGTCTGCTCGCTGTTCCTCCGGTACGGCGACCACGGCGACAAGGTGCAGCTGCTCGTCAAGCACCTCAAGGGCATCGGCGGCTCCGGCGCGGTCGGCTTCGGGCCAAACCGCGTCGAATCGATCGCGGACGCCGTCGCCAAGGCGCTCGAGCTGCACGCGGGTATGCTCGCAGAGGAAGCAGCCGCGTCGGAGATAATTGACGCCGGCGGAGGCGGCAACGCAGCGGGCGCGATCGCCGCGACCGCCATCCCGGCGCCGCCTGCCTACGGGTATGGCAAGACGGGTCACACTTCGACTGACTTGTGCCCGTCCTGCGGCTCGGCTTCGCTGATCAACGTCGAGGGATGCAAGACGTGTACGAATTGCGGGTACAGCAAGTGTAATTAGGTCTACTTTATTAGAAAGAGTCATTTAAGGTATATATATTAAAATGATTGTCAGCGGTCTGAATCCATAATGGTTCAGGCCGTTCTTCTTTTTTTCAGAATGAAAGAACGGCCCCTTCCGGAAAAATCCGAATAGAAGCCGCACTATACGTTCTAGAATAAAACTCCAAAACCTTACTTATAAGCGTAAACCTCGCCTAACTGGAAGTAATACGCACTGCCGTCTGTGGCAAGCTTCGTGGCATTAATGCGGAAGTATCTGGCCGATACGATGCTTTGGAACGGAAAATGCTGCATCTCCGTCGGGGAAGTAAGATAATAATGCCAGTACGTAGCTCCGGGTACGGTACTCCAAGCCGTTCCGTTCGTACTATATTGAATGGAGAAATCGACCGGGAAGCAGAGGCCGGGTCGCGGTTGCACCTTTAATCCGCTCCAATTCTGCACACTGCCCATATCCAATTGCACCCATTCTGCCGAATTCGCGCTGGCGTGGTTGGCGCCGGACCAGAAAGTATTATTTTGGCTGTCTCCGAGCTTGGCGGCGTCCCACCCCGTTAAACTGGAGGAAGCCGTAACGATCCGTTTCGGCTCGTAATCGACGACGAACTCGCCGACCTGCGCGTAATAATTGCCGTACGGGTCGGCGCTCAGCTTCGTGGCATATAGCCGTAGATGTCTCGCGGCGACGGGACTATTAAACGTAAATGTCTTCGTGTCGCTGCCAGGGTTGGGGTATGACGTATAGGAAGCGCCCGGAACGTCCGTCCAGGTCGTACCGTTCGTACTGGTTTGGAATTTGAAGTCGACAGGGAAGTTGTAGTTCGCGCGCGGCGTTAATTTGGCGCCGGTGATGATGTTCGAATCCCCGGTATCTAAGGCCAGCCATTCCGTCGCAACCGGACTGCCATGACCGGCGCTGGACCATGGGCTGACCGAATTCCCATCGATCGCCCGGTAGGGCTCCCAGCCGGATAGATTGGATGAGCCGCTCGCGCTTAACGACACTTGATCAATCTGTATGTCGCCCAGCATGAAATGATAGTTGTCGGGCGTGCTGCCGTCCGATGCCAAGTTATCCGCCACCAGTCTTACGTAACGCCCGTAAATTGGAGTTTTCAAGTTGTAATCGAACTGTAAATGCGGCGATTCGATCCTTACCGGCTTCTCCAGATCCGCGTCCGTCCAGGTTGAGGCATCGAGACTGACTTGGATTTTGAAGCCCGGATAACCGTTATAGTCGCCTTGTCTTGGCGTTGCAGTTATACGCTTGATCGACCGGTTGCCGCCGGTATCGACGTACATCCATTCGGTATGAGCGCTGGTCGTATAACCGTTGCTTGCCCATGTCGAATTAATATTGGTGTCGATGGCGTTGGATACGTCCCAGCCGGCAAGCGACGAGGAGGCTGTCGCTGAGGCGCGCGGCGCGGCGGAGTAGCTGAGCGGAAGCGCCGAAGTCTGCAGCGAATCGGCGCTATCGCCGCTTGCGCCGCTCGCCGCGATCGCGAAGTAATAAGGCGTACCGTTCGCAAGCCCAGTTATCGTATAAGGACTGCTCGTAATGCCGGTTATCGTCGACGTATAACTTCCGCTAGATGTGCCGTATTTAATTTTGTAGGTTTCCCCGCTTACGCCCGTCGTACGGAAATGAAGCATGACTTGGCCGTTGCCCGCGCGAACCGCCCGGACGACCGGAACCGCGGGCAGATTCGTATTCGACAACGTGAAGGGCTGGAATGCCGTATACCAGAAAGCCCAGGTCGTGCCGTAGGCATAGCCGATAAAGTTCGTTTTCGACGTATCGAAGTGCCCTGACGGATCTCCGCTTACGCCTGCGTTATGGAGCGCGGGCTTGCGATCGCTTTGGTTCATCGTTGCGGGCTTGTACGTGATGCCGTCGGTCGATTCGTAAAGCTTGACGTACCCTTCGTTGGAAAACCTTTTGGCCGAGCCGACCGCGATGAATTTACCCAGCGAATCGACGTATTTATGATCGGTGGAATCGTCTCCGTCCAAATCCTTTTCCAGCGCGACCCCTTGGTAAGTCGTATGGCCCGGCCAATCGGGATCGGCGATCGGCGCTGTCCGGACTCTTGTCTGGTGGGTCGGTCTGCCGAGCGCGTCGCGTCCGTCCCACGTGTAATAGATGTACAGCGTCGAGTCTTTTACGACGAAGCTAGGTTCTCCGGCTCCGTACGTATTGAATGGCGCATCCGTAAATTTAATAAATGAAGTCGGATTGCCGCCCCAACCCGAACCGTTCCACTTCTCATAGGGACCGCCCGGCGATGTCGAGCGCGCCACATAAACTTCGTTGTTGATGCCCCTTGAATCCAGGGTAGATCCGTAGCCCAAATAATAATAGCCGCCGAACTTGACGACGCCGGGATCGCAGTTGGAATTCCAATCCTCGCCGCCGATTGTCGGCTGGATCGCGATCGTTTCGGTCCCCCAGGAAAGACCTCCGTTCGTAGATCGTTTGTAACGGATGTAATCCCACTCGCGGCCGTTCACCCCCGAGCCCGGCGAGCAGGTCCACATATCGATGCTATCGTCGGCATTGATGATAATCGAAGGTCCGTAACGGAACCCGCCGGTACCCGTAGGATCGAAAACGTCGAAGCCGCCCGATGCCGAGCCGGTTGCGACTGCGAAGCCGGAAGCGGGGAATGCCATGAGCGCCGTCAGGAATGCGGCCAAGATTGAAACAAGGTTTACTTTTCTCATAGAGAACCTCCTGTGCGATGGTTGATTACTGTAATCCCTTATTTAAAGACCGAGTTATCGCGCACCTCCTTTGTAAGCGTTACCATTCAATGATAAAATAAGCTACATCTATTTTCTTGGGCGATCCGTTCAACTTTTTTGATACGATTTTGACAAATCACCAAAGAGGTGACCGGCATGGCGATATTTCGGGCTATGGAGTGTGTTCAAGAGGAGTCATTTCCGTTTTTGATCAAGAAAGGGGCGTTACGCAGGGGAGAGGTGATTCCGCCCCATTCGCACGATATCGTTGAGCTTATTCTGGTACAAAAAGGAAAAGCATTTCATGATTTTGGGGGGATGAATTACGAAATCGCAGCCGGCGATATGTTCATCATCGAGCCAAATATTAACCATGGCTACATCGGGTCAGAAAGCGCAGAAACGGTCATTTATACTTTGCTTTTCGATCCGCGCGTGATGCAGTACGAATTCGGGATGAACCATGATTCTGATGCGGCTATCGTTAACGGGCATATCCCATTCCTCCGCAAAGGCGAAAAGTTGCCTGCCCACTTGATCGTCCCGCGACGTGCCATGCCATTGATTACGGCGCACATGGAATTTATGATTCGCGAGTACCAAGCCCGGGAGGCCGGATTTAAACTGTTGATCAAAATGCGGATGCTGGAATGCTTCGTTCATCTTGGTCGATTCTATACGCGGCGGGATTGGCGGAAGGAAACGATACTGAATGATTCCGACAGCGCGGTCATCGATTCGGTAAAGCGATATATCGAGCGGCATTATAATGAGTCGTTCTCGTTGGAGCAGATTAGTCGGCTACACGGGATGAGCGTCACCTCGCTGACCACGAAATTTAAATCGGCCGTAGGCAGAACGTTGATTGATTACAAGCATGAGATCCAGATCAGGGAGGCCTCCAAGCTGCTGGCGGACCTTGATGTGAAAATCGTGGAGGTAGCCCATAAGGTAGGCTTTAAAGATCTTAGCTTTTTCTATCAAGTATTTCAGAAGAAAACCGGTATAACGCCTGCCGCGTACCAGAGTCGTCAGGTTCGTGGAAAGCATGTTTAAATTTACCGATTAAACGTGCCCTGGCTCTTTTCGGTTTCCGTTACGGTTTTCGAGGCTGGGGAAATAATAGCGTGACTGCTGTGCCGCGGCCGGGTTTGCTCACGATTCTAAGATGCGAAGAAGCATCGTATTTTAAGCCAAGCCTGCGGAACGTATTGAATCGGAGGGACGCAGAAATGTTTATCCGTTCCCGCAGGGCTGGCGCCACTGACTTATAACGACAGAGTAGAGCAAAAATTACAGGCCCGCAAACGAGTCGAACGAGGACTTCGCGATCCGAAAAGTCTGTTCATGGCGGCATACTTCATGCTTCGCGTGGGCATCAAGCTGAATGAAAAACGCTTGATCGACGATGCGCTGCATCAGTTCTATTGGCATATCGATTACTTGCAGGACGAGCGAAGCGGCCTTTGGTATCACGGATACAATCATATTAATGAGGACCATATGTCGGGCATTTTCTGGGCGCGTGCGAATGCCTGGGCGACTTACACGATGTCCCGCGCGGCCAAGCTGCTGCCCGAGAGTTATTTGTATGCGCCCATGATGCATATATGGAGTTCGTTACGCGATCAGCTCGCTGCAATCAAAGTGCTGCAGAAGGATGACGGTTTCTGGGGCACGGTGCTCGACTACCCTGACTCTTACGGAGAAGTGTCGGCGACCGCCGGCATCGGAGCTGCGATGCTAATACAAGGCAATCCGCTCCATGCCAAGTACGTGCAACGTGCGCTGGATGGCGTGCTGTCGAATATTTCCGATACCGGGCGCGTATTGAATGTATCAGGCGGTACAGCTGTAATGAAAAGTATCGAGGGATATCTTGGCATTGATCGGAAATGGGCGCAGGGCTGGGGGCAAGGACTGGCTCTTGCATTTCTTGCGAGTGTCATAGAAGAGACGACGTCCAATCTTTAACGATAATTGTCTCGAATATTCCGGAACTGCTGAACTTAATGGTTCATCTGTAAACGCACTAAGATAGAGAAAGAAGCAGCCATATTTCGGACTGCTTCTTTCTAAAGGCGACACAAATCACCGTTTATTTAGCGACCGGTACAACAGTGACTGGCGTAGGCGCGGCAGAGGCGACGATTTGCTTTTTTAATTGGATATGGTTAACCGCTGCATCCTCTTGATGCTTATAGATTGCATGAACGACAAACCCTATTCCAAGCAATAAGGTTCCAGCTATGAAGGCGGCGGCCGCCAGAATAAAATAACCATTCATAAGGTTGGTGTTGATGATGTAATTGTATGCATCTCCACCTACGTATGCATACTTGTTGAGCGAAGAGTAATTCTCGCTCATGTAATAATTTTTAAAGCGATCAACGCCAAGATAAATCAGAATGCCTGACGTACCAAACATAATAAACGCACAAATAATCCAAGCCGGTAACGATTTCATAAGCCTGTCCCCCTATATGTATATTAGGACTTATGCCCTAACGTCTGTGCCTATTATAGTACATTATGGAATTACAGGGAATGATAATATTGTTTTTTATTAATCGCCGCCTTATGGCAGGCAGCCACTTCATACTTTTTCATTTTAGATGCGCAACATTTTCACCACCTAGAGACAGAGCCCTGAGTCCCTTTGTCCCTAACCTAGTCAGCCGCCTTCCGAAAGACCATGGCCGCGGCTACAAGCAGCATCGGGAGTACGTAGCAAAGGTTATTGAGCAGGGGCCAGATGACGTTAACCATCTCGTTAAGCGAAGATTCCTTCGTATAGGTCGTGATGGACAATAGCAGGCAGATGAATGCGATCGGCAAGGTAAACAATCGCTCTTCGCGGAGGTTCAGCCACTCGACGACGGTGCGGACAAGAATAAAGAGCAGAATCGAAGCCTTAAAGTAAAAACCGACGATAAGGGAGAAGCCGATGACCGATTCGATCCGTTCGATAAATTCGCGAATGAAGATCAGTCGGGCGAGTTGGAATAAAGAGTATTTGAGGTCGCCGGTTAACGGGCCAAGGACTAGAAGGCTGCCAAGTATGGAAATGAGAAGAAGGAGACCGTTGACGGCTAAGGCGATATAAAGATGTTTACTTAACTTACGGTATTCCTCTCGCCGGACAAGCTGAAGGATAAAAGCGAAAACGATCAGTTCGGAATAAGGGAAGCCGTAGGCGATATAGGCAGACTGCAGCAAGGGGCCAATGCCATGCGGCAGGATCGGGAGCAGAAATTCGGGTTGAAAAAGGTTCGATACGAGAATAAGTACGAGGAAGATGAAAAAAATCATCAGCGCGAGCAGCAAAGCCGACATGCGCGCGATGACGACGATTCCGGCTCTTGCGGTAAGGGCGATCATCAGAAACATAAGCGCGTGAACGACGCTGGTAGGCGTTTCCTTCAGCATGGTGCTTTTGAAGAACAACCCGATCTCGCTGACGATGCCGGCTACGTTCCAGAACATGACAAGAATGAAGGGAAGCATCATCATATTTGCAGGCGATTTACCGAAGACGAGCCGACAGTTGGCAAGCAGCGACAAGTCCGGGTTTTTGCGGTAGAGGTACAGAATGCAATACAGATATACGGCTCCCATGCTCCAGGCCAATACTAAAGACAGCCATGCCCCGGCGCCGGCCGAATGGGCAAGCGGAGCGGGGATGAGTACGATGGAAGAGCCGGTCATGAAAAACAGAAACAAGGTGGCCATTTGCGCGGAACTAATCGTTGACGGTTGACTCATGGCTGTGCCAAATCCTCCTTCGCCATACAGGTCTCGGTCCTCAGAAACCTCGGTCCTCAATAAACGAGTATCATGACATGAAATGAACCAATCTTCCGGCCGGACCCTTGAGTAAATCGAACAAATTGTCCAGGTTCGGCCACGCCAAACTTTGGGCCACGTAGATGACGCCTAAATAAATAGCTATTGCCAGCATTGAGCCATAGGCTGCTTTCTCGCGGCTTCGGACATGGCGCAGCTGTGCGAGATCGGCTAATACGATGGCGATTGCGATCACCGCGAAATACGCGACTTTGTCCAACATCGTTTCTAATCCTCCTCTTGGCTGAACGGCGTTCCGATATCCATCCCCGTGCCCACGATTTCCGTCTCGACCTCGAAGCGGAAGCGGCATTCTGCGAATCTTTTATCCCAGGACGATTGGATTTGCCTCCACTTCTTCGGATGCCGGCTGGCGATTTTATTGCCGATACCGAGCGCGTCCGACTCATATTGCTGAAGAATAGACACGGTATGCTGAAGCTGCTCCTCCACCATGCCGCTGACTTGTTCCTCGAATCTTTTCGTTTCTTGCGGCGAATCGAGCTTCGAGCATTGCAGCTCCCCTGCCGTTCCGCGGATTTTAATCCGCATCCCGACAATGACCCTTCCATCCTCATCGAAGGAAACCTTCATTTTATTGGAGAAAGACAACACTTCAAGCGACTCGGCCGTACCGATTTGCGGCGAACCGGCCCCTTGGCACGGGATAGTCAGAATACCGATTCGATATCGATTGTCGAGCATCATGAACGTCGCGGTTTCCTTGCTGTCCAATATGCCAGCAAGCTTTCCTTTTTTCAGGATGGCTAGTCCCGAGAGAATCGTCTTTTGATCTGCTTCGTCTTGATGGAGAAACGGGATAATGGCGACGCCGACCGGACTTTTGAGGTGAATCGCCAGATCGAATAGCGGTATGCCGGACGTCTTCGCCGAATAATGAGCGCCTTCCGTCTCCATGCGCTTGTATTGTTGGCCGATCGTTTCTTCGATAAAAGGCTTGATCTCAAGGAACCGACCTGCGTCGCTCTGGGCGACCATTGGCAGGACGGTGCCCCGGGGCTCGTGATCTCTGGAGAAGAAGTCCAGAATTTCCCCGGCATCGTGCGTTTTCAGCAGCCCGTCTCCGAGCAATATGACTCGCATATGATCCCATTTAGCCTTGCGTCCCAATTTCATCGGAATCTGGCGAACCGCTTCAAAAACGGATTCTCCGTTCGTTTTAATCGTTAGTCCTCGTTTCTCGGAGGGTTTGGCGGCGCCGCCTGTAGATTGGGCGTTGGTCGGATTATAAAACAAAGTTTCTAGCGCAAACTTTCCGTCTTGCGTCGCATCGATCGCAACGCCTTGGACATAACCGTATTCATCCATCTCCTTGTTATCCCAACAACCGGATAAACCGAGCGCGACAGCAAGAATCGTGGCCAGCTTGCACAGGGGCTTAAGATTCATGGCTGCGGTCCGTTCGCGGATCGCTTCTGGGAGGCTTGCCGTGCATGGCGCCGGGATGGAACGAATAGCGAGTCTCTTAGCCGTCGCAAATTCAAAGGCGCGATCGGCGACAAGTAGGGCTCGCCGAGCGAGCGGAGACAGTTCAGATGGAGATAAATCAAAATAAAGCCGACCATGATGCCCAGTCCTCCGAACGAAGCGGCCAGGAACATTAACGGGAACCTTAATATCCGAAGCGCGATCGCCATGTTGTATTGTGGTAACGCGAACGATGCGATGCCAGTCAAAGCGACGACGATAACCATCACCGGGGAAGCGATCTGCGATTGTATCGCGGCTTGACCGATGACCAACGCGCCCACGATACTGACTGCAGAGCCGATGGGACGGGGGAGCCGAATGCCGGCTTCTCTGAGCAGCTCAAAGAAAAACTCCATGAGCAGCGCTTCGACCATAGCGGGAAATGGAATGCCTTCACGCGTATTTAAAATAGCCAGGAGGAGTACGGTCGGTATAAGCTCGGAATGAAAGGTCGTGAGCGCGATGTACGTGCTCGGCAAAATCAGGGCAATGATAAAAGCGCTCAAGCGCAGAAAGCGAATAAGCGTGGAGTAGACGATGCCGTAATAGTAATCCTCGCTCGTTACGAAAAACTCCATAAAATTCGTCGGACTGATCAAGACGGAAGGACTTCCGTTTATTAACGCAACGATCTTTCCTTCCAACAAGGCGGCGACGATCGTGTCGGGACGTTCTGTATACCGCACTTGAGGGAACGGGGACAGACGCTTGTTGTTGATCCAGCTCTCTAAATAAGACACGTCAAGGATTTCCTCCGTACCGATGCCTTCCAAACGCGCGCGGAATTCGTCCAACGTAGCCGGCTTGACGGCATGATCCAAATAACCGTAGGCGACTCGCCTGCGGCTATTCTCGCCTGTATCGAAGAAATGAAACTTCAGGCGGCTCGTCTTCAGCAAGTTCCGGATGACGCCGATATTGCTGTCGAGATCTTCGATCGTGCTGGCGTGCGGCCCCTGGACATTGGGCTCGGTGATGGGCTCGGATACTTGGCGTTTGGCGATATCGAGCGCCTGAAAACCTAGAGCTTGGTTCCATCCCTCGATAAACACGACGATATAGCCGTCCAGTATTTTCGAGATAACTTGATCGACCTTGTCGATCAGCTCGGCAGCCGGTTCGGAGGTGCCGTGATTTTCAAAGAAGTCGACGATTTGCTCCAAACGGACAGACTCGGCCGGTCCGATGCGCGTAGTCGTCAGATTTTGCAGCGCGTCCTTGAAGTCGTTATGCCTGCGGTGATTAACCAGCGTATCCAGAAAGACGGAGCAAGCTCCGTTTTCGAGGCCCGTTCCGAATTGCCAGGGCAACACTTTTAAATCTCCGCAATTCGCGAAGAGTCGATTTATGATTGCCATATTGTCGCTTATTTGACGGGACACAGCCACTTCGTCAAGCTTTTTGGCAAGAGGAGGCGGGGGAAGCTGATCAGGCATGGGAGCGCTCCTTTGCAAATGGTGATGGTTTCCATTTGTATTCCCTGCCGCGGGATTGCTTATGCAAAGGCGGTCTGTTATCTCGCCTATCGTCTGGAAGCGGATAGGGACAACGGCTTCCTCCGGGCTGGCGCCGGTCTGGAATCCCAGCCAGTCCAACGAGCCGGAGGTCGTGCGAAACGTCCTGATCGAGCAATTCGTGTCGCTCAGGCTTACCCCGCAGCAATTCGTCGATAAGCTGGACAGGCTGGGATGGGATGCTGCGTCGATACGCCGATTAAGCCAAATACCGTGAAGTTAACGCCTTGCATCTCCTTGTTGGATAAAGTCAATTTGCGCCGGTTCATAGCCTGTCTTCCTTTTAAGCCTCAGCTCGACGACAGCCGGTTCCCCCTTCAGGCTGAGCCTGAGGAAGACGAGTTCGCCCAAGATGATCTTGGCTGTCGCCACTCCAGAGCAGCATTCGACCTCGTAGCCGCTCAGATCGTCCCAGTAGGCGAGTCCGAACGGCATGGGCGGCGCATGCCCGATGTCGAAGGTCATGACGAGGTGGTCTTCCGTCTTGTCGTAGCCGCGCACGAACACTTGCGGCGGCTGTGTATCGAACGTATCGTGCATGCCGGTCCGGCCTACGTAGCTGCGCAGGCGGCGGGGGACGCATTCGCCGTCCGCGAACGCAAGCTGGCATTCTTTATCGTAGTAGAGGAACGTTTTCGGCCAGGGTCCGGCCGCCGTTCCCCCGAGCGTGACCGTATATTCGTTCGGCTGCGGCCGTCCGCCGGCATCCCTCGCGAGCATATACGAAGGCGCCGTCTCGGCGTTGGCTTCGCGATACATCTCCATTGCCCGCGGCACGGTCGTGAGCGTGACGGACCGGCTGGCGACATAGGCGAAAAACAGATCGAGCATACCCGCGCAAGCCTCGACATGATCGGCGGGAAATACGGCGAACCGATCGGTATATTCCATTTCGTGCGCCTCCTGCTGCTGCAGGAAAAATACCTGGTCGTTGTGCGCCGTATTTTCCAGGTAGACGTCGAACAGGCGCTTCCAGTACTCGACGTCGCTCCCGTCGCAGAGGCCCGCCCGTAGCACGTCGTTCGGATCCGTCGAGTAGATGACCGGGCAGCCGGAGTGGAAGGTCGCATTCAAATCGCGGGCCGTCCACTCGCAGGCGACGATCCGCCCCTTGCCGGGATGCGGCGCCTTGTAGCGGGACGGATCGACGTACCACGAGCCCCACGGTATGCCGTTGTGCGTGATGCCGTCCCACCATACTTGCTCCCAGCAGTAGCCCCACATGCCGCTGAATTCCAGCTCCTCGAGCGCTTCGATCACTTCGTTGTAAATTTTTCCGCGCGCCGCGACCTTGGTGCGAACCCAGGGGAACGCCTCCCGCACGATGAGCCAATCCTCCTCCAGCCGTCGCTTGAACGCCTCCTTGTCGGCTCCCGTATCCTCGATAAAAAACGGCGTTTGCAAAATGACATCGTCCCCGTATTCGTCATGCCAGGCGGCGATTCGCTCCCGAAGGACGGGTACGGACCGGCCGTTCACGATCCAGGTGACCGGGATGCCGTGCTTGTGCGCCAGCGCGGCCGTCCGGTCGATGCCGTCCACGGCGACGCCATGCCCCCATGATGTATCGTAGTGCGCGGCGTAGCTGACGAACGTATAGATCAGGTTTTCCGGTTTCACGCGCGATTCCCCCTTGCGGCAGATGATTTGCTTCCCTCAACGGACGGACAGAGCGTCCCGTGATTCGGGCCGCTCTGCCGAGCCATGCTTTTGCGTCGCTTTACGCAACCCTTATTTCTTGTTCTCCGCCCGCCAGGCGTCGATTTGCTTTTGCAGCTCGGCTTGCACCTTCTCGATGCCCGCGCTCTTCAGCTTGGCGTTGCGCTCGTCGAGCAGCTTTTCAGGATTTTTAACGGCGCCGGTGAAGATCGATTGGTACTCGGTGACGACGGCGGTCATTTGCGTGATCTCGTTCTTCACGCTCGATTCGTCGAACACGAAGCCCATGAGCGGGAAACGCTTGGCGTCATTGTTGAACTTCTCCCAGCTCGTATACAGATCGTCGGGCTGGCCGGGCTTCAGGTAATTCAGCAGCTGGTTGCCGACGACCCAAGACGTGCCGGGATTGTAGCCGCTGTCGGCGATCGGCTCGATACGGTTGTCGCCGACCTTTTTATAGTGCTTGTCTTCGATGCCGTTGACGAACAGATTGATGACGTACGGATCGGAATGCAAGTAGTTCAGCACCATCATCGCCCGGTCCGGATCCTTGGACGTCCGGGAGATCGCGAACATCGAGCCTGCGGCCAGGTCCGTCGTGACGATCGGCTCCTCGACGACATGGGACACGTAGTCGTATTTGCTGTCGGTGGCGAGCTTCATCTCGATATCGGCGCCCGGCTTCCAGGTCGCGGCCTGGACCCAGATCTTGCCTTCCTTCTGCAGATCGTTGACGGTCGTCGTGCTCGTCGCCGCGTCGGCATTGATGTAGCCTTTCTCGTAGAAGCTGCGGAACAGGCCGACCTCCTGCTTGTTGATATCCACGATCTCGGGATCGAGCACCGACTTGACCTTCATTTCGTCGGACGATTTGTAGTCGAGCAGGAACATCGGCGTCTTCGCCGGCGCCGGTCCGATCGGCCGGTAGTTGCCGCGCGTCTCGTACATCATGAAGCCGCCGCCGAAGTTGCCGGAGCCGCCCGCCACGTAGTAAGGGATGATGCCGGGCTCGCCTGCTTTAACTTTTTCCATCCAAGGCTCGAGGTCCGCCATCGTATTGATGCTGTCGATCGGAATCTGGTACTTGTCGACGATGTCCTTGCGATAGGTGAGCGCCTTGCCCTGCGTGATTTCCTTGTTCGTCGGGATCGCGTACAGCTTGCCCTTGAGACGCGGCGCTTCGAGATAGAGGGGATTCAGCCGGTCCTTGATGTCCTGCCCGTACTTTTCCACCAGGTCGTCCAGCTCGATGAAGGCGCCTTTGGAAACGTTGCCAAAGAAATTCAGCCAGGAAGCCGTGAAGACGAGGTCCATCTTTTCTCCGGTGTTCATCATCAGCTCGGTGCGGTTTTTATAATCGCTCGAGGCGATCGGCTGCAGCTTGACCGTAGCGTTGATCTTTTCTTTGAAATATTCGTTCAGCTTCGCTTCGACGAGCGCGTCGTCCGCCTGCGGCTTGCCGAAGTAGACGATCGACACCTCGTACGGAGCGAGCTCGCTCGGCGCGGGGCTCTCGGATGGAGCCGCGCTCTCGGTAGCGGAAGTGCTGGGCACGGCGGAGCTTGACGGAGGCGAGGAGGCCTCCTTGTCGTTGCCGTTGCCGCCGGCGCAAGCCTGCAGCATCGTGGCGAAGGCGAATACGAGCGCCAATGCCGGGATATGCCTTTTCGTTTTTTTCATGTTCATTGCGTAACCCTCCTGGTATTTAATTCAAATTATATAG
Source organism: Cohnella sp. GCM10012308 (assembly GCF_042649185.1). Lineage (NCBI taxonomy): Bacteria > Bacillati > Bacillota > Bacilli > Caryophanales > Paenibacillaceae > Cohnella > Cohnella sp. GCM10012308. The sequence continues at coordinate 35,009 of NZ_JBHRYU010000051.1, forward strand.
AACGGCCGGGAATCGGCATAGCGAGCGTGCCTTGGCCGGAACTACCGGTATGGACAAGCGGCCGGATCAGCCTTTGACGGCGCCGATCGTGAGACCTTTGACGAAGTATTTTTGGAAAAAAGGATAGACGAGCAGGATCGGGCCCATGCCGACGACCGCCATCGCCATTTGCAGCGATTCGTTCGGCAGGTCGCGCATCATTTCCGGATTTTGCGCCGCCAGCTGCACGTTTTCCCGCAGATACTGGATATCGTTCAGCACGCGGATCATGAGAAACTGCACAGGGTACTTGTCTTCCGCCCGGATGAACAAGATCGCGTTGAACCAGTCGTTCCAGAACAGGATCGTGCTGAACAGCGCCATCGTCGCCATGACCGGAAGCGAGAGCGGCAGGACGATTCGGATAAAGATCCGCAATTCCCCCGCGCCGTCGATCCTCGCCGACTCGATGAGCGCGGGATGAATCGTCGTCTGAAAAAAGGTGCGCATGATGATGACGTTAAACGGGACGATGAGCAGCGGCAGGAGGAGAGACAAGTAATTGTCCAGCAGACCGAGCCCCTGCGTGAACACGATGTATTTGCTCACGATGCCGCCGCTGAACAGCATCGTAAAGAACAGGAAGAAGGTGAAGAACGGCCGAAGCGGATAGTCCTGGCGCGAGATCGGGTAAGCATACAGCGCCATCAGCAGCACGCTGAGCAAGGTGCCGGCGGCCGTAATCCCGATGCTGACGCCGTATGCGCGCAGGATCGTGCCGTAATCCTTGAACAGGCTCTCGTAAGCGATCAGCGACCACTTGGCGGGAAAAAAGCTGTAGCCGCGGCTTAGCAAGGAATCGTTATGCGTGAACGAGACGACGATGACCAGGACAACGGGCAGCACGCAGGCCAGCGCCAAGGCCATGAAGCCGCCGTTCAGGATGGAGTTGGTGAGCGGCGAGATCGTATTCTCGCGGCGGCTTGCGGTTTTCAGCATAGCTACAGTTCACCTCGGTATTTTTACTAGAATAGGGCTTGATCCTTGTCGATCTTGCGCACCGACGCATTGGTCAGCAGCACGAGCGCGAAGCCGAGCACGGATTGGACGAGCGCCGCCGCGGAAGACATGCCGATATCGTTGAGCTCCTTCAGCGCGCGATAGACGTAGGTGTCGACCGTGTCGGTGACGGGATAGAGCGGACCGGCGTTCATCGGCACCTGGTAGAACAGGCCGAAGTCCGAGTTGAACACATGGCCCATGTTCAAAATCGTGATGATGACGATAACGGGCCGGATTGTGGGCAGCGTGATGTGGAAAATCTGCCGCCATTTCGACGCGCCGTCGATGACGGCGGCCTCGTAGTACTCGGGATCGATGCCCGCGATTGCCGCGATGTAGATGACGGCGCCGATGCCGACGCCCTTCCAGGCGCTGACGATCGTCAGGATATAGGGCCAGTACGCCGGCTCGGAGTACCAGAACACTTGCGATTTGCCAAGCCATTCGACGATCGTGTGATTGAGAAAGCCTTTCTCGGGATTGAGAAACCCGTATACGAGGTAGCTCACGACGACCATAGACAGGAAGTAAGGCATGATGAGAAAAGTCTGATAGGTTTTGGCCAGCCAGCGGTTGCGGATCTCATTGATCGCGACGGCGATCGCCACGGACAGCAGGAGGTTGACGAGCATGAAGACGAGGCTGTACGACACCGTATTGCGGGCGATGCGCCAGATCGAGCCGGAGGTGAACAGAAACTCGAAGTTGTCTATTCCGACCCATGGGCTTTTCCAGATGCCGTCGATATAGTTGATGTTCTTGAAGGCGATGAACACGCCGAACATCGGCAGGTAATTGTTCAGGACGATCACGGCCAGGGAAGGGACGATCATCAAGGTCAAATACCTGTACTTCCAAAAGAGCTTCCATCTTGCGTGCAACGGCGCCACATCCTTTCTGTGACTTCAGTATAGAGTGGCGGTCCGTCGGGGACGATGATGTATTCCTGTCAGAGTGTGATGTAAAATGAGGTGTCCCAACCGGCGGCATGCGCGCCGTTGGCTAAGAAAAACGTCAAGGAAACATCGCCCTGACGATCCTTTTAGGTTTGGCAGAACCCGAAACTGGCGTCGCGCGAAACGCCTATCGCTGGCTCGTCCGACAGCCGTTCCGACGGGACCGCGTATCGTCGCCAGCGTCGTTCTTTCGCCGAAATGCCTGCAAATATACATCCTTTTTTGCCGATTTGGACCCATTTATATAGAATAGATGCAAAAGCGCAGTTATTTTCCTTCGTCAGCGGGATTATCGGCTTGCGATTTGCATTTACCTGCACATTTGCAGGTATTTCATCTATATAGAACGCAATTAACAAACGCACATCATCACGCCAATCATCAAATCGGGTAATGAAATAGTAAATAAAACCTGGTGGCGATGAAGATGAGTAGTGAAAACATGGAGCAATTAACCACAGCT
>NZ_JBHRYU010000052.1:0-35121 GCF_042649185.1 Cohnella sp. GCM10012308
GTCGCCATCGACCAAAAACGCAAACGGGACGAAGCAGGAAACTCCCCTGCTTCGTCCCGTTTGGCTATTTCGGCTTCATTTCAGCTTGTTGCTTCAACTTCAAAGGGCTTTTGGGACAGCCCCATTCGAACAGGTCAAGCTTGGGAAGCAAAAGTGGAAGCCAACATCGGCTCGCTGCGCTCGATCCATTTGCCGTTCGTAAAGTCAGGGAATGCGACCGGCGCCCCGCCGGCGTGCACAGATTGCTCGGACAGCACGGTCACCGCCATCCAGGTAGCCATATCATACACATCGATTGGAGGTGTCGATCGGGCGGCTACGCACGCGACGAAGTCGCGCAGGACCAAATAGTCCATTCCCCCGTGTCCGCCCTTAACGCCGTCGTTCAAGAATCGCTTCCACACCGGATGCTCGTGTTGCTCCAGGTACGAATCGAACGATTCCCATTCATGCGGCGGACTGGTTCCTTCGATATAAACCGAATTGCCGTCCTCCATCCAGACGCCCTTCGTTCCTTGAATCTGGCCGGCCCTGGAATACGGTCTGGGTAAGGAAGTATCGTGCGTCAGCAGAATGGTCTCGCCGTGCGCGCACTTCATCATCGTGGTAACGATGTCGCCAAGCTCGATCGGCGAACGCGCTGCGGGATGCGCCGGTCCGAGGTGCTCGCCGGCCCATTCGTTAATTCCCCGCGACTTGGACGCGATCGAGGTGACGCTCACGATGCGGTTGCCGCGATTAATGTTGAGGCAGGCTGCAGGCAAGCCCAAGCCGTGCGTCGGGTACAGATCGCCGTTGCGATTCAGGTAGTTGTGAATGCGGTAATGACGTTTCTCGATGCCCGTCGCCACCTCCTCGCGCAGATCGTGCAGATAGCCGCCGCGGCAATGGATTAGTTCGCCGAACAGCCCCTGTCTGACCATGTTCAGCACGGCCATTTCGCTGCGTCCGTAGCAGCAATTTTCCAGCAGCATGCACGGCACGCCGGTCGCTTCGGAGGTCCGCACCAGCTCCCAGCACTCCTCGATGGATGCCGCGCCGCCGACTTCCGAGCCGACATATTTCCCGGCCCGCATCGCCGCGACGGCGATCTCCGCATGGCTCGTCCAGGAGGATGCCACGATGACGGCCTGAATATCGTCCCGCGCGAGCAGCTCTTTATAGTTCCGATAGAGAGCAGGCATCGGCTTCGAAGCGGCCTGCGCCGCCTCCATGGTTAATTGCAGTCTATCCTCATGGAGATCGCTTACCGCTGCGACCTCGACGTCGTCCATACCTTGAAGCAGCTCGAACAGACTTCTCCCCCGATGTCCCAATCCGATGACGCCGATCCGGACCTTAGCCGACGAAGCTGGCATGTATCCATCTCTCCTTCGAAAATTGTGAATTCCTGTTAGACACGTTTATGCTATCATGAGCCTGACAGCTTGTATTTGTCGTTCATCGAATTCGAGTTGTGAATTTCCGTTCCCGCAGGAGATGTGAAACATGCCGACAGTTTTCAAGCAGCCTCGCACGAGACCGTTGGACGTCCGCGCCTTTGCGCCGAGCGTACACTACGCCGAATATCAACGCATTCCGCCATTGCCGGGCAGTATGCGCCGCTTGTACGACAGCGAGCTGATGTACGTATACGCCGGCAGCATCCGTGTCCATTTCGAGGACGAAGCCGCTCCGCTTCCTTTTTTCGCGGGGGACCTGCTCTTGCTGCCTCCGGCCGTCCGTCATCGGATCGAGCTGGCCGGTACGCCGGACACCCGCTTGCTCGGCCTGCACTTTGACCTGTACGATGAGCTGGACATCTCCTTCGAGCATCAATTGGTCATCCAGGATGGGAATGAGCAAGGAGATCGGATCTGTTATTGGCCCACCGCCGCAGACGGGAGTCTTGTGTTTGCTCGCCGCTACCGTTCCGTTCCCCAAGAGCTCGTAAACTGGCTGGAGCAAGCCGCGGAAGCCTTCCACGCCACACGCACCGCCGCTTCGCTCGCCTGCCGCGGTTACATGCAGCTCGTGCTGGCCACGCTGGTCGGCCTCTCGCTCGAGCCGCAGCGCCAGAACGTCACCGCCTATCAGAAACGGCTGCTTGAGCTGAAGGCGGATCTGCAGCAGAGCCTCCATTTGCCGCATACGAACAAGACGTTGGCCCGCACGCTTAACGTCAGCGAGGATTACTTTATCCGCTTGTTCAAGCAGTTGTTCGGCGAATCGCCCCAAAAATATTTGCAAAGGCTCCGCCATCAAGCGGCCAAGCGCTACTTGCTCGAGACGGACGAAAAAATCGAGCGAATCGGCGCGTTGGTCGGCTACGACGACCTGCATAACTTCAGCCATGTGTTCAAAAAGTGGCAGGGCATTTCCCCGCAGCAGTATCGGAGGCTGTTCCGGGGCGGGGTTTCTTGATTTTTGCTTCGGTGCCGGCGCGCGGTCCTGCTATATAGCGCTGTACAGCGTCTCTTTGCCTCGATTGCCGGCGCGATCCAGCCATGTGGCTCTGTACAGCGTCTCTTTGCCTCGATTGCCGGCGCGATCCAGCCATGTAGCGCTATACAGCGTCACTTCGCCTCAATTGCCGGCGCGATCCAGCCATGTGGCTCTGTACAGCGTCTCTTTGCCTCAATTGCCGGCGCGATCCAGCCATGTGGCTCTGTACAGCGTCTCTTTGCCTCGATTGCCGGCGCGATCCAGCCATGTAGCGCTGTACAGCGTCTCTTTGCCTCAATTGCCGACGCGATCCAGCCATGTAGCGCTATACAGCGTCACTTCGCCTCGATTGCCGGCGCGATCCAGCCATGTGGCTCTGTACAGCGTCTCTTTGCCTCGATTGCCGGCGCGATCCAGCCATGTAGCGCTATACAGCGTCACTTCGCCTCAATTGCCGGCGCGATCCAGCCATGTGGCTCTGTACAGCGTCTCTTTGCCTCGATTGCCGGCGCGATCCCATGAAGTGTCACTATATAGAACTTCTTCTATACAGCCAGCGGAGCTTGCTCTGTGAAGCAAGAAGCTTCAGTTCGAGCCGTTCTGACACTACTGCTGTTTCCGTTAATTTTTCCACGCCCTCGCAGATACGCATTATTCCGCTCATCGAACGCTACTTCTCTTTGACACTGAGAATGATTATCAACTATGATGGCCATATCCGAAACGAATAAATAGACGGGAGCCTTACGATGTCGATGAGAGAAACGGCTGACATACAAAAGAATCGCGTCGAATGGCTGAATCGCGTTTGGCTCAAGCTGACCGGCATCGAGCGGTTGACGGGAAACCAGACTCAGCTGCAAACCGGACTTTCGCCTGCCGAAGGATATTGGCTGGTTGCGGCGGAGGGCCATACGGGCAGCCTGGTCATTGAAGGACAATTTTGTCCTCTGAGAGCAGGAGGCGTGTGGATCGGTTCGTCGGAGCAGCGCGTGGAATGGATCGACCGCGATCCCGGAGGACAAGGAGGTTATCTCCTGCGTTTTCTCGCTGGCTTTATAGCGGACAATGACGAGAAAACCGTTCAAGAGAATGAATCTTGCGATCCGGTATCTCCGATAGCGGGCGAATTCCGTTTTCTGCCCGTCGGACCGGTTATGGACAAATGCAGGCTGATCGAAAGCTGCATGGACAGCGGGAACGTCACGAACCGGCTGCGCGGCGATGCCGCCTTTTATGAATTGCTGGGCATGGTACTCGGCAGCGGGCTCCGCGGCGCGGCGACGGATCTGGAGCGCGCGAGGCGCGAATTGGATGAACGGTTCGCCGAAGCCGTTCCGGTCGATCGGCTTGCAGATCTGGCCGGACTAAGCCGCTACCATTTCATGCGCCTGTTCAAGGAAATGGTCGGCAAAAGCGTGGGCGATTATACCGCGGAACTGCGACTCAAGGAGGCGAAGCGGCTGATGGAGGAGCGACATGAACTGTCGCTGCGCGACGTTGCGGAACGGGTCGGCTATGCCGACGCCGCCTACTTCAGCCGCCAGTTTAAAAAATGGAGCGGTCTGGCGCCAAGCGTCTACATCCGGAACCGGGCATGGAAGGTTGCCGCATACAGCTGGGCCAATATCGGTCAGCTCCTTCCTTTACAGATCATTCCGCATGCGGCCCCGATCGATCACTTCTGGAACGATTATTACCGGAAAAAATACAAGACGGATGTCAAAGTTCTGCTAAGCCACGATTACGAATTCAACAGACAAGCATTGTCCCGCGCCAGACCGGACTGCATCGTCGCTCTCGATTACAACTTGCCGGAGGAAGAGCGTCAGGCGCTGGAGCGGATCGCCCCCCTGCTGCTTGTTCCATGGGAAGAAACGGATTGGCGCGGTCATTTGCGCACGGTCGCCGCGTATATGGACAAAGCGAAGGAAGCGGAAAGTTGGCTCTCCCGTTACGATCGGCGCGCGAATCAAGTGAAGCAGACGCTGCCGGCTGCGATCCGCGAGCAGGCCACCCTGATTCTGAAAATTACCGGCCAGCGGCTTTCTGTCGTAGGCCGGCGCGCAGCGACCGTATTCTATGAAGATTTAGGCGTCGGCCTTCCGGAGGGCGTCTCCGATGGCGAAGTCTGGCTGCGCCCCGTGACGGTCGAACAGCTCGAACGATATTCGGCTGCCAACATTGTCGTGTGCATCAATGCGGACACCGCCTCCCAAGCGGCCTGGGAGCGGCTCCCGCGAACGGAAGCGTGGCGGCGCCTTGGGGCCGTGCGAGAACGCGCGGTGTTCCGGCTGCCCGGGATGCCATGGTTCGAATTTCCTTGGGGAGAGTACGCGGCGTTCAACCACGGACAGATGCTGGAGCAGCTGGCTTCCGGCGGCCTTACGAGCTGAAGGCTCGCTTGGACGATCGTGCGGAGCAGGCGAAGGAAGTCAGCACCCTCGTATATTCTCAGATCCGGAACGTTCCTATATACTTTCAATTGATAATGATTATCAATAACAGGGCGAGAGGGGCATGAAAGTGTCGAACGGCAACGGCAATTCGGGCACAACAAGGATCGGATACAAACGGAGGCTCGGGTTCCTGGGTCTGCTGCTTCTATTGGCGGTTGTTATGGTCGCCGCATGCGGGAAGAACGAAAATCAGGCAGGCGGCGCAGCTACGCAAACGACAGGCGAGGCGGCCGAGGCGGCCGCTGGGGAATCTACGAAAACCGTCCAGCATATATTCGGCGAGACGGCCATTCCGGCCCAGCCTATGCGGATCGTCAGCATCGGCCTGGAAGATATGCTGCTTGCGCTTGACGTTCCGCTCGTCCAGGCGAACGGAATGGAAGGCTACTATTTGTATGACCGCTTGCAGGAAAAAAACGTCCCGCTCTTGTATGCGGGAGCCGGAATCAATTACGAAGCGATCCTGGCAGAGAAACCGGATTTGATCCTGGTGCTTAGCGGCTTGGTTCCGGATCAGGAAGCTTACGATAAAATCTCCCGCATTGCGCCGACATTGGTCTACGACCGCGACGAATGGAAAACGAGCATCGTCAAGATTGGTCAAGCGCTCGGCCTTGAAAATCAAGCGAATACGGTCATCCAGGCTTACGACGAAAAGCTGGCGCAAGCCCACGATTCGATCGTGCAGGCCATTGGCACGGACAAGACGGTCGCCTTGATCCGGCCTTCGGAAAAGGATCTTCAATTGTTCCTGCCCCGCTTCGCCTACGGAAGCGTCCTGTACAACGATCTGGGCCTGTCGCCTGCGGCATTCGTGACGGAGTCTCAGAATGAATCCGCGGAGGATACCTCGGCCAGCACCTTGTCCCTCGAGAAGCTGCCGGAATTCGACGCCGATTATTTGTTCACGACGGCCGGCGGTTCCCTGTCTCCAGAAATAGACTTCAAAAAAGCGCTTGAAGTCGTGACGGGCGTCGAGAAATTGCAAGTCTGGCAATCCATTCCGGCGGTAAAGCTGAAGCATTCGTACAAGCTGTCCGCCAGACACTGGATGCTCAGCGGCCCGATTGCCGACGGCATGAAGATCGACGATGTCGTGGCCGCGGTCACCGGCCAAGGGCAGCCTTCCCCATAAACAAAACCATGCGCCCTTGCCGCCGGATCGTCCGTATCCGTGCTGCAAGGGCATATGTTATTTCGGTACTAGCGCTTTGCCGTTTCGGCGATTTTCATCGCTTCGTCGGACGTGACGTGACCGACGATGCCGTATTGGATGCCGTCCTCCATCCAGTACAATTCGGTAAGCTCGGGCTGTGCGAATACGAATCCGTCCGTACCGTTGACCTGCGTTGCCGTAAACATTTCCGCCGGGAATACGGCAGTCATGCGGCTCGCGGTGAACGTGATCGTCTTGTCTCCCGATGCCGTGGCGTAGGAGAAAACCACGTCCCTAAGCGGTTCGCCCGCCATCCCCGCCCCTTGAATATCAGTAAGCGCAAAGCCTTCCGGTACGGCCTCCGGAGCAAGCATGTTCGCCCCGAACGAAGCCTTTGCTTCTTCGGCGGTGCCGAATGACGTCGTGACCAGTTGCGAGAGCTGAGATCCGGAAGAACCAGCATTACCAGTACTACCGACATTACCAGTATTACCGGCATTGCCCGCGTCCAACGAAGGCGAGGCTCCGATCGGGCTCTGCGCCGGCCCCGGCGCGGATGTGTGCTGAAGCGTCGGCAGCCCTAACGTCAGAAATACCGCCAAAGCCGCTGCCGCCACGCCTGCCGCCCATACGTTTCTAGAGACGCGTCTGCGGCCCGTTTGCGCCGAAGCCGCTTTCTGCCGAATGTTCTGTTTGAGCCGTTCCGTCAATTCTATTTCGGAAAAGAGTACGTCGTCTGCCTCCTTGGCCAAATGCAGACGCAATTCACGATCCATATCCGTCATGTTTGGTCTCCTCCTTGTTCATCGCCCGGGCCAGCGCCTCGCGCGCCCGATGCAGCCTGTTGCGTACCGTTCCTTCCGGAGAAGCCGTCGCTTCCGCAATCTCTTTGGTCGTAAGCTCCAGATAGTAGTACAGGTACAAAGCTTCCTGGAACGGGACCGGCAAACGAAGCACATGCTGCAGCACCTCGCTCTTCTCCAGCCTTTCAAGCGCCTCGTCCTCTACGTTAAACGTTCTGTCTTGTTCCAATCTGATCGGGTCGGTCGGCTGTTCGGTATACATCCGCACGCCCGTCTTGTCCCGGCATACATTGACGCAGATCGTCGTCAGCCATGTCTTTACGGCGCTGTCTCCCCGGAAGGACGTCCAATTCCGGTAAGCCCGCAGGAATACCTCCTGGCTGATATCCTCCGCAAGATGCCGATCCCTTGTATAAAAATAAGCGGTACGCATAACGACTGTCCCGTGCGCTTCCATAAGCTGCTCCAGCGCCTCGGCTGGATCTTGCGAAAAGCTTTGTTTGGAGCTTAAGCCGGCCGGCTTCATGCGATCGTCACCTCCAACCTATTAGACGGCCTGAGTTTGCGTTTCGCTGCATCGAACGATTTGTTTGCCTATAAAAAAAGAAGAAACCGACCTGTAAGCCCTTCTAACGTTGAAGCGTAGCCGAACCTTGGCGTTAGTCTCTTCGGGAGAACTCGCCGCCAAACGCGGCAAAGAGACGCTGAACAGCGTCTCTTCAGGGGACCTCGCGCCAATTGCGGCAATGAAACAGGCTTGCATCTTCAAGTTTTGCTTAGTCTGGCTGCATCGATGAAAAACTTCCCCGACCAGGGCTGGTTGCCGCCGACCGCGATGTAGTCGATGTCGATCCGGCTGACCGCATGCTTGTAGGGCCACGAACTCAGGCCAAGCGTCAGCTCCTGCCAGCCCGAAGGATTGGGAATGGCGACCGGCTTGCTGAGCGTCGCTCCCGATTCGGAAGTAAGCGTGATGCGGGCCGTGTACCCGATCGCCCCCGGCGCGCCGGCCCAGCCGCTGAGCGCGACCTTGAAGGACGAGAAAGCCGACCAGTTCTGCGGCGTCGTAAACAGCTTGGTGATGCGCCTCGGCATCGATCCGTTTGCGGCATCGCCCTGCACGCTGAGCAGCTTGGCGCCGCTATACGGAGCTGGCGTCGTCGAATCCCCGCCCGCTACCGCCGACACGGCGCTCACATGGCTGCCAGCGGTCCATCCTTCCGTGCCGAATTCAAAATCGCCCAAATTGTACTCGTTTTTTAACAGCTGTACCTGATCGATAAAAAACTTGCCCGCCCAAGGTTGATTGCCTCCGAGCGCATGAAATTTGATATCGATGCGCCGTAATTGGTCGCGGTAAGGCCAGGATCCGATATCAAGCCGGAGCAACTGCCAGCCGTTGCCCGTCGTCGAAAAAGTTCGAGATAGCGTCTGACCGTTCTCTGCCGTCAGGCCGATCTGCGCTTCATAACCTGTCGCTCCCGGCGCTCCGCTCCAATGATTCAAAGCGACGCCAAGCTGCCGATACTCGCCGGCATCCACCGGCCGTTCGAATTCCCGGTATACGCCGCGCCACTGATCGCCGTTCACGGCCGCGCCCTGGATGTCCAGCAGCCTCCACTGATCGAAGGCGGCAGGTACGTTCGGGCCTGCTTGCGAGAAGCTCGGCACAGCCTGCGTCACGTTCGCGCCCGCTTTCCAGCCTTCTTGGCCAGTCTCAAAATTGCCCAAATCGACGGTCGCCTCTACCAAACCGAGCGGAAACGGTTTGTTGGCCTTATAGTCCGCAATATAGCGTTTCATAAATTGAAAATAGGCATCGCCGTGTCCCCCTTCGACGGGTTCGATATCCCGGCTGTATTCGTAGGTGAAGTTGTCGACGAAGCGGGTTTTGCCTGCCGAGTCCTCGAACCGCTGCGCGATCCATTCGTTCCACCAGGTCAGGGTGACGATCTTGGGCCGCTCCGCGAAGGCGCGCTTCCATTGAGCGGCGAACGTGATGCCTCCTCTCCGCGGCGTAGCCGTATCGAAGTCCGACATGTACGACTGCTGGAATGCCGTCGACACCGAGAGCTGCTCCTTCTGCGTCCCGTTCATCCCGACAGGCTGCGGATGGGGCTGCAGGAACGACCATTCCTTATCGGCCAGCGACGTCTGCAAGCCCCACATTTTCCTCAGCGTAAAATTGGCCGTCAGCGAAGACGGAGCGGCGTCCGTCACGAGCAGCAGCGGCTTGCCTTCATACCGGACGAACAAATCGTCGTATTGGCCGCCGGCATAGAACCGATTGTAAATATCGGTTCCGGAAAAGGCCGGGTTCGGATCGTCGCTCCACGATGCGGTCCAGAACGCGACATGCGGCGTGCGCAGGCCTTCCTGTCTCATCGCCTTCATCGTGTCGAGCAGCACGGTAGCTGGATGGACAAAGATATTCTCGTAATAAGCCGAATCCCATGTACTGCGCGCATTGGTGTTATCGATATTGATAAAATCGACGCCCGCTTCCTCCAGCTGGATCAGATGCTGCCGGATGACCGCCGCATTGTCCGAACGATAGTAGCCGAGCGCCGGCTGCGCCCAGTAATGGAAGCTGTACAGCGGCCCCCAGGCGGGAGCGGTCTTGTTAATGCCCGAGTCGGTCAAAATACGCTGAACGTCGTTTGTCGCGCCGCCTCCAGCGGGGACGACCGGGTCGAACCATAACGAATAGTTGATCGATACCAGATTATTCAGCGTCGTAATATCCAAAGCGCCCTCCGTCGATACAGCCTCGGCTGGTTTGACATTCACTGCAAGCGAAAGAAATGAGGCGACGAGCAAGGCTAATACGATCGTCCGTTTCAGAAGCCTTTTCCCCATGCGTTTCCCCTCCTACATTTTGATCGCGCCCGAAGTCATTCCCTGGATAAAATATTTCATGCCAAAAGAGAAAATCAGGACAAGCGGCAAAGAGGAAAGCGTATAGGCCGCGAACTGCACGCCCATATCCGTAATGCCGAACTGGTTCATGAAAAGCGTTAGCCCGACGCCCAGCATCTGAATGTCCGCATCGCTGATCGTCAGGAGCGGCCAGATATAATCGTTGTAAATACCGACCGATTGCATAATGAAAATCGTGCTGATAATCGGCAAGGAAAGCGGGAATACGAGGTGGAACAAAATTTTCCGTTCGCCAGCGCCGTCGATTTTAACCGCATCGAAGATCTCGTTGGGCAGTCCGGCGATAAACGTACGGCTCAGGAAAATGCCGAAAATCTGTCCGCCTGCCGCGGCCTGAATGAGAATGACCCATGGCGTATTGGTGAGCCCCAGGTTGGCGTACAGCACGTAGGAAGGAATCAACGTCAAAATGCCGGGAATCATCAGCAGGCCGAGCATCATCATGAACAGCAGCTCTTTGCCCGGGAATTGCTTCTTGGCGAACACGTAACCGGACAGCGTGGACAGCATAATGACTGCCATGCTGCCGATCACCGCATACAGCACCGTATTGACCACGTATCTCCAAATAACCTGCGCCGCGGATTCAAAATTCGACCACTGGGGCGGACTGGGCAGTCCCCAGAAGCTGCCGAGAATTTGCGCATTGCTTTTTAATGAGCTGAAGGCCATGAAAAAGATCGGAATCAGCGTCGCCAGCAGGATGATCGATAGCATCAGATAGAGAACGAACTGGGAGGTTCGCGCTCTCCATCGGTGGCCGGTTCCGTCGCTCCGTTCAAATGCTCGTCCCCGCAGCTTCTCCGTCGCGCTTTTAGCCATGCAGGCATCCCTCCTCTCTTAATCCGTCGCGGATTTCATGAATTTCATATTCACGATCGTCAGCGCGAGAATGATCGCGAACATCGCCACGCCGAGCGCCGATGCGTAGCCAAGATCGTTGAATTGGGTCGCCGCAAAGTACATCTGCAGCGCGGGCACGTACGTCGAATCGAGCGGACCGCCGCGCGTCACGATCAGAATGCTGCCGAAGTCCTGAATAATGCCGATGAATGCCAATATGATTAGCAGCTTCATTTGTCCGGCCAAAAACGGCAAATGCAGGGAACGGATAATTCTGGCGGCGCCGGCTCCGTCGATCTTAGCCGATTCGATCGCATCCTGAGGAATCGAGATGAGCCCGGCGTAGAAAAGCAGCAGCGACATGATGCCGATAAACGGAAAGCCCATGAAAATAATGGCCCAGATCGCCGTGTGCGGATCCCCTAACCAGGAGTGGGCCCAGCCGCCAAGGCCGATCGCATGCAGGACCTGATTCAGCAGACCGACATTCGGATCGTAGAAGTTTTGCCAGATCAGCAGGCTTGCGACCGACGGGATGATCATCGAGACGACAAAGGCCGTTCTGAACCAGTACTGCGCGCCTTTCCTCCGCAAGTAGTAGATCAGCTCCGCTACGATAAGCGGCGGGATGATGGTCTTAAACAGCCCTGTAATCATCAGCAGCGACAGGTTTCCCAGCCCCTTAATTACATAGGGATCGCCGAACATGCGCCTATAATTGGCGAGTCCCACAAAAGTGGACCTGCCGCCCGGCTTCCAATCGTAGAAGGAGTGGAATAAGCCCGAAAAAGCCGGATAATACAAAAACATGCCGATAAGGCCGAAGGTCGGCAACAGCATCAGATAGCTGAACCGCTCGCGCCATATCGCGCCGAAAATCCCCAGCCGATTGCTTTTCTTTAAAAAGTAGAACAACCAAGCCAGCAAACCGGCGGCGACGACTGTGACGACCAGCGCAACGATGCGGGTCTGGAGCGCTTTGTGCTTGGCGCCTGCAATGGCGCTGCCGATCTCCAGCTTTTGAATCAAGCCAGTGCTCGAGCCCTTGAACAGCAAGCTGCCGTCATTGCTTACGGCCACCGCGCGTCCCGCGCCGTCCTTGCCGCCCGCCGCTTGCCAGAGCTGAGCACCGCTACCGTCCAGCACATAGTCGTTGCCCGCAAAATCCGACACCGCGACATAACGGCCGTCATCGGTGGCCGCAACCGCAGTTACGGAATCCGCAGCGGTAAATATCGCAGGCTCGGAGCCCTCCCGATCGAAAATGAACACCTGATGCGAGGACGTCCCCGCTACGACCCTGCCCTGATCGGTGACGGACAGCGCATCGATCGTGCCGGACGCCGAATACTTCCCTACCTGCTCGTGCGATGCATCCAGCAGGTAGATATATTGGTCGGAACCGCCCAGCGCGATCCATTCTCCGTCGCTGGACATATCTACCTTGCGCGGCTGGATGCCGATATCGATCTCTTTGAGCTGCTGACCGTTCTGGTCCAATACGTAAGCCGACTTGGAGCCTTTGAGCAGCGCCACGATCGCCGAGCCGTCGCCGGCGGTCGCGACGCCGGTCACCGGCCGCTTCAGATTGCGGTCCCAGACGACGTTGCCTTCTGAATCGATCCGATACAGATGGCGGTCGTCGGAAGCAATCAACAGACTCCCGTCCGACAGATATGAAGTAGCGGTCACGACGTTTTGGGTTTTGAAATCAAACAACGGTTGTCCGTCCCCATCGAATACCGACACCTTCGCGTCATAGGTCCCGACGGCCACCGCTTGCCCGTCGGCGCGAACCGAGAGCGACGTGATCTGGGCCTGACCCGCGGTCCACTGCGTGCGCGCCGCGAATACCGGACTGCTGACGGCAAACAAAACGAATACGCTCAAAACCGCCGATAGCATGGCGCTCAACCTCAACATTACCCCACCTTTCATTTAGCACGGCGGTCCGGGCCGGATAGGAAGCGCCTCTCAGGCCGCTCCCTACCGATTCGGACCGGATGCCGATCGTTCTCTATTCCCGTTTTGGCGGCTGCCGCTCCGGATTGTCCAGATCCGACACGTCCAGCTTGCGGAACGTCAGCGCTTCCGGCAAATAACGAAGCATCTGCTCCTGCATCTTGGCCAAGTACTCGTCGACCGTCATGCTGTTATAGAAGTAGCGCTGTACCAGGCTGACATATTCCTGGACCGACGGCTGATAATCCTGAAGCCCGCGCGCAATCGTGTTCGACGGTCCCTGCAAGCCTTCCAGATTGCCGATCTGCTTGAACGAAGCGAACGCCTTGGACATCTCTTCCGGCAGCGTAATGTCGTTGAGCGCCGGCGGTCCGTTCAGCGCCGCATCGCGGCTGTTCTGGATCGCGGTCACATAGACGCCGTAGCCTTCCGGGCTCGTCAGGTACATCATGAAGTCGACGCTGAGCGCGGTCTGCTTGGCATCCTTCTGCACGAGGCCATAGAATCCGATCGGCAGCTGGATCGTGCGGGCCGGCGCCTGCACGTATTCGCCTTCCATCGACGGCATATTGAAGAAGCCGAACTCGAATGGCTTCACGCCGTCCTTGACGCCGGTCTTCTCGGCATCGGCCAGATCCTTCGGCAGCTGCCAGTACGCCGAAGGCGCGCCCAGCATCACCGCGGCTTTGCCGGTCAGGAACAGCTTGTAGGCCTGGGCCTCATTGGTTCCGAAAAAGCCCTCCGGCGTGTAGCTGAACAGCGTCTTGAGGTTTTCCATGACCGCCTTCCACTTGGGGTTCCCTGCCATTTTGTAGTCGCCCTGCTGTTCTTTGATCGCCTTCCAGACGCGAATCGGGTTTTTGGTGACTTTGCTCTCCGAGTCGTTGTACGGATCGGCCGCATCGTATTTCCATACGTCGTCAATGTCCGGGTTGTACGTATAATCCGCTTCCTGGGAGCGCGCCGTTTCGATGCTGTCCCGGAAGTACTGGTCGGGATAAATACGCATCAGCCAGCCAGCTTGGCCCGACCAGATGGAGGAGGAATCGCCGGCAAGCGCAAATGGCGTGTATCCGGCCGCCTTGGCCTTTTTGAATATTTCGATCAGCTCGTTAAACGTTGCCGGCGGCTCCGTCACCCCGAGTTTTGCGAAAATGTCCTTGTTGTACAGCCACAGAATCTGTACCGTCTCGAAATTAAGCACGTACAAGGAATCGTCGGCGCCTACCGCGCCCAGGTTGACGCCCATCGCCTCCAGGTTAAAGCTATCTTTCCAGGGCTTGCCGGTGTACGGGTTGGTCTTGTCAAACCACGGATAGTAGTTGACGAATTTCCGCTGGGCCTGCAGGTCCGCAACCTCGTTGATCACGGCGAGATCGACCTGCGGGTCCCCTGCCGCGAATTGCGCGGTCAGCCATTCCTTATAGCCGTTTAGCGGCTTGATTTCGACATTTACTTTCACTTGAGGGTGCTTGGCCATATAAGCTGCCGCCACTTTGTTCCACACCTCGCTGCTTTGCTGCGGCAACGTGATATTAATCGTCCCGTTCAGTTCTTCCTGCTGCGCTGCCTGGGACGGCGCATTCGTCGGAGCAGAAGTTGCCGATGATTTGTTACCGCTTTCATTTTTTGAACAAGCCACGAGCACGGCAGCAATTAACGATAACGCCAAAATATAGCCCATCCACTTCTTTGCATAGATCAATGGAATCCCCCCGTAATAATGATTGCGTTGAAGCTTGCCTAGCTCATGCTTGCGCGGTACGATGCAAACAGGTAGACCAAATGCGCTTGCCCCTCCCTTTTCATCAAATGAAGAATACTAACTAATGAATTAGTTGTTAATTAGTATTCTAATTAGATCCATTCATACTGTCAATAGTCTATTTCTGTTTTCTTGTTGCAAAGTTCGCCTATACGATCTGTGTAAGAAACGCCCGGGCGGCAAAACAAATAAGCCATAGGCGCTGATCCTGCCTCAAAGGCAGATCAGCGCCTATGGCGCGGCGGCGTGACGAAGACGCAGCGGATCGTTCGCTGTCTGCGTTTTTACGTACGGGGTCCGGTCGAGCTGCGGACGACCAGTGCGGGAATGATCTCGTCCTTTAGCGACGCGCTTCCGCCTTTGCTGGCTTTGGGGGCGCATAGAATTTCGACCGCTTTTTTCCCCATCTGCGCCGTGTTCTGGTTAATCGTCGTGAGGCCGGTGAACTGGGCAAACCTCAAATCGTCGTAGCCGATAATGCTAAGATCTCCCGGAACGGACAGCCCGTTCATCTGGGCGGCGCGCGACAGGCCGTAGGCCTTCAGATCGCTTGTTGCGAATATTGCCGTCGGCGGTTCGTCCAGCTCGAAAAAATAATGGAAGCCGCGCTCGCCAGACTGCTGGTTTTCGGTGTCCGCGTCTATGACGTGCACGAGCTTGGAATCAAGCGGGATTTGCGCGATATCCAGGGCCAACTTGTAGCCCTGCAGACGCAGCGAGAACTCCTGGTTCAAGTCGACCAGCGACGATCCGGTCAGCAATATGCCGATCCGCCGGTGCCCGAGCGCCAGCAAATGCTGGGTCGCCAGATAACCGCCCGTCAGATTGTCGACGATCACGTAAGGCACGGGAAACTGCGGAAAATAGGAGTGAACGGTAACAAGGTCACGCCCCTCCTTCATCCACTGTTCGATATGCTCCGACGTAAAGTCGTATTTGCCCATCGTGGTGGCGATAAACCCGGTATTCGGCTCATCCGGCAGCTTGCCGCTCAGCGAATAATCCCAGACGCCGAAGGCCAGTCCCCGGCGGTCCGCTTCCTCCCGGATCGCGCTGAACATCTCCTCGTAGAACCGGTGCTCCAAATAATAAATGTGAGCCCCCGTATTGTGGACCAGATAGACACGCTCAAGACCGTTATTGGCGTATGGCGGCTCCGCTTGCTCCCGTCCCTTTGCTGCGGAGGAGGCTCCTTTGACAAAGGATCCCTTTCCCCTCAGCCGATAGATCAGCCCTTCGTTTACTAGCTCGGACAAGGCGCGACGCGACGTCATTTCGCTTGTTTCGTACATGTTCGCAAGCTCCGTCTGGGACGGAATGAGCGAATCCGGCGGCCATTCGCCGGTCGCGATTTTCGCTTTAATATCGTCTACGATGACTTGATATTTGGTTGGAACGGACACTTAGCATCGACCCCTTCTAACTTAGTATACTAATTAAAATTCGAATAAGCTATTCCTTTTTATGTTCGCCTCGATTTGTGGGTGGATCCGCCATATGGCTTTGTATAGAAACTCCTCGCCTCGAATGGGGGCATAGACTGGCGAAGAGGCTATATAGAGCCTCTTCGCCTTGGTTTGTTAAAAGTCTCACTATGCAGCTTTATGCCCACCATTTATTATCCTCAAAACCCGCTCAATCTAGCTGTCATACACTAAAACGCAAAAAAGGATGAAGCCAGAGATACCTTTGCTTCATCCTTTTTGCGTATACTAGCTATTAGATTCAATAGAGGCTTTTGAGAAACCCCCGACTTGTCTAATCCTTTATTTATTTTTTACCGTAAACCGATACGTTCCCGAGCCCACGCTCAGCGCCAGTCCCTCCGCCGTCTCGGTCACGTTCGAGATTCCCTGCGCATCCTCAAGCGGCTGCTGCGATTCCGTCGCGTTCGCCTTGCTCGCGCCCGGCAGCAGGACGTTCGCGGCGGCGTTGGCCGGCACCGCGAATTCGTAGTCGATGCCGCCATCGGGTCTGCGATGCCAAGCCGACCGGATCTCACCGTACGGCGATTCAAGCGTCGCGTCGGCGAACTTGAGCGAACCGCCCGGCACCGGACGAATCCGAATTCGCTTGTATCCGGGCTCGGAGGCGTCCGCGTCGATGCCCGCGACAATACCGAACAGCCAGTCGCCGATCGCGCCGTAGGCATAGTGGTTGTACGAGTTCATATCGTCGCTCCAGAAGCTGCCGTCCGGCTTGATGCCGTCCCAATGCTCCCAGATCGTCGTCGCGCCTTTGACAACCGGGTACAGCCACGACGGGTATTCGCGCCGCTCGAGCAGCTTGTAAGCCAGTTCGGCGTGTCCGAAGCGTGACAGCACATGACAAAGATAAGGCGTTCCGACGAATCCCGTGGTCAGCTGGTTCCCCGCTTCCTCGATCAGCTTCGCGAGCCGATCCGCCGCTTGTTGGCGGGCTCCCTCCTCCAGGAGATCGAACATCAGCGCCACCGCATAGGCGGTCTGCGTCGGCGAAGCGAGCCGCCCGCTAGGCGTAACGTATTCCGCGCGGAAGGCGCGAGCGACGTTGTCGCGCAGCTCCGCGTACTTGGCCGCGTCGTCCGCGAATCCGAGTACGCCCGCCGACTTCGCCAGCAATCCCGCCGAGTGCGCGTAGAAGGCCGTAGCGATCAGCTCCCGCGGCGTCGCGCCGATATAGCTGTTCTCCTTGGCATCGAGCCCGAGCCAGTCGCCGAAGTGGAAGCCCGTATCCCACAAAAATTCGCTCTCGCCTTGTGCACGGATGTATTCGACCCAGCCCTTCATGCTCGCGTACTGCTCCCGGAGCACGCGCTCGTCGCCGTAGCGCTCGTACAGCACCCATGGGACGATCGTAGCGGCATCGCCCCAAGCGGTCGAATTGTAGCCGGCAATCGGGACGTCCGGAATGACGTGCGGTACGCCGCCGTCCTGCTGCTGGTCAGCGGCCAGATCTCGGAGCCATTTCGCAAAAAAGGTCTGGACGTTGCGGTTATACGTCGACGCCCGCACGAACGCTTGCGCATCCCCGGTCCAGCCGAGCCGCTCGTCCCGCTGCGGGCAGTCCGTCGGCACGTCGACGAAGTTGCCGATCTGGCCCCATACGATATTGTCCGCCAGCTTGTTGATCAGCGGATCGGAGCAGCGGAATTGTCCCGCGGCCTGCAGATCGCTGGTCAGGACGCAGCCGACGAATCGGCCCGGCAGCTGCTCGGGGGGAATGCCTTCGATCTTGATATAACGGAACCCCTGGAACGATAAGGACGGCTCGAACGTCTCCTCGCCTTCGCCCGAGCAGACGTAGGTGATGGTCTGCTTGGCGGCGCGCAAATTGCCCGTATAGAAGTTGCCGTGCTTGTCCAGCACCTCCGCATGGCGCACGGTCACGACCGTTCCCGCCTTCGCCCGTACGGTGAACCGGACCCAGCCGACCATGTTCTGCCCCATGTCGAGCAGCGTCTCTCCGCTCGGCGTCGTCACCACGGTGATCGGCACGATCGTATTCACGATCCTTACCGGCTCGCTCTCCTGCGCGACAAGCGCTGTCTTCGGATGCGAATACGGCGAGGCGCTTCCCCATTCCGAATCGTCGAATGCCGGCTGCGACCACGATTTCCGCTCCAGCCTCGCGTCGTAGTGCTCCCCGTCATAAAGCTCGGACCAGCGAAGCGCGCCGTCGCTGCCCCGCCAGCTTCCGTCCGAGCCGACGACGGACTCGGTGCCGTCGGCATAGCGCACCTGCAGCAAGACAAGCGCGGCTCTGGTGTCGCCGTAGTATGTCTTTTTCTCCCAGCCCAGTCCGCCCCGGTACCAGCCGTTGCCGAGCATGAAGCCGATCGCGTTATCCCCTTCGTTCAGCAAGGCCGTGACATCATAGGTCTGATACTGCAGGCGCTTCGTATAACTGGTCCAGCCGGGATTCAGGCAGGTGTCGTCGGCAGCCTCGCCGTTGACGAACAGCCGGTACATGCCAAGCGCCGTTGCGTATATGCGAGCGGAGGCAACCGGTCGATCCAGACTGAACGCCTTGCGCAAATAAGCGACAGGTTCATGTCCGTCTTCGATCGCGGGCAGCGCGTAAGAAATCCAATCGGCGCCCGCCCACTCCTCCTCGGACAACAGCCCTGTCTCAAAGTAAGCGGCCGGGCTCCATTCGGATTCTTCGCCCTGATTAACCCATACTTTAACGCGATAGAAATATCGCGTGCGCGATCGCAGCGTATCGCCTTCATAGGTTATCGCGACCGAACGCCCGCCGGTCACCCGCTCCGTATCCCACGCAAGCCCGCCTTCAAACGAAGCATCCTCCGCGACTTGAATGCGGTACGCCTCCTGAGCGACCCCGCGCCGTTCCGAACGCAGCTTCCAGCCCAGCCGCGGCGCCTTGTCGTCGATGCCCACCGGGTTCAACCTTGTGTTGCAGGACAGCCCGTAAACTTCGATCTCCGCCATTCGTTCATGCCCCCATACCGTCAGTAAATTACCGATCCTGATTGCAGTTTAAAGCGCTCTCGGCATCGGATACATAGGTGAATCGGACAATATTGCATGGTAAAATAGACACCAGAACGTAAACGGAGGTCTGTCATGAAAAAGTCGCAATATACGTTGCGGGGCAAAAATCTGTTCCGCGGCGGCCTGCGCATTTTCGTCAACCGCATCGAGGAGAACTTTTTCGATTCAGGTCTGCACGAACACGACTTTATCGAGCTGAACTACGTTGCCGAAGGGACCGGCTACCAATATATCGGCGAGCAGGCGCTGCCCGCGGCGCGCGGCGATCTGTTCGTCCTGCCCGTCGGCTGCTCGCACGTATTTCGCCCTTACTCCGCCGACAAGCGAAGCAAGCTGGTCGTCTACAATGTCGTGTTCTCGACTTCCCTTTTATCGGAGATCGCCCAGACCGCCCCCGAGCTCATGCTCGACGACATCATGGCAGCGCTGTCCAAGGACGCGACCGAAGCGGGCATCGCAAGGGACAAACGGCTCGTTCTCGAGCCGCTCTTCGAACGGATCCACGAGGAGCACGCCGCCCTTCGTCCCGGCGCCTCCGCGATGCTGACTGCGTTGCTCACGCAGATCCTGATCGAATGGACGCGGCTGCGCGACGCGGCGAACGACGCGGGTTCCCCCGCGGCCGCTGCACTTGATTTCGGCGAAGCCGTCGCCTTCGTTCGCGAGCAATCGCTCGAGCCCCTGACGCAGCGCCAGGCCGCCGAGCGGTTCGGACTGAGCGAACGGCACTTCCAGCGCCTGTTCTTACGTCATACCGGACAGACCTTCCATACGTTCGTCCAGCGCCAGCGCGTCATGACCGCATGCCAGCTTCTTCGCGATACGAACTTCAAGCTCGACGCTATTTCTGGAATGGTTGGTTATCGGGACACACAGTCTTTTACGAGCGTATTTAAACGAATTGAGGGAGTCACGCCGGGTCAATATCGGGGGAAGCTTTAATTCCGGCTTTGACTATTAGAAAGGAAGAACCTGCCAAATTAGTTCCTACTTAGGAACAACTTCGGCTGGCGTTGCTTATAAATCGTCTGGGAGTTCCTAAGTAGAAATAACTTCAACCAGCCTTACGTATGAAGGCTTGGGAGTTCCTAAGCGGGAACAAGTCCGGCCGGCCTTGCGTATGGTGGCTTGGTAGTTCCTAAGCAGGAACAACTTCGACCAGTCATGCGTATGGCGCGCCTAGGTGTTCCTAAGTAGGAACCAAAATTACATCTATTGCCGCCTGGACCGGCCGTTTCCGGACGGATAAGTGTCAATGGGCATCTAATTTCTTGAATCAACCGGGTTGCCGGGTAGATCCCTCGAAATTACCTGTATTTTTGCATGCATTTCATCAAGCTTCGCTGTTCGGTAGAAAATACGTGTAAAAATGCAAGCTTTTCGCCCCCAAGCACACGAAAGAGGCTCCGGCCTTTCGGTTCCGTCTCCGGCTGCCGTCGACGAAGGTACAGTCAGTGCTGCGGGGCGAACGCTGCGGACGAATCGATGACGGGCTGCTGCTCTACGATGCCATCCACCCCGGTCCGTTCGCAAATGAAATGATCGCGCAAGGATTGATTGCCGCTTTCGATCTGGTATAGTAACGCTGTGTTCGGCATCCGGTCGGCTCCAAAATCGAAAACAGCAGCAGTCAAGGACGATATGATAGCGTCCGTGACTGCTGCTGCTTGATCCATTCCATGCTCAAAAACGTAATTGACGTCAGCCTGCTTTCGCTAGCCTTGCGCCGCGAATCGAAGCCGCAGCGTATACGAAGAGCGCCGTCCAGATCAACGCGAAGCCGACGAGCAGCACCGGCGAGACCGATTCCTTGAACACGGATACGCTCAGCAGCAGCATGATCGTCGGTCCGATGTATTGGACGAAGCCGAGCGTGGACAGCGACATCCGGGCGGCCGCCCGCGCGAAGAAGAGCAGCGGCAATGCCGTAACCACGCCGGACAGGAGCAGCTCGACGAACGTAGCCGCCGGCAGTGTCCAGGCCGTCGTCTTGCCCGCCGCGGCTAAGTAGATCCAATAGCCGAGCGCCACGGGCAGGACGACGGCCGTCTCCGACAGCAAGCCAACGGAAGCGTCTTGCCGGATTTTTTTCTTCGCGAAGCCGTACAAACCGAATGACGCCGCCAGCGAGATGGCGACCCACGGGAACCGTCCGTAGTCGATCGCGATGATAAGCACAGCGGCGCCCGCGATGGCAATCGCCAGCCACTGGCCGCGGTTTGGCTTCTCGCGGAGGAAGACGACCGCCAGCAGCACGTTCAGCAGCGGGTTCAAATAATAGCCGAGACTCGTCTCGACGACATGACCGTTGTTGACCGCCCAGATGAAGATGAGCCAATTGGCGGCGATCAGCAGTCCGCTTGCGGCAAGCGGCAAGAGCAGCGCGCGGCTGGTCGCAATCCGCTTGATGTCGCCCCAGCGGCGTTGAAAGGCGACGAGAATGCCCATAAAAACGAACGACCAGACCACCCGATGAGACAAAATCTCGCCCGCCGGCACATCGTTGAACAGTTTCCAATAAAGCGGGAGGACGCCCCACATGATATACGCGATTACCGCGTTGACTAACCCGTTGTTCATAACCGATTTCCCCGCTTCTCTCTCCGATGTCTGAACGGATTATACGCCTCCATCGAAGCTGAAGCAAAGGAAATAAATGGTCGTCATTGGGTTCGATGCGCCTCCCGGTCAACAGGTTCGTCGCCCTGCTTCCTCACTCCTATTTCCCGTAAACCTCGAAATCCCTGATTCTCGCATAATTCGCTTGCCCGTCCTGCGCCCCCTGACTAATATACAGCCTTACATACCGTCCGCTGGCCGCGATGTTTCGATTGGTGATGTCCGCGGTGTTCCCTGTCACCGAATCCACGTCCGTAAAGTTGGTTCCGTCATTGCTCACCTGGAGTTTGAAGTTTTTCGTATTGTACGCCGTCGCATCGCCTCCCGAATGCGCATGCTTGACCACCCATCTGGAAAGATTGTATACCCGGCCAAGATCAACGCTTAACCAATGCGGGGCTGCGTCGATGCTGCACCAGTGATTGGTCAGCAAGCCGTCTACCGCATTCGCTGGACCGCTGCTCGCGTCCACTTGCCCGCTCGCCGTCGCCGTTTTGACTAAGGCCACATTTTTCTGGATAGCGCCGTAAACCTCAAAGTCCCTTATTCTCGCGAAATTCGACTGTCCGTTCTGCGCGCCTTGGGTGATATAGAGCCTTACGTACCTCCCGCTCACGGTGACATTCCTGTCCGTTATATCCGCCGTATTCCCGGTTACGGTATCCGCATCCGTAAAACTCACGCCGTCGCTGCTGACCTGCAGCTTGAAATCCCTTGTATTGAAAAGAACATTGTCCCCTGCCGAATGCGCATGCTTGACTACCCACCTCGAAATGCTGTAGTTCGCGCCTAAGTCCACTGTCAGCCATTGCGGAGCGCTGTCGATGCTGCACCATTGGTTGTTTATAGATCCGTCTACAGCCTTTGCCGCTGCAGATTCGGCGTTCACTTGGCCGCTTGCCGTCGCCGGCTTATTTAATACGATATTGTGCCTGTTCGTATCGATCTCCGCATGGTATAACCTCGCCCCCATATTACTGTCCGCCGCTCCGTCCGTAAATTTCAAGTAGATCTGCTTGCTTGGATTATTGGATAACAAAGCGTTCAGATCGACAGTGACGTCCGCTCTCGGCATAACGCTCCCCGGGTCGGCCAGCACCCACCAATTCGCGTTGTCTACGGAGCCGCTCACGATATAATCCCCCCCGATATCCAGATAGGCGGTCGCATCGGATACGGCGTCGTCCAGGTCGAATTTGTAGATCCAGGAGTTGGCCGCGCTTGCATATCTGGAATTGCCGTCCATGACGGTGCTTCCATCGTCTTCGAACAGGACGGAGGCCTCCGTTCCTTTGCCGTTTGCAGGAAAACTCAGGTTAGATAAGTTCGCGATCAAGGACTGCCTGTATAATCTGAAAAAAGCGTATTGGTCGACGACCTCGAAATTTAACGCCGGAAAATCGGCATGCAGGGCGTCAATGGCATCCGCAAGCTGCTTGGGGTCCTGGATCACCGTTCGGAAGAAATAAAATTGTTCGTTCGGAAGAATGGCGGTCATGTAGTCGTAAAAGGTTTTCTCTACGAAGCTGGCGGACTCATTGATGAATGGACTGATGACCGGCACGTAGGGTACGCCCTGCACCAACTTCTTTTCCGCGCTGGTCCAGCCTGCGCCGTTTGGAACCAGCTCGCTCAGGACGTCATACGTTTCCGCGGTCATGGGCGCGTCTTCCGTTACAAACAAAAGACCCGTACTATCGATGTCGAACTTGTTTAATTCGCCTGCGAGGTACGTCTTGTAAGATTGCAAATACGGGCTCGGTATCTTTTGCAAATAAATATAGGCGCCGCTCGAATCGCTGGCGGTAAAGTAGTCCTTTTGCGTCGCTTCGGCATACAGCTTGTTAAATACCATCGGAGCCCGTTTGGAGACGACGGGCGATACGGGCCACGAGAGAGGAATTCTGCCTCTTCCGTTCGTCTTGTCCCAGATGCCAGGCAGCAGACTGCCGGCCCATGCGGCGTTATCGTAGTCCCCCATATAAAGCATGATATATTTTTTGGCGGGATCGTATGTCACGCTCGAATCCCCGTCGTTCGACTGATGCAAATTGCCGTCCAGCGGGATGTCCTGGTACACGGAAGCATTAGCTAACGATTCCATTCCGATCGCATCCGCATCGAACTGGATGAGTCTTTGGGAAAACATATGGCCTTGGGCGATTTCCACCGAGCTTACCGTATCCGCAGTCGCATCGACGAAATCGGTATATTTATATTTCCAGGGCAAATAGCCGCCGGCCGTTATCGGATCGGTCCCCGATTGCGCTCTCGCAGCATCGAGGATGGCAGACAAGGTGTTGTAATCCGTCCCTAAAGGCTGACTGGGGTCGTCGTTCGGTTTATGCAACACGCTGCCGGGATTGCGCTCGGGCTGCAGGTCCAGGAAGAAGGCTTTATTTCGGATGAAATAATCCTTGACGATCAGACCGCGGTCGTTGAGTTCGCCTTCGGCGTCGGTGCTGTTGGGATAGGCGATATTCCCGTTTTTATCCGCGTTTGTCGTCCAGGCATCGATATAGTAGGCCAGCAGCCTGGCGTTCGCCTTGCCGGTATCGATGTACTTCTCTTTGGCCCATATATAGGCATCGTTTTTTTTGCTTCCGGTGGAAGGCGTGGACGAATTCCAGATCGTGCCGCTCCCCGTAAATTTGCCGTTCAAATAGACCGACGGGGTGAGTCCAAGCGAGCTTCTGCCCATGATATCGCTATAGAGGCTGTTGACGGACGTGTCGTATCTGACCGGCAGCAGATCCTCGACGCCCGCAATCGTGTTCGCTACGTTCGAGGTCGAGGGTACGGCTTCGTCCCACAAGACAAGCCCGCCGAACTTGTAGGCAAAAGCATCGACCAGCACGAACGGATCGGTCACGGTTATTCTGGTCTTGCCGGCCAACAGATTGCCCGGGTCCGTCAGGCCGTCCAGCCAATAATCGGCCGAATTATAGCCGGACAGATATTCAAGGTTCGTCGAGAAATATTTATATAATATTTTGGGGCCCCCGGTATCCCTGTTCACGACGCCTTGCAAGGCAGTAAGAAGCGTAATCATATCGTAAGCGTATTTTTTATAGAGCTGCGTACTGAACGACCTGTCGAAGGCGTTCGGATACGTGGTGTTCGTATAACTGCCTGCGCCGATAAATCCTTTATAGCTGGCATCGACGTCCGCAGCGCTCGCCAGCACTTCGAAGGCCACGGTGTTGTTCGTTTGCGCCCCTCCCGCATAGCCGTCGTTTTTTAAGACCGCCCTGTTGAATTTCATCACGCTGCCCAGGTCGATTTTGAGCCAGCTTGCAGGCGTGCCGGTGCTCGTCCAGCTTGTCGCGGCATTCCCGTCGATCGCTCTTGCCGGAACATTCGCCCCGTCGTGACCCGAGCTTGCGATGACCGTCTTGTTCGTCAAGAGATTTCCCTGGTCGTACAGTTCAAACTCGTAAATATTCGCATGCAAATCCCCGTTCTGGCTGGGCGTGGAGATATTCAGCCTGAAATACCTGCCGGTTGCGCCGGTTATCGATCTTTCGGTTACCGCGCCGGTATTCCCGGACACGCTGTCCGCATTCGTAAAGTTCACCCCGTCCGTGCTGACTTGAAGCGCGAAATCCCGCGTATTTAACGAAGCCGGCTCTCCCCCCGCCCCGGCATGTCTGACCGCCCATCTCTTTATCGTTTTCGTTTGACCCAGATCCACCGTGAGATTGCTGTTTGCCGAGGCGCCGCTGCTCACCCATTTCGTTTCGGGCTGTCCGACGATGGACGATCCGCCGTCCACCGCGGCCTCCGGCCTAGTCGTCGCATTCAGATAGCTCGATGCCGTAACGCTTTTGGCCTGCGCCAGATTGTAATAGAGCTCGAATTCGGGCACCCTTGCCGTCGTGTTGAACGCGTCGCTTGAAGGTCTGCTAACATTTAATTTAATGTACCGGCCTGATGGAATTGCGGATTCCGCCAAATATTCCGTGGCCCTGCCGGGGTAAAAGGATTTCGGGTCGCTGTTAATATAGCTTTTCATATCGAAGTAGTAATAATTGTTCGAGCTTGGATGCGTATCGTTAAACAGTTCCACTTCCAGTATTCTTACGATCGTGTCCATTCCCTGATTGGGAGCGGTAATAAGTATTCTTACATACCGAGCCGTCTGCGGCGAAAGGAGTCTGTTCGTGATTCCCTGCGTATTCCCGGAGACGGCATCGACGTTCGTGAAGGCGCTTCCGTCATTGCTGATTTGAAGAACGAAGTCCTTCGTATTGTAGGCCGGATTGTCGTCGCTCGCCTGGGCATGCTTGATTTTCCACCTGTTAAACGTTGTTGCGGCGCCCAAATCGATACGGAGCCAACGGTCCCCGGTACCGGTGTTGTACCAGCCCGTTCCGTAGCTGCCGTCAACTGCCTGATCGGGGGTTAGGCTGCCTGCCGAAGCGGTTACGGATTTGTTCAAGGCCAGATTCGGGCTGGAGGCGAAAGCGACCTGAGGCGCGAGTATCCCACTGGAACCAAAATCGAGAGACGTGACTGACATTAGAATCAGCATAAGCACACTTATCGCTTTTTTTAAACGCATTATTATTTTCATTCCTCTCTCGCTTCAGGTGTATAAGCGCTCTAGCTCTCGTTAAACAAACTTATCCCGGAAAATCTTCGCTTCTTTCGCCCGAAAGCGCTCGATACGAGACTCGGATCGCCCAATAGAAGGAAATTTCCAGGATAAGTTGTAAATCGTTTATTTATTCCCGCCTTCCGCTTTCGATGACGCGCGCGGCATCGCGATGTCGATCCGGCATTCTTCGCCGCCCGATAAGACGGTCGGATAGTCGACGGCATATGTCCGCTCGGCAACCGGATATATTCGGACGGCCGTTCCGTTGACGGTCGCGCCGATCGGCTTTACGGGCAGCACAAGCCGAAGTTCGCCGGAATAGACGCCTCCGCCTTTGCTTGCCCCGGCGTCGTTATTGCCGCTCCCCCGGATGGCGATCCGCAGCCCGCCTTTTTCTCCGCCGAAGACGATCTCGTCGATGGCGCCGGACGAGCAGTACGCATCGCCCCGGTCGACCTTCCCGTGCTCATCCTCGAAATGCCAGGACACCCGCCTGTCCGCGCCCGCAAGCGGCGCAAACCGAAGGCCCGCTCCGGACGGCTGCCGCGTCAGCTGGCCAAGATACCCCAGCTCGCCGTGCCGGGGCGAAGCATAGGCAAAAGCTTGCAGGCCCAGCAGCGTGCCGTACAGGCTTAGCCCGACATCGCCCGTGCACACATGATCGCCGAAGTTGGGAGATTCCTGCTCCCAGCAATAGCTCATGCTGGCCCGCCCGTCCCCGTGAATCTTGGCCGTGGAGCCGAGCAAGCCGCCATAGATGAGGGACAGCAGCGTCGGATCGGGCTGCAGAACGCCTTGCCGAACGAGCATCAGAAGCGCGCTCGAATTGAGCGGGCTGGTATAGTGATGGCATACCTCCGCAAAGTCGGTCCCCGCATCCCACCAGCGGATGTCGCTGCCCTGCCACCACCAGACAGGCTGTTCGCCGCGCACGGCCTGCATCGCTTTTCCAATCGCCCCAAGACATTCCTCTTCCTTGAAATAGTCGGCGTAAAATGCGATACACTCGTATCCGGTGTTGTCGTACGGGCATTCCGAGCCGTAGGGCACATCCCCCCGGAACAGCTCATCCGCGTGCCGACGGACCCGAATGAGCAGGTTGTAGTACATCTCCACCTTCTCTTCTTCCCGCAGGCTGTCAAGCAGGGCAAATATCCGCTGGCCGCCCATTAACCCGGTGATCAGGTCCATTGGACGCGACGCGTCGAACATTTTCATCAGCGTCCGGTAAGCGAAGTCCAAGTATTGCTCGTCCGTATATTCTTCCGTCATGCCATATTGCTTGGCGATCCGGTACATCGAGTAGTACAGATTGGCGACATGCATGTAGTTGTAGGAGCGGGTCGTATCGAATTGAAAGAGCCACCACTTCACTTCGTCGTTATCCGGATTTTGCAGGTAGCGGCGGACATAATCGACGATATACCGCTCCAATTTGGCGATCTGTCCCCGATTCGGATACAACGCGTTTTTCTCCGCGGCGAACATCCCGTCGGTGATGCCGCCTTCATAGGAGCCGTTGCCCCAAAGGCTATCCTCCTTGGCGTATAGTCCTTCACCCTTGAAAGCCTCGAAGTCGCCGAGCGAATAGAGGAGAATGGCGCCGTTCAGGTTGCTGCCGTCGTCGTGCAGCACTTGTCGATCGACGATAAAGTCCGCACGGCGCTCGAACAACTCGGGCAGCGGCGCGGTCACCCGGAACAGCAACGCCGCAGGCTCGGCTGCGCCGTCGCCGGCAATCCGCACCAACTGCTCGCCCTGTTCGCGGAATCTGAACGTCCACATCCGGCCTTCCGCGCTCTCCCGCTCGGACACCTGCTCAAGCTTGTTCGCGTCCAGGAGCGACAGCTTGCCGCAGCCCCTGGCGACGATCCGGAACTCGGCGTCGATCGGACCGGTCATCGCGGGAACAGCGTACGCATCGATTTTACCGCTGTTGACCAACACCTCGGCCAGGCCGCTCCGCCGCTCGACGAAGCCTAGCCGAAGACGCCTGACGGCCGTCTCTCCCGGCCCCAGACGAATCCCGCTTGCTGCCAGGCCGGGCAGCAGCGGCTTAAATCCGTTCGCGGCCAAATAGCCTTCGGCATGCAGGAACAGCACGCTGCTTCCCGGCCAAGAGTGATTGGGGACACTCGCCCTTTCGAGGTCGATCGTGCCGGGAAAGCGGGAGACATGCTCGAATCGGGTATCCCCGAGCGGGATGCAGTACAGCAAGGGTTCGTTTCCGCTCAGACTCTCTACCAGCTGGTAGCCGTGCGCGCCGCCCGGGTGGATGTGCTCGTAGTGCAAGTGCTCGTACAAGTACCGCTGGTCGTACCGCCACGGACAATAGTAATTGTTAATCGGCGCCGAGAGCGCCAGTTCGGCGGCTTCGAGCCCGCGGCTGCCTGCCGTAACGGCGAGTTCGATCGTCAGGGTGCCCGCCTCGATGCGGAAGGTCTTCACGACCCGAACATGCTCGTTTTCGAATAAGTAAGATTCCGCCTCTCCCGGCTCCCGTCGGAAAGAGAGCCATTGTCGGCGATAAGCAGGCTCTTCCGGCAGACGGTAACCGAGCAGGACGGCCGAATAGCCCTCCACTTTATTGGGCGCGTCCGAGCCGATCAGCGGCAGCTCCATAGGTCCCGCTACATAATTTTCTTGTCTTGGGTCGCCTGCATAGCCGAGAAAAGCAATCTCTCCGTTGTCCGGATTCGGACGAAACGTCAGACCGATGCCGGCGCCCGCTTCACTTTGCGTAGACTCAGCTGTCATAGAACCCATCCCTCCATTGGTCAAAATGGTACGCCCGCAAGACCCGGCAAATGCATGTTCCACGCTTTGGCTTTGGCGATTTGCGCTTCCGCCTCGTCCGCGTGCCGGGTCAGCGTATCCGCTACGATCGACAGCGTCGGAATCACCTCCGGCGTATCGCCGGACGGGAGCTGCCCGCCGGAAGGCCACGCCCATTCGTGCACGCCGCCAGAGCCTTTGCCCGGCGCCGGATGGGCCAAATAATGCGTTTGCCTGGCATAACGGTACAACGCGTATTCGTATGCGCCCGGGGCGCGTCCTTCATGGAACAGGCTAAATGCGCTCCACAGCGCGTCGTAGCTGTTTTCGCCGAACAGCAGCAGGTCCGGATACCGGCTCTTCATCTCTGCCGCCCATGCCAGCGTGCCTTCGTATGGCGAATGGAACGGATCGTTGATCCAGTAGCTCGACACGTCCAGGAATATACCGTCCACCCGGTAAGTGTCCACCAGATGCGCCGCCCGTTCGATCAGATGCTCGCGAAAGGCCGGATGACCAAGATTGGCAAGCACGCTGTTGCTCTCCGCGGACAGATCGTAATCCCAATCCACCCAATTGATGCGGCTCTCGGTCCCCCATCGGTCCCGCGCGGCGACATCCTGCAAACCGAGTCGTTCGGCATATTGCAGATTCAGTCCGTTGGCGCCGAGCATCGGCACGATCCGGAAGCCGAGGCGATGCGCAGTCGCGACGAGACTTGCGAACCCTGCGGATCCGCCCATCGCCTCGCTCGGCTCGTAGATCGGGTATCGATGGTAGTAGCGTCCGTCCCAGGCCGGGAGAAAAGCCATCACCTGACTGGCCGGCATCCGCTCCGCGATCCAGTGCAGGCTGCGTTCCATCTCCGCGAAAGTCTGGTACACATGCCCGGTCCAGTGCTCGCCGTGCAGGATCGTCACCAGCTTGATCTCGTCCAGCCATGCCGGCACGTCGGTACGCCGCTCGTACGGCACGATATTAAAGTGCGTCTCCAGGTCGGCGCACCGCTCCCGCACGATGCCGGCGGGCTCTTCGCAGCTCCCGATATGCCATGGCGGCGCCTCGATCTCATGCGCGCGGCGTCTGGCGTCCTCCTGATGGACCAGATCGAGTACGCTAGCCTCCAGATACGGATCGTAGTGCACGGCGAAGCTTTTGCCCCGGACGGCGCGATCCTTCGACAAGGCGTACCAGGTTTGGCCTTTTCCGTTTTCGACGAAAATCAGCGGCATTTTCATGATAAAACCGGGATAAGGCTTGGCTGCGATGCACCCATTGGACCCCAGCGTCTCGCGCCTGTTCTGATCGTAGGTGAGCGCCGCGACCTCGAGTCCCATTACCTCCAGCATGATCGATTTGCAAACCTCGGACGCATGGCTGCCTCTGGCCGACGCGATGTAGCGCCCGTCCGGTCCCCGCGCGATCTCAAGCTGGATCGAGCCATCCGCCCGCCGCTGGTTGCCGGCCCAGGACAATCCGCTCGCCGCAAGCGTGACGCGGTCCGCTTCCCTGCGCACC
The DNA here is from genome assembly GCF_042649185.1 of Cohnella sp. GCM10012308. Taxonomy (NCBI): domain Bacteria; kingdom Bacillati; phylum Bacillota; class Bacilli; order Caryophanales; family Paenibacillaceae; genus Cohnella; species Cohnella sp. GCM10012308. The sequence continues at coordinate 30,361 of NZ_JBHRYU010000052.1, forward strand.
TCGACGCGCTCCGGGTCGGGCGCATATACGTTGTTCACCGTAAACAAACGGACGGCGAACTGCAGTTCGTCCAACCGGACGAAGGTATCTTTAAAATCGTAACCAATCGTATACAACCGCATCTTCCTCCTGAATCTCCGTCGCCGCGATCCGCGAATTTCATCGCCGACCCGCGCTAGCCTTTGATGCCCGTCAGACTGATGCCTTCAATAAAGTATTTCTGGCCGATGAAAAACATGGCGATGGCAGGCAGCACCATGATGGCGGAGCCGGCCATCAGGAGGTTCCAGTCCGTGGCGTACATGCCTTTGAGTTGAAGCAATCCGAGCGCAAGCGTAAACTTGGAATCTTCGTTAAGAAAAATGAGCGGTCCGAAAAAATCGTTCCATACGTTCATAAAGGTAAAAAAGGCGACTACCGTCAAGGCCGGTTTGACCAGCGGCAGCATAATGCGGATATAAATTTGCAAGAAGCTTGCGCCGTCGATGACGGCGGATTCGTCCAGGTCCCGGGGAATGTTCATGAAAAACTGGCGCATCAGAAAAATGTTGAACGCTCCGCCGCCGAACCATGCCGGCAAAATGAGCGGCCAGAACGTATTGACCGCCCGCAGCTCCGACCACATGATAAAAGTCGGAATGAGCGTTACGGCCGAGGGCAGCATCATCGTCGACAGAATCAGCGCGAACCAGGCATTGCGGAACCTGAATCGCAATCTCGCGAACGCATAGCCGCACATGCTGCTCGTGAGGACTACGCCGACCATGACCGGAATGAGGATCAGCAAGGTGTTGAACAAATAACGGGCAAACGGAATGATCTCGAATACGTCCGCGTAATTTTGCCAGAGCGGCTCTTCCGGCCAGATGCGCGGAGGGAAAATAAACAGCTCGTCGGTTCTCATCAGGGAGCTGCGGACGAGCCACAGGAAAGGCACGGCCGCCAGCGCCGCGCAAATCAGCAGAACCGTAAAGCTGGCCGTCTTGCGAATCCGCATGTTACTTGCCACCTCCGTAATGCACCCATGCTTTAGAGCTCTTGAAGACCCCGGCCGTCAACGCCGCGATCGCCACGAACAAGATCCAGGACAACGCGCTGGCGTAGCCGAAGTGATTATACTGGAACGCTTCCCGGTAGATCAGGTAGACATAAAACAGCGTCCCGTTGTTCGGTCCCCCGCCGGTCATGACGTAAGCCTGGGCGAAAGCCTGCAGCGAACCGATCAGTCCCATGACCAGATTGAAGAAAATAACCGGCGTAATCATCGGGATCGTGACATACCTGAACTTGTGCCAGCCGTTCCCGCCGTCGATTTCCACTGCCTCCAGCAGATGCTTGGGCACGTCCTGCAATCCCGCGAGGATGATCAGGGCCGCGCTGCCGCAGCCCCACATGCTCATCAGGATCAGCGACGGAATGACGGTCGCTTCGTCGTAAATCCACATTAACGGCGGAAGGCCTAGGCTCTTCAGTACGGTGTTCAACAAGCCGAAGTCGGGATTAAACAGCCATACCCACAGCATGCTCGAAGCCACGATCGGCACGATCGTCGGCAAGTAAAAGACCGTCCGGAACGCCGCTTGCCCCCTGACGCCGTAATTCATGAACAACGCCACGATGACGGAGGCCAGCATCGTGAACACGACGCTGCCAATGGCGAAATAAAAGGTGACCAGCAGCGACTTCTTGAAGAACAAATCTTCGGCGAATACGGTTCGGTAATTGTCGAAGCCGACCCACTTCGCCGCGCTTAGAATCTGCCAATCGGTCAGGCTGATCCCGAGGCTCGCCACCATCGGTCCGATCGTCCACACCAGCAGGCCCAGAATCGCCGGCAGCGCGAACAGATAACCGGCAATCTCTTCCTTCGTTTTTAGCAGCTTCCTTTTCGATGCAGGCTTACTCATACCGGTACTTGTCCCCGTATTTGGCCTTCAGCTTCGGCAAAATATCGTTGCGCACGACATCCTCGGCCGTCTTTTTGCCCTGCCACAGCTGGTCGAGCTCCGGATTGATGATGACGAGCGCTTCGGTGTCCTCCCAGTAGTAGGAAGGATTCTGCTTCGTGTGATTTAACGCATAATCGACGACGGCGGTGCGATATTCCGGCGGATGCACCGGCGTATCCGTCCACTTTTTGATCAACGTTTCATCCGTATACCATTGCTCTTCGTTCGGCATCCACAAGCCGCTGTTGATCAGACCGATGCTATTCTCGGGGTTCATGATATAGGCATAGACCGTCTCGACCTGCGCCTTGTATTTCTGCGTTCGCTCGGTGTTGAAGATGATGACAGGCTCTCCGAAGTTGGTCGTCAGCGGCGTTTTGAATTTGGGCAGCACACCGATGCCGAGCTGCAGGTTTTTCTCGTTTTTGGCTTTTCCGAGCGTCTGCAGCGACCATTGACCGCTGATCGACATCGCGATTCGTTTGGTGAGCAGCGCCGTATCCTCGGCGGGGATGGTGGACATTTGAGACGGCTTGGGCATGACTTTGTCCACATACATCAGATCGGCGATCGACTGAAGCGCTCCCACGGATGCGTCGCTGCCGATCGTGAAGGCGGTGGCGTCGTCGCTCACGATCCCGGTTCCGTTGCTGAACAGCGCCGCCGGATAATACTGCCCGAGACTTTGAATATTGACGCCGAACGTCTGCACGTTGTTAGCGTCGAATCCCGCTTCCCCCGGATGCTTGCCGGCACGGTCCTTCGTCAGCTTTTTGGCCGCATCCACGAACTGCTTCCAGGTCCAGGCCTCGTCCGCGGAAGCCGGCGGATAAGGCACGTTTGCTTCGTCGAAAAGCTCCTTGTTGTAATTTAGCACCAGAACTTCGTTGGCGACGCCCGCTCCGATGATGGAACCGCCGCTATTCCGGAATATCACGGACTCCAGCTTCTTGCCGATCCGGTCGCTCTCGTACAGTTCGGTCAGGTCGGCCAGCTTGCCGTTTTTCGTCCAAGACGCTACGGCGCCGGAAGGAAAATAGCCGAGATCCGGAAGCGTATTCGAGGACGCCATCGTGTTCATCTTCGCCATATAGTCGTCCGCGACGTGCATGCCTTCCACCTGGATGTTCGGGTGGAGCTTGTTGAACTGGTCCAGCTGCGCCAGCATCGACGTCTTTTCTTCCGGGCCGCCCCAGAAGGAAAACTTGAGCTTGACCACCTCTTCGTTCGCCTTCGCGCTCCCTTCCGGACTTTGGGCGGAGCCGCCCGTTTTTTCCCCGCTCGCGCAGCCTGCGACAATTGCCAGCAGCAGCGGCATGGCGATCCAAGCCATTGCATTCTTTCTCGTTTTGACCATTTCCCAGCCCTCCGTCTTTTTCATAACTGCATTTGACCTACGCCCAGAATAACATCCGGGCATGGCCTTGTCGGTATACGAAAAAACAGAATAGGTGGCTGAAACCGACCTCTGTAAACGCTTTATATTTTCTGCTACACTGAAGCTGATTTCGTTAATTGTCCGAGAGATTCCCGCTAATCGGCAATAATCGGACATTTTTGCGGCTTGCAATGGACCGCAGTAATGATTCACGTATATTAGGTGGTGAATACTGACATGAAACTCCTCAAATTGAACATCAACCGCCCGCTTTCCTTCGTGTCTGCCGGCAGCTTCGTCGCCGACCAGCCCTGGATCCACACGAAGCGAAGCATCGCAAGCTTTGAGCTCATCATCGTTGTGCGAGATACCGTCTACCTGGAGCTCGGCGAGGAGCGGTACGCATTGCAGCCGAAGCAAACCTTGCTTATCCTGCCCAACCAGCCGCATTGCGGCTACGATTGGTCCGACAAGAACTGCTCCTTTCACTGGTTTCATTTTCAGTGCGAGAGCGATTACGAGGTTATCGAGGAAAAGGAACTGTACGCCGACCTGATCATGCTGGACAACAACCCGTATCTCCATCGTCTGACCGATTATGTGTATATTCCCGTCTTCTCCTCCCCGCCGGAAATCGATCGCGTGAATATTTTGTTCCATCAGCTGCTGCACACCATGGAATCCGGATACTACACCGGACACAGCCTGAACTACTTGGTTACGCTCTTGCTGATCGAGCTGTCCGAGCAGACGCTCTCGCAGCTCAAGAGCCAATTCCGGGCGGACGATGCGGCCGATCCGGCGGAAAAGAAGCTGATGAAGATTCTCGAGTGGATCCGCATCCACAGCTCGGAGAATATATCGGTCCAGGATGTCGCCCGACAATTCACTTACAATAAAGATTACTTAATTCGTTTTTTCAAAAAACATATGGGAATGAGCATGCAGGAGTACATCCACAGCCTGAAAATCGCCAAAGCCAAAAATATGCTGTACCAGTCGTCCGCAAGCATTAAGGAAATCGCCTTTGCGCTGGGCTTTCAAGACGAAAAATATTTCATGAAGCTGTTCAAAAGGCTCCAAGGCCTGACGCCGACGGAATTCCGCAGAGCCTATTACCGCACGCACTTGAACAACAAGTGAATAAACGGTCGCTATCGCCCGCGTCCTTCTTTCGCCGTAATGCCCAGCAATGCCTGCAAATTTACATCTTTTTCCGCCGATGTCGGTCCTTTTCAGCAGGATAGCTGCTAAAGCGCAGTTATTTTCCTTCGACAGCCGGATATTCGTCTTGCGCTTGGCATTTACCTGCACATTCGGCTAGGCCCCCTAAAACTGGAGTCATACCCCACAATGATTCCAATTTCATAACGCAGCTCGTTATTTCGCGCGATTACACCGATCTGTAAAAGTCCGAAGCATCGTCCAATGTCT
>NZ_JBHRYU010000053.1:0-33967 GCF_042649185.1 Cohnella sp. GCM10012308
AATGCTTCCTTAACAATTCTAAGCCGTGTTTCTTCCTTTAACCTTTTTCCCATCCCGCTCATCTCCCTTATCCCTAGTTTAAAACATTGTAGGGAGGGACTCCAATTTGATTAGGGGGCCTAGGAGTTATCGCAGGCTTTTCGAATCGCCAAGCATCCGAATAGCTCCGCAAGGCCGTAAGCGCGCTTAATCTTCTAGGATTCACCGCCGTTGAGTCAGGAAGAAAGGTTCACCGAACATGAGAAAGACCGGCAGTGCGGCCTTCGTTCCGCCGCACTGCCGGTCTTTCTTTACAAAGCTTATTCGCCCGCCGGCGCGCCCCGGTCGGGCCTGCCCCCGCCGTCGGCACGCGGTGCGCCGCTCGATCGGGAAACGCCGCCGCCGGGCCGCTCGCTCCGCTGTCCGTGCTCCGGCCGTTGTTGTTGGCCATGGTCGGTCCGATCGCCTCGCTGCCCCTGCTCGGGCCGTTGGCCCCCGTCATACCGCGGCTTGCCGGAAGGCTGGCCTTGCTGCTGACCGGCGCCGGAGGCATACCTCGATTGCGAATTCCCGCCGCCAGGCATCGGTCCTCCCGGCTGTCCGCCGCCTTGCGGTCCGCGGCGCCGATTCTTGTTCTGCCACTTGCCCGGCGCGCCGCCGCTGCGATGTCCGCCGTCCGGCGCACCGCCGGATTTGTGGCCTCCGCCGCGATAACCGCCGCCCTCGGCGCCGGACGTCGTCGCGCGATCGCCGCCGTCCCTCGGATGCTGCTTGTTGTAGCCGCCGCCTTGGGTTCTCCGCTCGTACCCGCCGCCGCTTGAAGCGCCGCGGTAACCGCCGCCTCCCGGCTTGCGGTCCCGGCTGTCGCCGCCGCGATCCTGGCGGGCGGCGTCGAAGGGACTGCCGCGTCCGTACATCTCGTCGCGCGCGCTCGCAGCCGCGGTCTGCGCGGCGGCTGCCCGCCGCTCCGCGCCTTCGGACACGGCGCGAGCGACCGCGGACGGACTCGTCCCCGGCACCCGGCCTCCCGGCCGTTCCTTGAGCGGCCAGCGCATGAGCAGGCCGCCGGTCGGCAGCGAGATCGCGGCTGCAGGAGCTTGAGCAGCCGGCTCGCCCTCTTGGCCGCCCTCACCGTCGCCTTCGGCCTGCTCGGCTGCAGGCGCGGCGGTCGGCAGCTCCTCCAGCCGGACGCCCGCGCCTTCGGGCACGGCGGCAGGATCGAGCTTTTCGATTACGAAGTAAGCGCAGCCGAAATTGCAGTACTCGTGTATATATTCATACAAGTGCGAAATGACCGATTCCTTGGACGCCTTGGGCTGCGGATCGCGAAAAAAACCGCGCAGCCGCAGCTGGCTGTAGCCCCAGTCGCCCACGACATAATCGTAGCGCTCCAGCACCTCGCTAAATCTTTCCCGGAACGCTTCGGGATTCCATCCGTTCTTGTGGTCGTGAACAACGGAATAAGCGTTGTTCCCGGTCAGATAGATCACGCAAGGCTCTCCTTCCGTCTCCCGTGCACCGGCCATCGTCGGCCGCGCGCGAATAAGGTAATCATAGCCGTCGGCGCGTTAGCTGCAGCCGCCCGCCGCTGCCGTCGCCGGCACGGTCTCTGCGGTAGCTTGAACGGCGGACGAGGACGCGGTCGCTGCCGCGGACTTCACCTGCGAATGCGCATGATAAGAGCTGCGCACGAGCGGCGCGGACTCCACGTGGGAGAAGCCGCGCGCCAGGCCCTCGACCTTGAGCTGCTTGAACTCGTCGGGATGGACGTAGCGCGCGATCGCCATATGCGCCGGGCTCGGCTGAAGATACTGTCCGAGCGTCAGAATGTCCACGTCGTTCGCCCGCAGATCGTCCATGGCCAGCAGCACTTCTTCATAAGTCTCGCCTACGCCGAGCATAATGCTGGACTTGGTCGGAATATTCGGCGCCAGCTCTTTGGCTCTGCGCAGCAGCTCGAGCGAGCGCGGATACTTGGCCTTCGCGCGCACGCGGTTGGACATCCGCGCCACCGTCTCGATGTTGTGGTTAAGAATATCAGGCTTGGCGTCCATGACGATACGCAGCGACTCGAGATCCCCCTGGAAGTCCGGGATGAGCACCTCGACGCTGCAAAGCGGCAGCTTGCGCCGAATCGCCTTGATCGTGGCCGCGAAGATCGATGCTCCGCCGTCCTTGAGGTCGTCCCGCGCTACCGAGGTGACGACGCAGTGCTGCAGGTTCATCTGCTCGGCGGCTTCGGCCACCCGCTCCGGCTCCTGCAAGTCGAGCTCCGTAGGCAGCCCCGTCTTCACCGCGCAGAAGCGGCACGCTCTCGTGCAAATATCGCCAAGTATCATAAAGGTTGCCGTGCGATTCGCCCAGCATTCGTATATATTGGGACACCGTGCTTCTTCGCAGACCGTGTGGAGGGTCTTGGTCCTCATCATCTGCTTGATTTCCTGGTAGTTGTCGCCGGTCGTCAGCTTAATGCGCAGCCAGTCGGGCTTGGGCGTCTTCTCGCCGTTCTTCATGCCATTCCCCCGCTTTCTGTCCTTTATTATAGCATGATTCACATAAAAACCAACGTTCTGCAAAGGCTACGGATACTTGGGAAAGGGGAGTCGATGCGAGGTGGCATTATGTTAGAACGGCTAAGACGGCAGGCGAGCCGCCTGCGGCATCCGCTGCTGGCGGCGGCAGCGGCATCCGCCCTGGGCTTTGCGTTGACTTCGCAAGCGCACGGCCAGGAACCCGGCGCCGAGGACAAGGCGCGGCGCGAGCTGTACGACCAGGTCGCGGCGATCACGGGATTGACCTGGCAAAAAGTGGCGGCCGTCGATCAATACGAGCGCTCGATGACTCGGCTGCGGCCCAAGGAGCGCCCGCTCGTCGAGCAGGCGGTCAGCGGCGCTTATGTAGCGCCCGAACGGTGGGCCGGCGCGCTCAATCCGAAGCAGGAGGATCAGTCCCCGCTTACGATCGCCTTTTTCGGCGGCATCGGACGCGACGGATCCGGCGACGGGAAGGCCGACAGGAACAACGACGTCGATCGGCTTTATACGGTCGTCCGGCAGACCATGCTGCAGGGGCCGGGCGCCGACAATATGGCGATCGGTCTGTGGGAGTACTATCAGAGCTCTAGAGCGGTGCAGCGGGTCCAGCAATTCGACAAGCTCTACGCGTCGTTCGGTTCGCTGAATTTGTCCAAGCACGTATTCCCGCTGCCGCTGAGCAGCGTCTATTCCTACCGCAGCACCTGGGGCAACCGGCGCGGCTGGGGAGGCGTGAGAATCCACGAAGGGACCGACATCTTCGCCGGTCAAGGCGTACCTGTGCGCAGCACCTGTTATGGCGTGGTGGAGGTCAAGGGCTGGAATAAATTCGGGGGATGGCGCATCGGAATCAGGGACATCGACAACCTGTACCATTACTACGCGCACTTGTCGGGATTCGATAAGGGCATAAAAACCGGAGACGTCGTCGAGCCCGGCCGCGTGATCGGGTGGGTCGGCAGCTCCGGTTACGGGAGACCCGGCACGCAGGGCAAATTCCCGCCGCATCTGCATTACGGCATCTACCGGGACCGCGGATTGGTGGAATGGGCGTTCGACCCGTATCCGATGCTGCACAGCTGGGAACGATCCGAGCGCAAGGCGCTTCAAAACCGCAGCCGGGGCGGCGGCGGGTAGCGCCGAAGAAGTCGGCGAGTCTGCGCGTTCCACGGCTCTGTTACACGAAAAAACCGTGCATCTCCGGCGAAACTCCGTGCTCCACGGCTCGTTACACGGAAAAACCGTGCATCTCCGGCGAGTCTGCGCGCTCCGAGGTTCGTTACACGGAAAAACCTATCGACGCAGCCTGGAGCGCGACTACTGCGGTGTTAAGTCCCATTTGCGCTCATCGGCATGAGTTACGGGGTTACTCTGCACAGCGGCGCTCTCACCATAACGTATTCCCGCCTATCCGCAAATAAAAACGGCGCCCCTAGGCACCGTTTTTGTTTATGCAGCTCGCGAGGCGTTCGGCCACCGAATGTGGCCTCCCCTCTGCGTCGACCGCGCCTCTTTTACGCCCGCTCCCGCAAAAACCGCTCGATCTCTTCCTTCGCCGGAATGGAGCTTTGCGCGCCGTGCCGCGTCACGGAGATCGCCGCCGCGGCCGCCGCGTAGCGCAGCGCTTCCGCCAGCGCCAGGCCGGCCGCCGTCGCGGCCGCGTAGGCGCCGATAAAGGTATCGCCTGCTGCGGTCGTGTCCGCCGGCTCGACCTTGAAGGCCGGCACGCGCAGCGCCTCGCCGCCCCGATCGAGCGCAAGCGCGCCTTTGCCGCCCAGCGTCACGATGACCCGTCCGACGCCTTCGGCCTGCAGCGCGCGCGCCGCCCGCTCGGCGTCTTCCTGGCTGTTCACCGGCAAGCCGCTCACGACTTCCGCCTCGGTCTCGTTCACGACCATCGTGTCGATGAGCGGCAGCGCCTCGGCAGGAATCTTCGCAGCGGGCGCCGGATTGTAGCAAGCCTTGATCCCCAGCTGCGCGCACAGCTTAAGCGCATGCAGGTTGACCTCCGGCGGAATCTCGTTCTGCAGCAGCGCGATCTCTACGCCTGCCAACGCGTTGCTTGAGACATCCGTCTCCGTCAGCTTGCCATTGCTGCCCGCGGACAATACGATCGTATTCTCTCCGCTCTCGGACACCGTGATGAATGCGAGCCCGGACGAGCCTTCCTTCACGTACACGTTCGCCGTGTCCACGCTGCGCGAACGCAGCGAATCGGTCAGCACGCTGCCGAAAGCGTCGTCGCCGACGGCGCCGATCATGACTGCCCCGTCCCCCGCCAATGCGGCGGCAACGGCCTGGTTCGCGCCTTTGCCTCCCGGCTGGTACGCGGTTCCGCGGCCGTGGATCGTCTCGCCCGGCTGCGGGAATTGTTCGACCTGATTCACGATATCCATATTAATACTGCCTATGACTGCGATCTTGCTCAAGGCTTCGACCTCCGGCGTAATCAGTGTATGCTTGTCATTTTCCCGGACGTCCGCCCGTTTGTCAATTCGCTCTCGTTGCGGCAGCATCGCTTCCGGGCAAATGCATGTCGCAGCAAAAAGACCGCACCGCTGTCGTATCGCACGACCTTGGTACGGTCCCCTTTGCTCCAAACGCGGCCCCGGTCCCGCTTTAGCCGACCTTAAAGGCGATGCCGCCTTCGTCGCGGTCGATCGTAAGCGTACCGTGCTCGATGAACCAGACGTCCTTGCTTTCCATATAAAAATGAAGACCGTCCGCATCCGCTTCTGCGGCAGGATCCACCGGATCGTCCAGCATGATGCCGAAGCCGTAGGGCTCGCTGCCTCCGCTGATATATCGGACATAGACGCGGACCTTGTCTCCCCGTCTGTATTCCCATTCCTCCAGGAAGCAAGCCGCCGCGGCCTTCGATATGCGAAGCTCCATGTCGCCGACCTCCATTCTCGCTCGATGCTAGCTGCCTGTATTATAGCAGTCCGGCTTCGGAGGGAACAAGCCGGCGTCAAGGACTTGCAGCAGCCGCCGGCTCCGGCAAGCTCAGCACCGGCGCCTGCGAAGCGCCGCTGCCCACCGGATTGCCGCTGCCGTCGTAATAGTACAGCGGCGTGTCTCCCGCAACCATTACATAAGAGAGCGGAATGTCGGTCTCGATCCTGTTGGGCTCCCGGTCGAACGGAATGACGATCGCGATCTCGGTCGCGACGTGGATATACACCTCGACGAGGACATTGTTGATGCCCGCGCTCGACTGGCGGGTCCGCACCTCCGCCTGCACGGTGCTGATCGGATGCAGCCTGACCGCTACGCTCGGACCGAGCGACGATAGGAACGGACTGTCGACGGCATGGCCGATCGGGATCCGCTCGTGCAGCGCCTCCTGCTCCTTCAAAGCGTTCTCGACAACGGTGATCGTCTGCGCGGTAATCCGCATTTGTTCCTTGTAATCGATCTCGATGCCGGCCGTTTTCCCGTCCGCGTTCGTTTTCCACTGCACCATCTTGCTGCCGTCCGCGCCTGCCGCGATGTTCTCCGTAATGGCGGCGTTGATCGCCTGGACGGCCATTTCGGTAATTCTCTGTTTGGCGAGGAACATGAGCGGCTCCCTCAGATAGCGGTCGAGGTACAAAAAGGACTGAACGGCGGCGAACAGCGCGATCGCGAGCAGCGCGACATAAAAATATTTGCGCGGAAGGCGCGGCGTACCTCTCGAGCGGCTGCCGGACATGCGAGCCCGAACGGAATACGCTCGGTTCGCCATGGCCGGCTTGCTCCTGGCAGGACGGGCGACGAAGCCCCTGCTTCTGCCGAAGCCGGATGACATCCTCGGCCGGAAGGACGCGCTTCTCGCACTCTTCGCGCTCCTCCAGCCCCTTGCGGCGGGCAATCTCAGGCTCCAGCTCTTGCCGGCCAGCGTCCAGCGTCCCCATTTTCTGCGCATCCGGGACTTCACATCCCTTCCCTAAGCATGCCGATTGCCGGACGAACTCTCTTCATGCTTATGTCGGGAAGGCGCAAAATAGATCGGCTTGCCTTATCTTCCGGCCAGCGCCGCCGCTTGTTCGCGAATCCGGAGGAATACCTGATAGCTCCGCTCCGCGCAAGCGGAGATCGAGATCGGGTCGAACCCGGTCAGGTCCGCGTAAAACGTATCGTTGAGCGGCTCGATCCAAGATGCGGGCAAGGCCGATGCGCCGAGGCTGGCGCCCAGAATCGAACCGACCGTCGCGCCGTTGCAGTCCGTGTCCCAACCGCCGAGCACCGCGGTCGTGATTCCTTTTTCAAAGTCGCCGCCCGAATGGATCAGCGCCGCCGCAACCAGCGCCGCGTTGTTGTTGGTATGGACCGCGTCGTAGTGCTTGAACGCCTCCCAGATGCGGCTGACGAGATCAAGCTGATCCTTCGCGTCCTTGGCGATGTCCACCGCCTGCGCAATGTCGCGCGCTAGCCGCGAGGTGCTCGGGATCTCGCGCAAACCCGCTTCGACGATCCGCTCCGGATCGGTCTCCGCGAAGGCGGCTGCGATCATTGCGGCTACGAACATTTCCCCATAAATGCCGTTCTTCACGTGGGAGAAGGAAGCGTCCCGCCAAGCCAATTCGGCCGCCAGCTCCGGATTGCCCGCGGCGCCGTACGCGAACCCGTCCGCGCGGATTTGCGCGCCGATCCATTCGCGATACGGATTGAGGTAGGTACGCACCCACTCCTGCTTGACCGCCCAATCCGCCGGCTTGTCCCACTTCATATGGGATGTCACCTGCGCGAAGTTCAAATAAGCCTGCGTCTCCGCCGTGCACACCTGCTGGTAGGTCAATCTGCTATGCCAGAGCTTGCCGATATCCCACGCATCCCAATCCAGCCCCTTCTCCTCCAGCATGAGCAGGCCGAGCACCGTGTAACGGACGTCGTCGTCGCTCTCCATAAAGCGAATTCGCTCGCGCGTGCTCTTCATGCACCACTCTGAAATGAGGATGTGCTCCGACTCCGCACGCGACCGCTCAGGCGTATACCCGCGGATCGGCCAGGCATCGGCGCCTTCGAACCAGAGCTGCACGTTGCGCCAGCCCGGATTGCCGTTCGACCCGCCCATCATCGGCCATGCCTCCAGCGGCTTACCCAGTGCGCAGCCGCTCAGCCTGCCCGACCATGCGCCGAGAAACTTGTCGCGCCAAGCCGCTTCGCTTAGCTCAGGGACGCTGCCGACCCGGTTGCGGTTCGCGTCGGGACGCAGCGCACGAATGCCCGCGAGATCCGACGGTTCGACAAATGGAAATTCCGGGCTCGGCTCAAGCGCGCTTAATTCCCGGTACAGTGCCATCAGCTCCCCGTCGTCCTCGCCGCACTGCACCAGCCGGCTCTCGAACCCGTCTACGATACAACCTTCCTCTCCCCGTTGAATGATTTCCCTGCGCATGAGCTCGTTCAACTTTTCCCATCCAGCCATCGTTCACGCACCCCTTCGGTATCGGTGATTTTTCTATCCTCACCTTAACCCGAACGGGAGACGCTTTCATCTCATTTTGACCCAATTGTATTCTTAAAAACGGCTATCCTTCGACCATGTATCTCTCGCGGTACTGCTGGGGATTCAAGCCCACCAGTTGCCCGAACGAACGATAAAACGGAGCCGCGCTTTGAAAGCCGCAAGCGAGATACACGTCCGTCACCGAAAGATCGCTTGTCGCCAGCAGACGCTTCGCTTCTTGCACCCGAACGAACGTCAGGTACGCCTTGAACCGTTTGCCGACGCCTTCGACGAACAGGTGACGCGTGCGCGACTCGCTGAGCGACAGCGCCTCCGCCGCCTCGCGCAGCCCGAACGGCTCTCTGAACCTCGCGGCCACCGCATCCAGCGCAGGTCGCAGACGCTCGAGCGCGTCGCTTCGCTCCCGCCACTCCCTACGCCCATATCGCGCCTCTTCGGCACGGTACAGCCAGACGGCGAGCGTCAGCATCGACGCGCGCAGAAGCGGGCCGTAAGCGGACGGCTTCGATTCGTACTCCGCAAGCATGGCGGCCAGCAGCGGACCGGGATGAACGAAAGCCGATGGCCGATGAGAACGCCATTCGGACTCGTTCCAGGCGGCCGCCCGCGCGAACGGTCGCAGCAAATACCGGTCCTCGGCAGAAAATAATGACTCGCTGAAATAAACGAATGTGAACCGGCACCCCTCCGCCGCCGCCATGGCGATATGAGGCTCGTAAGGCGGGAAGAGCATCAACGTGCCCGGCTCGACGGCCACCGCCTCTTCCCCGATAAAAAACGTGCCGCAGCCCTCGAGGCAGTAGCCGATCTCGAAAAAGGAGTGCCAATGCTGCTCGGTACGCTCCCTTTTCAGACTATATTCGAACAGATGAAGCGGCACTGAGGCGTCGAAACTAAACATCTCGAGCATGTCGATTCTCCTTGCGTTCGCGCCGATAACCGCCTGACGCCGTTAGCGATAATATACCTGCGGACCGGGATATTCGGCAACAAAAAAACGAAGGACCGTCCCTCGGTCATTTTCATGACTAAAGGAACAGTCCTTCGCGTTGATCCTCGGTGCTCGCTTACGCCTTGACGGCTTCAAGCTCGAGCGAGATCGCAACGTCGTCGCCCAGCATGACGCCGCCCGTTTCCAGAGCAGCGTTGTACGTCAGGCCGTAGTCGCTGCGCTTGATCTTGCCCTTCGCGCTGAAGCCTGCGCGTTGGTTGCCCCACGGATCCTTCGAAGCGCCTTCGTACGTCACTTCGAACGTTTCTTGCTTCGTAACGCCATGCAGCGTCACGTCGCCTGTGACGTCGTATTCGCCTGCTCCGGTCTTGACGATGTTGGTCGCCTTGAAGATCAGCTTCGGATGGTTCTCGACATCGAAGAAGTCGGCGTTGCGCAGGTGCGCGTCGCGATCGGCGTTGCGCGTGTCGATGCTGGACAGGTCGATGGACAGCTCGATGTCGGCAGTCGTCAGGTCGTCCGCGTCCGCGTTGACGTTCGCTTCAAACGTGTGGAACGTGCCTTTTACCTTCGAAATCATCAAGTGGCGGATCGAAAAATCGATCGAACTGTGCGAAGCGTCAATACCCCAAGCGGATTTTGCCATTTTATTTTCCTCCTCATAATTAACTAACATTTCGGAACATGCTTTATTTAGTTAAGTAACATATCCTAAATATAGAGTAATACCGGGTGGCTGTCAACTGTGTAATTTCTCTTTACATTTAATCAAGACTTATCGAGAATCACCCGGTGCCGATGTGCACCCTTCAGAGAAGAATAGATGCAAACGCGGCTCCTACTTAGGAACACCTAGGCGTCCCATACGCATGACTGACATATTTTGTTCCTACATTAGAAGCTTCCGAGCCTCCATAAGCCAGTCCGGCCGGATTTATTCCTACTTAGGAATACCAAGGCGTCTAATGAGCCAGGCATGCCGCACTTGTTCCTACGTAGAAACTCCCAGACCTCCTTACGCTAGGTCAGACGGACTTGTTCCTGCTTAGGAACACCAAGAAGCTTTATCAGCAACGCCAGCGCCTTCCGATTACCCGTTCATTCATAAAACCGATCTTGCCGACTTCATTGATCATAGAATCAGATCAGTGAGGTCCATTAAAATAAGCCGTCCCCGCCTATGGCAAGAACGACCTGTCGTATAAGAAGTTTGAGTTCAAAAACGGATCAGCCAGCCCAGCAGCTTGTTCGATTCCCGCTCGATCACCGCAACCATCGGTCCGAGCATGGATTCGTTATTCGTGTGAAAGGTCACCGTGCTCAACCGTTCGCTTCCGGCCTGAGGGAGCTCGATGACGTCTCCCTCCCCGTTGACGGCTGTGAGGCCCGCCGGATGAAGGCCCGGCACGTCGATCTCCGCCTCCCGCCAATCCCCGACGACGGTTGCCTTGTCGCCTTCGGGCATGGCCTCCCAGGCAAGCTTGCGCAGGACGGTGTCAGCCCCTGCTGTCTCCTTAGCATCTTCGTCGGCGTCTGCGCGAATGCCGAAGAAGTAAGGCACCGTGCCTTGCGGCCAGGTCGCCGTCACCACGTACAATTGATCTCCTTTGCCGGCTGCGACTCGGAGCTTCCCATCCTGCAGCTCGATGGCCTCCCCGGGTCGCTCCGACCCGGGGAAATATGCGATACTGTGCACGCTGTCCGGCGGATCCCCCGACCAGGCAAGCGCAATCTCGTCGCCTGAGTTGGCGAGCGGCTTGGCCTTGACGTCCTCGAAGCTCGGCGGCATGGCTGCCGCATCCGCGCATACGCCGGTGCCTTTTTCCTTGTCGTTCCAGCAATAGCCGCCCTTTTGTGCTTCGAAGGCTGCGCCGCCGACCGTCACTTCAAGATGCGGCACGACATCCGGCATCTTAAAGGCCTCCGCAGACGGCCCGGGCAACTGTGCGGACGAAGCGGATGCGGAAGGAGAATTCGGAATGCCTCCGCCGCTTCCCGCCCCCGTGATACCTTCGCGAGCTCCGCACCCCTGCAAGATCAGCAGCGCGCCCAGTATCCAGCAGACCGCATATTTTCTCATCGACCATCCCTCCGATCTGTAGCCGCCTAACATCCAGACGCTTCCAGAACAGGAGAAGTTGCATGCCACGAATGAAATGATGTGTGTGACAGTACACTTTTGCAATTCGTCTTTAGACGCCCAGTATCGCGATAACCGCCGCTACCGTCACCGTGCTGACTGCAGTCGATGCGAAAACCGTCTGCGAGGCGAACTCGGGCTCGTTGTCGAACTCGACGGCGAGCAGCACGCTGCTGAGCGAGGTGGGTACGGATGACGAGACGATCAAGGCGCTTGCCAGCAAGCCATGCGCGCCTATTATTTCGCATGCTCCCCATGCGAGCAGCGGACCGGCAGCCAAGCGCAGCACTAAGGACAAGCCGATGTCCGACAGCAGCTTGCGACTGATGCGCCATGCCATGCTGCCGAGCTGTACGCCGAGCGTGATGAGCGCTGTGCCGATAAAGGCATTGGACAAATAATCCACGGAAGTCACGACAGAATCGGGCAACGGGACCGAGAAATAACGCATCAGCAGCGCCATTGGAATTACGTAGATGACCGGCATGGATAGAATGACGCGCCTGATCTCCGCCCAGTTCGACTTGTGCGCGTTAACGCTGTAAACGCCATATGTATTGGGCAGGAGCGACTGCATCATCATGATCAGCACCTGCACGGACAGTGTATAGGGATTGTTGTGAAACGCCAGCTGATTAAGCGGTATTCCGTAGTTCGCGCTGTTGTAAAATAAAACGCTGCACTGCATGGCGCTGCGCATCGACGGATCGTATCCGCGAAAACGCACGACCGCCGAAACGAGCGCGTATTGTAGCAGCATAAAGAGGGCAAAAAACGCCATGACCATTCCGAAGAGGGAAAGCGAGATTGCCGTATTGTACAGCAGCTTGAACATGATAGCAGGAGAAAATAAATAAAAGTTCAATTTCGAAAGCGTTCGGATATCGAGCTTAAAGCTGCGTTGCAGTACGATGCCAAGCGCGATCAAAATCGAAATCGGAAGTACGTTGTTCACGAGAATATGCAAAAAAACGGTCATGCGGCGCCCTCCACGGATGAGCTGGGGTCAGGACGGTCCAGGTGCCGCTTTCGGAAAAGCAGGACGGCCGAGCACAGCAGCATAAGTCCATTCAATACAAAAATCCAGCGGATCGGAATCCAGCCGGATAGCAAGCCGCCGAGCACCGGTCCGAGCATCGTGGCCAGCTGCGTGGACGATTGGCTGAGACTGAAAGCGCGTCCCCGAAACTCCGGCGCCGTGACGCGTACGATCATGGCGTTAAGGGCGGGATACACGCCTGCGAAAAACAGGCCGTACACGAAGCGAAGCGCGCCGAACTCCGTATAATGCCCCACGAAGTATTGAAGCAAATTGCCGATGCCGCCGCCCGCGAGACCGATGACGAGCACCTTGATGAAGCCGATCCGCTGGCCGATCTTGCCCCACTGCGGCGCCGCGATCAGCGTCGCGATGCCGACGGCAGAGAACACGATGCCCGCCTGCAATGAAGCGTTGGATTGCTCCCCGCCCAGCTGCGTCATGTAAATCGTGAGCAGCGGCTCGAGTATCATAACGGAGAAGGTGCTGAGCCCGACGAGCAGGAGCAGCGTAACAAACGTACGGTTATGGATGGCCTGAGATAGATCGTCGCGGATGCTCGATCGCTTGGAGGACCGGTTAAACTTATCCTCTTTAACGAAAAAGCTCGCGATCAACGCCGAAATAAATACGACCGCCGCCGAAAATAAAAAAGCCTCCCGGTTGCTCGTCAGATGGCTCACGACGCCCCCGACGAGCGGCCCGATGATGCCGCCGCTTGCCCCGGCCGTCGCCATGACGCCGAGCGCGTATCCCGATTTTTCCTCCGGCGTGTTCGTCGCGACCAGCGCGATCGAAGCCGGCACATAGCCCGCAAGCAAGCCTTGGCACACCCGCACGGCGAGAAACACGTAAGGATCGTGCACGAAATAAGTAACGAGGTACAGCGCCGCCAGACTATAGCCCGATCGGATCAGCATCGGTCTGCGTCCGTATTTGTCGGCCAGCGACCCCCAGTAAGGTGCGATCAGCGCGCTTGCGAGAAAAGTAACGCCGAACGCGAACCCCGACCACTGATTGACGTGATGCTGCACGCCCAGGTCGTTTTTCAGGAACAAAGGGATGAACGGTATGGCGGCCGAGTAAGCCATGCTGCAAAAAAACACGCCGGTCCAGAGTACGTACAGATTCCTCTTCCATGAAACGTTCAAAGCCATTCACTTCCTCGGGTGAAATAACAAAAGCAGACCCCCCCACTCAGGGGGAGTCCGTGCTGTTAATTAGTATAACACGATATACCGGATTAGTCCCGCATAAAGAACTGCATCGTCTTGTCCGTCGAGCCGGGCAGGCCTTCGTGACCGAAGTCGGGATAGATGACCAGGTCCTTCTTGGCCGTGATCTTGTTGTAGGCTGCGAACTGCGTCGATGGCGGGCAGACCGAGTCCATCAGACCGACGAACATAAGTACTTCACCCTGGATGCGGTCGGCCAGATACTGAAGATCGATATAGCCAAGCTTGGTAAATACTTCTTCCTCCCGCTCGTGCGTCGGGTCGAAGCGGCGGAAATAGTCGCGCAGCTCGGCGTAAGCGTCCTTCGCCAGATCCATCTCCCATACCCGCTTGTAGTCGCAGAGGAAAGGGAAAACCGGCGCGAGCTTGGAAATACGCGGTTCAAGCGCGGCGCACGCAATCGTGAGCGCGCCGCCCTGCGAGCCGCCTGCAGCGTAGACGCGGGACGGATCGACCTCGGGCAGGCCGAGCGCAATGCCGGCAAGCTGTGCCGTATCGAGGTAAACATGGCGGAATAGCAGGTTGTCCGGATGATCGTCCAGACCGCGGATAATATGGCCGTTGAGCGTATTGCCCTTCACGCCGCCGACATCCTCGGATTGTCCGCCTTGTCCGCGAACATCCAATGCCAGCACGGAGTAACCGAGCGCGGCGAATGCGAGCTTGCCGTCCCAATCGCCCGCGCTGCCCGAATAGCCGTGGAACTGCACGACGGCCGGATGCGGCTCCTGCACGTTTTTGGGACGAACGTACTTGGCGTGAATGCGTGCGCCCCTGACGCCGGTGAAATATAGATCGAAGCACTCCGCCTGCGGCGTCTGGAATTCGCTCGGGACGAGCTCGACCTGCGGATCGGTCGCCTTCAGCTCGGCTAGCGCGCGCTCCCAGTATTCGTCGAAGTCGGCCGGGCGCGGGTTGCGTCCCCGGTACTCTTTTAACTGCTCTAATGGCATGTCAAGTGCAGGCACAATTGATCTTCCCCTTTTGACAAATAGGTATTGCGGGATGGCATTCCCGGCTCCGTCCGAATTGAAGCGTATTCATTGTACCATAGACTGGAAAAACTGTCCCCCTGCATTTCTTGCGGTATTTTGCGCACTTTTTTGGCTTTATTGCCATTCGATGCGGCGTACATGCCCCAATCCATGCAATGCCGCAAGCAAGTTTTCCTTGTCGCAGGAAGCCGGCAGCTTGAGCGACAGATCGACGGCGACCTCTCCTTTATCGTCCCGGTCCGTCTGAATCGCGATCAGGGACACCTGAAGCTGCTTCAACTTGGCGAGCAGATCGTCCATGGCGCCATCGCGGTCCTCCATCCGAATTCCGACATGCTCGGCAGAAGCCTGCCCGAGACGGCCGATACTGCGCTTCAGCAGCGTCTGTCCGAGCACGATCAGAATGACGGCACCGCCGCCCACGATGTATAAGCCCGCGCCGATCGCCATGCCCATTCCCGCAGTCGACCACACGCCGGCCGCCGTCGTCAGCCCTTTGACAGTCTGCTTCTGCAATATAATCATGCCCGCCCCCAGAAAGCCGACGCCGCTGACGACCTGCGCCGCGATCCGCGAAGGATCGAGCGACAGATTCGGCCAATCGCGCTGGTCCCCGAAGCCATACTTGGAGAGCACCATCATGAGCGCTGCGCCAATGCCGACGATAAAGTGCGTCTTGATGCCCGCTTCCTTCATCTTGCTCTTGCGCTCGTAGCCGATGATCGTCCCGCACAACCCCGCGGCCGCGATACGGAGCAGCCATTCCCATTCCATCCCGATCACGTCCTCTTCTTTATTTTGTTGCGTGAAAAAAGTGCCCATAACCGTTCTATTACCCCTGTAGCCGATTTCCCGCAACGCAAAAGCCGGACTCCAATTGGAGTCCGGCCGGTATTGCTATATTCGAGGGGGCGATTAGAATCCGCCCATGCCGCCCATATCTCCCATGCCGCCAGGCATGCCGGCAGGCCCTTTGTCCTTCTCAGGCTTGTCGGTGATGACCGCTTCGGTCGTCAAGAACAGGCCAGCGACGGATGCCGCGTTTTGCAGCGCGGAGCGGGTCACCTTCACCGGATCGATGATGCCGGCTTCGAACATGTTGACCCATTCGCCGGTAGCGGCATTGTAGCCGACGCCGACTTCTTCCTTCTTCAGACGCTCGACGATGACGGAGCCTTCTTGGCCCGCGTTGGCAGCGATCGTGCGGATCGGCTCTTCGAGCGAGCGCAGGATGATGCTGACGCCAGTCTTCTCGTCGCCCGTCGCATCGATGGCTGCGACAGCGTTGTATACGTTAACCAGCGCCGTGCCGCCGCCGGATACGATGCCTTCTTCGACGGCTGCGCGGGTTGCGTTCAGCGCGTCTTCGATGCGGAGCTTGCGCTCTTTCAGTTCGGTCTCGGTAGCTGCGCCTACCTTGATGACGGCTACGCCGCCAGCAAGCTTCGCCAGACGCTCTTGCAGCTTTTCACGGTCGAAGTCGGAGGTCGTCTCTTCGATTTGAGCGCGGATTTGGTTGACGCGCGCCTTGATATCGCCCGAGTCGCCGGCACCGTCGACGATGATCGTGTTTTCCTTGTTGACGCGAACTTGGCGGGCGGAGCCCAGTTGGTTCACGTTCGTGGATTTCAGCTCAAGACCGAGCTCTTCGGTGATCACTTGACCGCCGGTCAGCGCCGCGATGTCTTGCAGCATCGCCTTGCGGCGGTCGCCGAAGCCAGGCGCCTTGACGGCTACGCAAGTGAACGTGCCGCGCAGACGGTTGACGATCAGCGTCGCTTGCGCTTCGCCTTCAACGTCCTCGGCGATGATCAGCAGTTGCTTGCCGGATTGTACGACCTTCTCCAGAACAGGCAGGATCTCTTGGATGTTGGAGATCTTCTTGTCCGTGATCAGGATGTATGGGTTGTCCAGCACAGCTTCCATCTTGTCCGTGTCGGTGATCATGTAAGGGGAGACATAGCCGCGGTCGAACTGCATGCCTTCGACGACGTCCAGCTCGGTCAGGAAGCCCTTGGATTCTTCGACGGTGATAACGCCGTCTTTGCCGACTTTTTCCATCGCTTCGGCGATCAGCTTGCCGACTTCTTCGTCAGCCGCGGAGATCGAAGCGACTTGCGCGATGTCGTTGCTGCCTTCGACTTGCTTGGAGATTGCCTTAAGTTGCTCGACAGCCGCGCGTACGGCCTTGTCGATGCCCTTGCGGACGCCCATCGGGTTAGCGCCTGCGGTGACGTTCTTCAGACCTTCGCGAATGATCGCTTGCGCCAGAACCGTTGCGGTCGTCGTACCGTCGCCGGCAACGTCGTTCGTCTTGGTCGCGACTTCTTTGACGAGCTGAGCGCCCGCATTTTCGAATGCGTCCTCAAGCTCGATTTCCTTGGCGATCGTCACGCCGTCGTTCGTGATCAGCGGGGAACCGAACTTCTTCTCGAGCACGACGTTGCGGCCTTTCGGTCCGAGCGTTACCTTTACGGCATTGGCCAGCGTGTCGACACCGCGGAGCATCGCGCGGCGCGCGTCTTCGCTAAACTTGATTTCTTTAGCCATTCTTCAATAACCCTCCTCGAAATTGGTTCCTAATTAAATAGGTACTGCCTGCTGTTGCTTATGTCAGCGGTAATCAGCCGTCTTAGCCGACGATCGCGTGAATGTCGCTTTCTTTCATAATCAAATACTCTTTGCCTTCGTACTTGATCTCGGTTCCCGCATATTTGGAGAACAGAACGCGATCGCCTACGCTGACTTCCAGCGCGATGCGCGCGCCGTCTTTGCCGACTGCGCCGGCGCCTACTGCGATAATGGTGCCTTCTTGCGGCTTCTCCTTGGCCGTGTCCGGCAGAACGATACCGCTCAGCGTCTTTTCTTCCTTGGCGCTTGCTTCGACAAGCACGCGATCACCCAAAGGTTTGATCATGAAAATAGCCTCCTTTTTTACTCCGTTACGGAGAAGTTTGCGAAGTTTAGCACTCAATCATGTTAAGTGCTAATAACCACTACCTATAATACTGATTTTGGATAACCATTTCAAGTCCCTTTGCGTTAAAAATATAAAGGCGGATCCGCATCAAGTGCGGATCCGCGCTCTTTCGACATCCTTTTATCGTTTCCGCAAAACGCCCCGGGCTATTCGCCTACGACGCGGCTTTTCGCGTTCACTTACGTTCTGAAGTTGCCGACCAGCGTCTTCAAGCGGGCCGCCATCGTGCTGAGCCTGTCGGCCGTACGGGCCATCTCTTCCGTAGAAGACAGCTGCTGCTGGCTCATTGCGGTGACTTGCTCGGTAAAGGACGCGTTCTCTTCCGTGACGCGCGTGATATCGGAGATCGACTGCTGCACCGACTGGCTGCCCGCGGACATCTGTTCGACCGCCGCTGCGACATCGCCAATGTTGGCGCTCAGCTTGCCGACTTCTCCGACGATCTCTCTGAATGCCGACTCCGCGTGCTGCATGCCGGATACGGCGCCGAACACCTGCTCGGCGCTCTGCTCGAACATCGCGGCCACCTTGGTGATGTCGCCGGACATCGCCTCAAGCGTCGTCGCGATCTGCACGGCGGATTGCTGCGTCTGATCGGCCAGCTTGCGGATCTCGCCGGCGACGACGGCGAAGCCGCGTCCGTGCTCGCCCGCGCGCGCGGCCTCGATCGCCGCATTCAAGGCAAGCAGATTCGTCTGGCTCGAAATCTCTGAAATGTAACCGATGACTTCGATGACTTTCTCGGACTTGTGATTGAGGCCGCGAACAGTCTCCTGCAGCGAGCGGAACGCCGACTCGACCTGCGCGATATCGCTCGACGTCGTCTGAAGCAGCGTAGAGCCGCCCTCGGCCCGGTCCCGCGTCAGCTGAGCGGCATCCGAAACGCCCGTCGTCGTCGTGGCAACCTGCGTCAATCCGCTGATCGTCTCGGTCATTACGGCCGAGATCTGCTGCGACTGAGATACCTGCGTCTCCGAGCCCGCCGCTACGCGTTCGACAGCTCTGGACACTTCGCTGCTTACTCTCGCGTTTTCGTCCGCGCCCGTTTTCAGCTGAATGGCGGAAGCCGCGAGCTCGGCCGTGTTATCCCGGAGCTCCTTCATCATCTTCTGAAGTCCGTCTAGCATGGAGTTCGCAGCATTCGCCAGGTCGCCGACCTCATCCTTCGTATAAACCGGTATCCGCTGAGTCAAATCGCCGCCCGAGCCCGCGATATTCTTGAGCGTGCCCGTCACGCCTCCGATCGAATGCAGGAGCTTGCGCGAGACGGTCAACAACGCGGAGCCGCCGCCCACCAGGATGAGCGCGTAGATGACGATTACTTCAACCAGTAGCGTCGTATGCCCTTTGAACACTGAAGCTGCCGCCAGTAAAATAAAAGACAGCGCCAACAGAACGACCATCGAGACGTAGCCGATCAAAAACTTCGTTTGCAAGCTGATACCCGAATTGCGCATGCTTTACCCCTCCGAATTAATGTCGCTTGCCAACTTCTATGTAAGCACTTCCATTTCAATTCTAAGTCACATTTTAGCACAAGATCGTTCTGGATAATATCGGAATATGTCGAATTTATGAAAGGATTTTAATTTTTTGTCGGCAAAGTTGAATCGGGCGCCCTAAATCGAACGGTCCTCTTGCCCTATAAGGTCGTTCTTTTCCCGTTTTAATGGTATCCCCTTCGGTCAGGAGCCCGGACAAATCGCCTATATGCCGCCGAGACGAAGGTGCCTCTGTGTCTCTGCAAGGACATGTCATCGAAAGAATGTGAAAGGCGCAGGAAATGTGTCGTCCATAGAAATCCTTCACCTGTAACCACCATTTCCTCGCTTACCGCGCGCCTCGACTCCCTCGACATTTCTGTAACGATGCTTTTGTCGCTTGCAGCGGCGGCTTGCTCCTATAACCTCGCTTTCCTCGCTTACCGCACACTTCGACTCCCTAGTCGTTCCTGTAACGTTGCTTTGGTCGCTTACAGCGGCGAATTGCTCCTGCACCCATTCTCTTCTCGCTTGCAGCTCGCTCCGCTCGGGTACCTTCATCAATCCTGGTTATTAGGCTTCCTGATTTAAAGGGATACTGTTTAAAACGTGCCGGCATGGTCTCGCCTGTACCCGGGAGTCGGTGGAATCGACAAAAAAGCGTCTGCCGCGAAGGCTGGTCCAGCCCTTCATACGGCAAACGCTTCGATGTTTCGTTAATCCTCTTCGTCCAATGCGGCTTCCCGTTCGGCAGCCCGTCGCATTCGCTTCCTGTAGGCGCTTGCCGAGAGCAGCACACTGACTTCATACAGCAGAATGAGCGGCACCGCAACGAGCAGGTCCGAAATGACGTCCGGCGGGGTCACGACGACGCCGACCACGGCCATGACGAACCACGCCAGCTTCCTCAACTTGCGTAATAAATCCGGACTCAGGATGCCGATCCGGGTGAGAAATAAAATGACGATCGGCAGCTCGAACAAAAGCGACATCGGCACAAGTATGTTGAAAAGAAAGCTAAAATATTGGTTGGCCCCGTATACCTGCTTCAACCCCAGGTTTTCCGTGACTTTCTCGGTGAACGAGTAAGCCATCGGGAAAATGACGTAGTAGGCGAATGCCAGCCCCGCCAAAAACATGAAAAGCGCTCCGGGTATGTACCGCAGCGTCGCGCGCTGTTCTTTTTTACCGAGTGCGGGCTTTACGAACGCCCACAGTTGGAAAAGCGTAAACGGGATCGCGACGATAAACGAAATAATAAAAGCGAACTTCATATAAAGGCTGATCGCGTCCCACGGAGAGAAGGCGCTAAGGTCGATTTCTCCCGACGGCGCGGCGTCGACCAGATAATCGAACAGCGGCTCTGCGCCGAACAAGCCCCCGACCAGCGCGAGGACCAGCACGATGATGATATAAATGACCCTTTTCCGCAATTCTCCGATATGCTCCATGAGCGGCATTCCGCCCATTTCCATCGTATCGGCCTTTGCGCCCGAGCGCTCCGCCATATGCGACCTCCGCCCTTCCGGGCATAAAAAATCAGGACGGCTTGCGAAAATCAAGCCGCCCTCCGTATTCATGAGTTCCGTTCGTCCGGGCTACCCGCGTCCATACTGTACGTTGACGGTCTTACGCCCGTTATTCAGGCAGACGACGTTCGGTCTTCGCCGGCTCCGCTTCCGGAGCGACGGCGACTTCGCGGCGAGCCGGACGCTCGCTGTCGTCCATCAGATCGTTCGCGCCCTTCTTAAATTCGCGCAGCGTGCGGCCGAAAGCTTTGCCCAATTCAGGCAGCTTGTTCGGTCCGAACAGCAGCAAGGCGATTAGGATCAGCAGGATCAAGCCCGATGCACCAATACCTCCCATGGTTATCCCTCCCTGTCATGATGTCCTCAGTACACAAACAAAACGAATAAAAGAAAAAACGGCCGCCCGCCTTCAACCCACAACAAAGCGCCCGCAGTGATCGCACGTTCATTTAAAGCGCTTCATTCCCGGCCCTGCCAAAAAACCGTTCCACCGGAAAAGGTTCTGCACGTTCAGCGATGCAATCCGCCATACCCCATCGCGGCGATCTCTTGCCGCGTGATCGTCTCTCCTGCCAACACGCGCGGGAGCAGCACGTCAAACGACGTATAAGGATCATGCATGACGCAGCCCGGCAGTCCGAAGATCGGCACGCCTCTCAAATATCCGAACAACAGCATCGAACCCGGCAGCATCGGGGTCCCGTAGCTGACGATATCTGCGCCCGCATCGGCGATTGCGCCCGGCGTCCGGTCGTCCGGATCGACGGACATCCCGCCGGATACCAGTATCATATCATAACGCTGTTCGAGGAAGTAGTACAAGTGGTTGACAATTGTTTGTCGATCGTCCGGCGCAAAGCGCTGCTCGGCCAACTCAGAACCGAGCGCCTCCAGCTTGGCCCGGACAGCAGGTCCGAACTTGTCCGCAATCCGTCCCGTGAACACCTCGGTCCCCGTGGAGAGCAGTCCCGCACGCATCCGGCAAAGCGGCTTGACCGCGACGGCGTCCGCGCCGCCGTGCTCTGCCTTGTATCGCGCCACGATCCGTTCCGCTGCCTCGATCTTGGCTTGGGGCACGACAAGCGGGATTGCCCTGGACGCGGCGAGCGCCTCCCCGGCTTGTACGAAGCGTCCGCCGACGATTGTGGCGAGCGCGATCTCGCCGAGCGCGTTAATCCCGTCCACGACCTCCCGGGCGATGACTGCGAGCCCTGGTTCGCCAGCCTTAAGCGTCACCTTGCCCTCGTGCGGCTCGCCGTAAACGATCCCTTCTCCGCCGAGCGCGGCAGCCAGCCGCAGCGCGGCGTCGTCCTCGTGCAGATCGCCCGGCGCGAGCTCCATGACGTAGAGATGCTCCTTGCCGATATCCTTAAGCTTGGGAATATCGTCCGCCGTAACGCGATGGCCCTTGCTGAACAGCCGCCCCTTGAAGGCGCCCGGCACGATCTGCGTCAGGTCGTGCGCAAGCGTCAATCCAATGGCGTCCTCGACCTTAACCTCGCGAAGGACGGTCTCCTGAGGCCTGGAATTGCCGCTCATCAGTAATCTCGGTCCTTCCCGATGCCGGAGACGAGGAGCAAGGCGTCGGGCAGCTGATCCATGATCGCCATCAGCATATCGTTGACGCCCTTCGGGTCGCCCGGCAAATTAACGATCAGCGAGCGTCCCCGAATGGCGATGACGCCGCGGTAGAGCATGTAGTGCCTGCTTCGCTGCATGACCGCCGCGCGCATCGATTCCGTCATGCCCGGCACCGTCCGCTCGGATACCATCAGCGTCGCCTCCGGCGTCACGTCGCGCAATCCCAGACTGGTTCCGCCCGTGGTGAGCACCAGGTCGGCCTGAAAGTAGTCGCACATCTCGATCAGGGCGGCGCGCAGCTCGTCCTGTTCGTCGGGCACGACGCGATAGTCGACGATCTCCCCGCCAAGCTCCTCTTCGACCAACTCCCGGATTACCTGCGCGCTCGTATCCTCGCGTTCGCCCCGGGAGCCTTTGTCGCTGGCTGTCAGCAGCGCTACTTTCCAAATCATGCCCATCCCCCCCGATTCGCGTCTCCTCAAACTTCGCAGGCGGCTCGGCTCGATCGGCCTAACCTTCCGCCCGGTAATCCCCGCTCTTGCCGCCTGTCTTGCTCTGCAGCAAGGTCGGCCCGATCACCATATCCTTCTGCAGCGCCTTGCACATATCGTAGACCGTCAGCGCGGCCGCGGACACTGCCGTCAGCGCCTCCATCTCGACGCCCGTCTTGCCCGTCGTCTTGACCTCGGCCTCGATGGTCAGCGTGTCGTCCCCGCTCGTGCCGAATCGCACGTTAACGCCGGTCAGCGGCAGCGGGTGGCACATCGGAATCCAATCGGACGTCCGCTTGGCCGCTTGAATGGCCGCGACCTGCGCGACCGCCAGCACGTCGCCCTTCTCCACGGTACGGTCCAATATTCGCGACAGCGTCGCGGGCGCCATCGTAATCCGGCTCTCCGCGACGGCCGTCCGCGCCGTCACCGCCTTGTCCGATACGTCTACCATGACGGCGCGGCCCTGCTCGTTAAAATGCGTCAATCGCCCATCGCCGCCGGTCATCAAGGCCCCTCCTCCGCAAACCATATCAATCCTTCTTCCGTCGCCACGCCATGGAGCGCCAGATCGTGCGCTTCCTTGGGCAAGGCTTCGTCGGACAACTGGAGCGCATAGGCAAAGCCGATCCAGTAAGGCAGTCCCCCCGGTCCCAGCGCCTCGGCCAATCGGTCGTAATAGCCGCCTCCGTAGCCGAGCCGACCACCCTGCCGGTCGAATGACATGCCCGGAACCAGCACCGCGTCGGGACGCACGTCTGCCGCAAGCGGCGCCGTGCGAAGCGGATCCGGGCTGGGCACGCCATAGCGCTCCGGACGCCAGTCCGCCTTGGAAGCGACGATCCGCAGCTCCATCCCGCTGCCGTCCTCCCGTATACGGGGAGCGACCGCTCGATGGCCCGCTGCGGCGCACCATTCCAGCACGCCGGCAGGATCGGCCTCCGATCGGAACGCGCCGTACAATACCACGGTCAGCGTCCGGCCCAGCCGCAGGCTAAGCGGTTGCAGCGCCTGCGCGACGACGACGTCGCACAGCCTGCGAGATCGCGCTTCGCGCTCGTCCTGCGCCAGCGCGTCGCGCCTGGCCGCCATCGCCTTGCGCAAAGCGGGCTTCCCGGCGCCGTCCGGTTCCTTTGCGTTCATCCGCCATCCCTCGTTATTGCCATTCATATTCATAGATAGCAACAGTGTATCATTTTTCCGTACGGTACGCCAAAGAGCTTTTTCACATAATCGGGCGGCATGGCACCCGGCCCGCCCATCATGCGTTTTGGACGTCCAAGCGGATTTGCGATAAACTTGTTTCAACTACAAAGATCTCGTTCGGAGGGAATCCTCTTGCTTTTACAGGCATCCGGCATCGTCAAGCACTACGGCGTCACACCTATACTAGAAGGCGTCTCGCTGCAAATCGGCGAACGCGACCGCATCGGCCTCGTCGGCGTGAACGGGGCGGGCAAGTCGACCTTTCTTAAGATTCTGGCGGGCGAACTCGATTCCGACCAAGGCTCCGTGTCCAAGCCGCGCGAGCTGCGAATCGGTTACCTGGCGCAAAACAGCGGGCTGGCCCCGCAATTGACCATCCAGGAAGTAATGAACGCCGCATTCGGCCCGCTGCTAGAGCAGGAACGCGCCTTGGGACGGCTCGAAGCGCGCATCGCCGATCCGGCGGAGCAAACCGACGCGGCCCGCTACGAGGCGCTGCTCGCGCAGTACGCAGACGCGAACGACCGGTTCCGCGAAGCCGGCGGCTTCGAGATGAACAACCGCATCAAGGCCGTGCTCCACGGCATGGGCTTCGGCGACTTTTCGCGCGATACGGTCGTCTCCTCGCTGAGCGGCGGACAGCGGACGCGCCTCGCGCTCGCGAGGCTGCTCGTCGTGCAGCCCGAGCTGCTCCTGCTGGACGAACCGACGAACCACCTCGACATTGACACGTTAACCTGGCTTGAGCAATATTTGCGGACGTATTCGGGCGCGATGGTTATCGTTTCGCACGACCGTTACTTCCTGGATGCCACCGTCTCTTCTATTGTAGAGATCGAGCGCCATGCGGCGACACGCTACACCGGCAATTATACGCGCTTCATGGAGCTCAAGGCGGCGGACTTCGCCCAGAAGGTCAAGCTGTACGATCAGCAGCGCAAGGAAATCCAGCGGATGGAGGAGTTCATCCAGAAAAATATCGTTCGCGCCACCACCACGCGCCGCGCGCAGAGCCGGCGGAACGCGTTGGAACGCATCGAACGGCTGGAGCGCCCGGGAACGCTGAAGCAGGCGAGCTTCTCCTTCACGGCCGAACGCCGCACGGGCAAAGACGTGCTGCAAGTGTACGACGCTTCGGCCTCGCCGAAAGAGGACATCAGCCCTCTCTTCCGCCGCGTGGGCTTCGAGGTCAAGCGCGGCGAGCGAATCGCGCTGCTCGGTCCCAACGGCGTCGGCAAGACGACGCTGCTGCGCGCGCTCGTCGGCCAACTTCCCCTGACGGCAGGCACGATCCGCTGGGGCACCGGCGTTCAGCTCGGGTATTACGACCAGGAACAGCGCGGCCTGACTCCCTCCAATACGGTGCTGGAGGAAGTCTGGAGCCGGTATCCGACGCTGCCCGAGGCGGAGATCCGCACCGTGCTCGGCAACTTCCTGTTCAGCGGCGAGGATGTCCGCAAGACGGTCGGATCGCTCAGCGGCGGGGAAAAGGCGCGCGTCGCGCTGTCCAAGCTCATGCTGATGAAAGCCAACGTCCTGGTGCTCGACGAACCGACGAACCACCTGGACCTTTGGAGCCGCGAGGTGCTTGAAGGCGCATTGGAGGAGTATGACGGCACGCTGCTGTTCGTTTCTCACGACCGTTACTTCCTGAACAGGCTTGCGGACCGCGTCGTGGAGCTCGGGCCGGATGGCGCGGCGCATTTCCTGGGAAATTATGACGAAATGGTCGCGAAAAAACGCGAACTGGAGGAATGGGCCGCGGCTTCCGCTTCCGGCGGCGCTTCCGCCGCAGGCGCAGGCGCCCAGACCGCGCAAACCCCGGTTACGGACTATGAGGCGGACAAGCAGGCCAAACGCGAGGAACGGGCCAAGCAGCGCAAGCGCGAACAAGCCGAGGCCGATATCGCGAAGCTGGAAGTGGAGGTCGCGGCGCTTGAGGAAGAGATGGCGCTGCCGGAAGTATGCACGGACTTCGTCCGGCTGCGCGAGGTTCAAGCCAAGCTGGAAGAGAAGCAGCAGACGCTCGAAACGACTTTCGCCTTGTGGGAGTCGTTGATGGAATAAACGCGGGCGCCTGCGGCGTTAGCGTTCGGGAATCTTGCCTACGTAAAGCAGATGCGGCGCCGCGCCGAGGATCGCGGGATCCTCGGCGAGCTCTGCAAGAAGTTCGACAATCCGGCCGTATTCGGCTTCGCCGCGCGCACGCCATGCGTCCATCTTCTCTGCCGTCATCCCCCCGATCGTCTCGGAGGCGATCAGCTTGACCGTCTCGAAGCCCATTTTCTCCATAAACGGCACGATCTCCGCAAGCGGAAAGGCATACGCCCCCGTAAATCTTCCTTCGTCCCGATGATTAAATATTCCAGTATCCAAAAATGCCCGAATTCCCGCGTAGTTGTCGCAAGGCGGCCAACGATCGGGATCGAGCAAATACGTCGCCGCTTGCTTTTCCCGGGACATAAAAGCCACAAATACGACGCCGCCCGGCTTTGTCACCCGACGAAGCTCCCGGGCGGCTTTTTCTCGCCGCTCCGCTTGTTGAAGGTGGTACATCGGCCCCATCATCAGTGAGGCATCGAAGCTCGCATCCGCGAACCGGCTCAGATCCAGCGCATCGGCGACATGACACCCTTCTACGCGATCGCGCCATGCGCTGGCGCCGATGCGGAGCTTTGCTTGCTCGATCAGCCTCGCCGACAAATCCGTGATCGTGACCCGATAGCCAGCGTGCGCGAGCGCCATCGCATATTTCCCGGAACCCGCTCCGTTGTCGAGTATGCGACCTTTCACGGGCAGATGCCTTCGGATCACATGCATGTTGATCAAAAACTCGACAGGTTCACGATCCAGCCTGCCCCATTCGTCGAACTGATCGTAATACCTCAACATATCGTTCAAGTTAATCTCCCCTTTACGAATTTTTCACAAAAAGTTTGAAAATTAGATTGTCCACAGCTTTATCCACGTTTAATCATAGCTTTCTGAGCTGGATCTGGCAGGCTATCAGTCAGACAAAAGGCCTAATAACGCCATTTTCTACAATCGCTCTCGAAGGACAGCACATCAGGTTTTCACGTTACCCCCACAATCCCCAGAATTGAAGGGAATGTCTTGAAAATATCATCCACGTTTTCAAGATTACACGACGTTTACTCTCCCAACACATTAGACCTGCTTATCCCCATTACTCACAGGGGGTGTGGATAACTTTGCCCACACCCTTTTCGCGCTAATTTGGGAGCCGAATCCATTGACTTCTAAGCAATCAGGATTCCGATTCAACGCTTCGCTCGGGCGCAGCAGCCATGATCGCGCTATTGCAAGCCGCGACATATGCGCGGGCAGCCGCTAAAATGATATCGCGATGAATGGCCGTTCCCCTGAAACGCTTGCTCCGGTATCGCACGGTCACGACAGCTTCGCCTGCTGCATCCTCGCCCGAATACAGCGAGTGCAGCTCCAGGTCCTCAAATGGGTGAAGCCCTGCCTCTTGGCACGGCGCCTCCCAAAAGGGGATTAGCCGAAATTCAAAATTTTGCGACAAAGCAAAAAGCCCGCCATCTCCCCTGTCAGAAGAGACGACGGGCTCGATAGCCGCCGCGGTACCACTCTCATTGAAGCGCCGCCAGGCACTCCCCCTCGATCCGCCGTCCGAAGGCTCTTTTTCGGAAAAAGCCCGGACGGCAGCGCCCTGTAACGGAGGCCAGCCGCATGAACATACAATCGCCGCGAGGGCGAGTTCCGCACATTCGCCTTCGCCCCTCTATAAGCCGCCTGACTCCAGGACGCGATCGGCAGACAGAACGAAGAAAAGCGCCTGAACGATCGACGGGGTCGGTGTCGATTCGTTCAAACGCTTTTCAAAAGGGGGTATGTCAATACTTTAACACGCCGGAATATACATGTCAACATACATAACATGATTTGATCTATTAATTAACACGAAAGTTCGCTTTAAACGGACCATTCCTCCAGCGATACCTGCGCGGATGCTGCCAGATCCAGAGACGAGAACTGTCCCCTGCGCCATTTGAGATCCGCCGCGGCGCCGATCATGGCAGCATTGTCGCTGCATAGCGACATCGGCGGCACGAGCAGCGGCAGCCCGGCTTCCTCGCAAAGCGCGGCCAAGCGCTCGCGAATGCCCCGGTTAGCTGCGACGCCGCCGCACAGCAGCACTTGGCGGGCGCCGAATTCGGCTGCCGCCTTCATCGCCTTCGTCGTCACGACGTCGACGACCGAGTTCTGAAAGCCTCGCGCGAGGGCGGCGAAGTCGGGATCGAGCCCTTTCATCTTGGTCCGGTTAATCTCCGCAAGCACGGCCGACTTCAGCCCGCTGAAGCTGAAGTCGTACGAGCCGTCTTCCAGCCAAGCGCGCGGCAGCACGACTTCTTCTTCGGACTGCTGCGCCAGCTTGTCCACGTGCGGTCCTCCCGGATAAGGAAAAGACAGCGCGCGCGCGACCTTGTCGTAAGCCTCTCCGACCGCGTCGTCCCGCGTGCGTCCGATTATACGAAAGACGCCTTCCTCCGGAAGCAGCACCAGCTCGGTGTGTCCGCCGGACACGACGAGCGCAAGCGCTGGGTATACGATATCTCCGACGAGCCGGTTGGCGTAAATATGCCCCGCGATATGATGCGTGCCGATCAGCGGAACGTCGAGCGCGAGCGCCAGCGCCTTGGCCGCCACGACGCCGACCAGCAGCGCGCCTATCAGTCCCGGGCCTTGCGTAACGGCGACCGCGTCGATGTCCCTGCGCGAGATGCCGGCCTCTGCCAGCGCCTCCTGAACGATCATCGTGATGCTCTCGACGTGCTTGCGCGAAGCGATCTCCGGCACGACGCCGCCGAAGCGCCTATGCGTCTCGATCTGGCTGGAGACGATGTTGGAGAGTACCTCGCGTCCGCCGCGCACGACGGCAGCCGAGGTCTCGTCGCAGCTAGTCTCGATCGCAAGCAGCAGCCCCTCGTCCTTGCTACCTGACATCTTCGTCGTCATGATGACATTCCTCCGCGCTCCCGGCCAAGCGTCGGGTCCAGGTCCGCCCACATGATGAGCGCGTCCTCGTTGTTGTCCGAGTAATAGCCCGGCCGCAGTCCCGCGGGGCCGAAGCCTAGCTTGCGGTAGAGCCGCTGCGCGCGTTCGTTGGACACCCTCACCTCGAGCGTCATCCGCGCCGCGCCGAGCCAAGCCGCAGTCCGCATCAGCTCCCGCAGCAGGCGCTCGCCCAGGCCTTTGCCGCGGTATGCCTCTCGAACCGCAATGTTCGTTACGTGCGCCTCATCCACGATGAGCCACATGCCCCCGTAGCCGAGCACTTCGTCGCCTTTGGACATCACCATATACTTGGCGAACAAGTTTTGCGTCAGTTCGTTCTGAAAAGCCTCCGGCGTCCACGGCGCGGTAAAAGCCTCCCGCTCGATCTCCACGATGGCATCGATGTCCGCGAGCGTCATCGACCGGAACTCGATCTTGTCGTTCAACCCTGTCCCTCCGTCCGGGCGCCGTCGCCGAGCTTGGTCTCGGCTTCGGTCAGCTGCGTGTAGTTGGGCGCGAAGCCATGAACGTCGTCAACGAGCCCTTGCGCCAGTCGTGCAGCCGCGAGGCGGCCCATCTCGCCCGCGTCCACCGTCAGCGGCAACGCGACCGCGCCTTCGAGCGCCGCGAGAACGGCGGCGTGCGGACCGATCTCGCCGACGAACAAGAGCAGCGCGCCCGCTTCGGCCGCGCTTGCGGCAAGCGTCGGCCCCCAATCGCCTATGAGCCGGATCGCATCCTCTTCGAGGCGATGCCAGACGGATCCGTCCGCCGTTCCGAAGCGGGCGCCATACACTTGACCGCGCCTCGCGTCCATGATCGGCACGATCCAGACCGTCCGCTCCGCACGGAGCGATGGCAACGAATCCGTCTCTGTCGCCTGTTTTTCGCCGCGCAAATAAGGCCCTGCAGCCATCGCCAGCGTCTCGAGGCTCGAGAGTCCGACGAGCGGCTTGTCCCAAGCCCAAGCCAGCGTCTTGGCAGCCGACACCCCGATCCGCACGCCCGTATACGAGCCCGGACCGCGTCCCACCGCAATCGCGCTTACTTCACCCGCGCCGGCCTCTTCAAGCAGCGCCTTCAGATCGGACACGATGCGTACGGCGTGATTGCGCTCGGCATGCGAATGTCGGCTCGCCAGCACCTCGTCGCCGCTGCAGACCGCCGCCGCCAACACGGCCGTAGACGTGTCGAAACACAGCATGAGCGGATTTTCGCCTGCCGTCTTTTTACCCATTGTCGTCATCGCCGCTCCCCTCCTCCTTCGCCGGCCGCAGCCCGAGCTCCCGGCACCAGTCCTCATATCGGGCGCCGATCGGCTCGCATGTCGCCAGCCTGCTCTCGGGACCGGTCAACTCCAGCCGGATATGCAGGCGCTCCGGGGGCAGCAGCGGCTCGACGAGCGAAGCCCATTCGACGAGCGAGACGCCGTTTCCGTCGAAATATTCGTCCAGCCCCAGCTCGTCGGCTTCATCGATCGACAAGCGATACACGTCCATATGATAAAGCGGCAACCGACCGCCTTCGTATTCCTTGACGATCGTGAACGTCGGGCTGTTCACCATACCCGGCACGCCCAGTCCGGCCGCGAACGCCTTCGCGAAGCGGGTCTTGCCCGCGCCGAGATCGCCGTCCAGCGCGATCAGCGCGCCAGGTACGCACAGGTCCGCCAGCCGTTCGGCGAAACGCGCCGTGTCCGCCTCGGACCGCAGCTCCAGCACGAATCGTCCGGCGCCGGCGGCCGGTCTCCCGCCCTCGCTCCAGTCGTTCATGTCGTTCGTTCTCCTTCAATGCGGTCAGACCGCAGGTTGTCCTTAATTATATCGGTGCGGGAGCTAACTTGCAAAGCTAATGAGGGCGGGGAGGATGGAGAAAAAGCGCCCTCCGCAAGTCCATCCCCCGCCCCCGTCCGAAGTCGGGAGTCATTTTATACCCGGGGACGTGCCGGCAGACCCGCGCGCCAGGTTATGATGGCAATAGACAATGAACGAACGGATCGGGGGAATGACTTGTGCACAGCGCTTTGAACGGCATGGCTGCAGGCTTCACGCTGCTCTTGCTCGCGTTTGCATGGATGGCTGCCGGCAAGGCCGGCAAGCTGAGATGGTTCGGTTCGGCCGAGCGGCTCGCCCGCAGGTCCCGCAAGCTGCTCACGTGGACCGCGCTCGCCACGCTGTCGGCGACCGGCGCGGCCGCAGCCGTCTGGCAGCTGTCGCAGTCCGCCGACAGCTCGCTATCGATCGGGCGGGCGTCCCTGCAGCTGACGCTGATCGCGCTGCCGATGGCAACCGTCTGGCTGACCGCCCTGCCCGGCGTCTGGCGCCTGTGGAAGGGCGCCGCACGTCTGAACGGCGCTGCCGTGCCCGCCCCGCTTGCGGCGAGATCGGCTTCCGCCGCGCTTGTCGCGCCCTATCGGGCAGCCGCGTACGGCGCCGGCGCCAGCCTCATATTCAGCGCCCCCGCTGCCTGGGGCACGGCCGCTCCCGCGTTCGCATACGCCGCGCTGTTCGCGGCGCTGTGGATGCTTCGCCGGCGTCGCATCAAGCAAACCGCCGCCCCCGTATCGCGGTAGCGGCAACGCCGCCGGACCGTTCCTGACCGTTTGCAGAACGTTCCTGAACGCTCGTCGCACGGCCCGCACCGCTCCCCGCTTTTCCGGCACCAGCCCTCCTAGCTTCGCATAAGCGCTTCCTTCAGCCTGATGACGCCGCGCTCTATTTGCCCGGCTTCCGGCTTCGCGTAGCACAGCCGCAGGCTCGGCTCTTCCGCGCCGAATACTTGACCAGGCACGTAGGCGACGCCGGCCGACATCGCTCGCTCGAGCACCCGGAGCTGCCGCGGATCGTTATCTCCAAGCCACTTCACCCATAGGTTCAAGCCGCCTCCCGGCGGCTCGAAGGATACGCTGCCGGGCAGATGATAATCGAGGCTCGCGCGCAGCTCGTCCAGGCGAAGCGCCAATCTGGCCCGCAAACGGCCGATCTGCCTGTCAAAAGCCTCTCCTTCAATCAGCTTGGCCGCCAGCCATTGCGGGATGACGCTCATCCCGAAGTCCATCTGCTGCCGCGCGTCCGCCAGTCTCGAGACAATCTCCCGTGGCCCCGCCAACCAGCCGACCCGTAGGCCGGACGCCGCGATCTTGGACAACGAGCCTACGTACAAAATGCGGCCTCCCGCATCCTCGGCCTTCAGCGGCAGCGGCGGCCGTCCGTCGAACGCGGTCAAGCTGAACGGATCGTCCTCCACGATCGGAATGCCTTCCTTTTCCGCAATCCCCAGCAATGCGGCTCTCCGTTCGGCGGACAGCACCGTACCCGTCGGATTCTGGAAATTGGGATTCAAAAACAGCATCTTGAGCCGGTGCTTGCGATGCAGCCGCTCTAAGTCTTCCGGATCGATGCCAGCCGGGCCGACGGGAAGCGGATAGACGCGCAGCCCCGCCGATTGAAGCAGCGGCAGCGAGAAGCAATACGATGGCGTCTCGACGCCTACGGCATCGCCCTGGCTCAGCAAGCATTGCATGATCAAAAAAAGCGATTGCTGGGACCCGGACGTAATCAGCAGCGATGAAGCCGAAGTCCCGATGCGCAGATGCCGCGACAAAAAAGCGGCCAGCGCTTCGCGAAACGGACCGTAGCCCTGCGGATCGTCGTAGCCGAGCGGGCCGTCGTAGGGCTGTCCGGAAAAAATGCCGCGCACCGTCTCCCCCGGAAACAGATCCTCCGACAGCTCCCCGCTCGCAAAATCCACAAGACCGTCTTTGCGCAAGCCGGACCGTATTCGCCGCATCGCGTCCGAATTCGGCAGCATCGTTCCGACGTCCAAGTACTTGCGCCAATCCGCCGGCCGCAGCGGGGAAGCGTCTCCGCCGGCCACGACAGTGCCGCTGCCGATCTTGCTCACGACCCAGCCGGAAGCGCGCAGCTCCTCGTATGCTTGAATGACGGTCGTGCGGTTGACCCCCAGCTGCGCGGCCAGCTTGCGCTCTGCGGGCAGCGGACTGCCTGCAGTCAGCTCTCCTGACTTGATCTTCTGTTCGAAATGCTCGGCGATTTGCCGGTAGACCGGCTTGTTCGACGCGCGATCGGGTAGCCACATACGCCGTCCCTCCAATGCTTCCATTATCCCCGTACTTGAGGAGCCCGGCAAGCAATGACAGGGAATTCTATCCGCAATTGGATGGTAAATTGGATGGGCATAAAAACCGGCGGATTGGAGGATGCGGGCAGACGAAAAGCCTCCTATGCTTGTAGCAACGAGAAGGAGGCTGGCCGCGAGCCGGATGCCGGCGAAATGGAGCCTTCATAAAGGAGATGCGGTCCAATGAACATGGTCTACCTGATCGGCTTGGTATTTTTCGTTATGAGCGCCGGATTCGCAGCCACGCTGGCCGTCGGCTGGTCCAAGGCCAACCGCAGCGAAAATGCGGGCTACGGCAGCGGCACGGGCAAGAAATGGACGCGTCTGGGCTCGATTTATGCGCTCTGCATCGCCATCGTGTTTGCCGTCTTTTTCACCCTGCTCAATCGTTGATCGTCCGGGGAGGTGTTAGCAAAGCATGCTATATATATGTATCTTGTCCCTTTGCATGATCGCAGGACTCGCCGTGCTCTTCGCCGCCGGCAAGTCCATCGTCGATTCCGAGGAAGCTTGACCGCTCCCTCATAGCCAACGCATGAAGGTGCCCTGCCTGACGGGCACGCCCTGCTTTTCGGCCCAGCGCAGCAGTAGAAGACCGGCGCTTCTGTCCTTCAGATCGAGACAAAGACGCACGGGCACGACCCGTTTGCCGCGCGGCAGCAGGCCGACGAGGCCCCGGTCGATCCGCAGCTCGCGAATTGACTCCCCCGTGATCGTAAGTCCGTTCACGGTCAAGCGGCTGCCGGTCATCGTGAGCTCCGCCTTTAATGTCTTCCGGCGAATGAGCAGATAGGCGAGGCAACCGCCGCTCAGCGTCATGAGCCCCGCTTGGATATACAAGAATAAATGTTCGGCGCCATGGATTACGTTACCCAATGAGAGCAGGAAAAGCAGTACGAATCCCGATATCTGCTTCGTACCTAACGGATATTGCACCGGAATTTTGCGGATCGCCGTTTTCTTTTCCATATTAACCGCCCCCTCAGACCTGCCGGCCTGTCCTTGTCTACCACAGATTATATGTCTGGCATCGTCTCTCTATTCGCTCGACTTGCTAGATTATAGCAAAAGGGGCTGTCCCAAAAGCCCTTTGAAGTTGAAGCAAAAAGCTGAAATGAAGCCGAAATAGCCAAACGGGACGAAGCAGGGGAGTTTCCTGCTTCGTCCCGTTTGCGTTTTTGGTCGATGGCGAC
>NZ_JBHRYU010000054.1:0-33960 GCF_042649185.1 Cohnella sp. GCM10012308
CCTTAACAATTCTAAGCCGTGTTTCTTCCTTTAACCTTTTTCCCATCCCGCTCATCTCCCTTATCCCTAGTTTAAAACATTGTAGGGAGGGACTCCAATTTGATTAGGGGGCCTAGGAGCATTTGCAGGTATTTCATCAACTGTCGCGGGGCTGTGGAAAATAGATGTAGAAATGCAGGTTTTTGCACCGCCATACTTCCGAAAGGCTCCGCACGCTGAACACGCGCTAACCGGCACGCCCGCCCCTCAGCCCCTCAGCCCTCAGCCCTCAGCCCTTCAGCCCTTCAGCCCTTCAGCCCCTCAGCTCCTCAGCTCCTCAGCTCCTCAGCTCCTCAGCTCCTCATTTTAAGCTATGCCGCCTACTGCCGGCCCGCCATCCCATAATCGTTGCGGCTTCGCCTTTTCACCGCGTACATCGCCTTGTCCGCGCCGTGCATCAAAGCGTCGCCGTCCGCGCCGTCCTGCGGATAGAGGCTTGCGCCGATGCTCATCGCGATCGGAATCTCCTGCCCCTCGCAGATCAGCCGGCTGGCCGCGACGGACGCGCGCAGACGCCGGATCGTCTCTTCGAGCGCTTCGCCCGACGCCACTTCCGGCAGCAGCAGCACGAATTCGTCGCCGCCCAGCCTTGCCGCCAGTCCCCGATCCGCGACAGCCTCCCGGAGCAGCCTTGACGTATGCAGCAGCGCCTCGTCTCCGGCCTTATGCCCGTACTTGTCGTTGATATCCTTAAAGTAGTCCAGGTCGATCAGCACAATGCCCATCAGACCGTCCCGCCGCTTCGCTTCGGCCACGGCCGGTTCCAGCCGCTCGTAAAAATACCTGCGATTCGGCAGCCGCGTCAGCGGATCGTGATAGGCAAGGTACCGGATCTCCTCCTGGTACTCCCGCTGGGCCGTTACGTCCCGCACGATCAGGATGATGTGCGGCTCGTTGTCCACCATGATATAGTCGCCGTCGAGCAGCACGTCCAGACGTTTGCTCGCCCCATGCACGGTCGCTTCGTAGCCTTTAATCTCGCGGGTATCGCGCATCTGCTCGCTGACCACGGTCTTCATCAGCGAGTAAAATGCCTCGCGGTCCTCGCACATGCCGCCGACCAGCTGCTCCGCGGCCGGATTCGTTTCTCGAACCGCACCCGACCGGTCCAGCAGTACAATGGCCGCCGGATTCAGATGAAACAGCTTCTCGTAGCGCTTGTCCACGAAATTCAGAAAGTCGTGGCGCCTCATCGTCAGCCTCAAGGTAAAGCACCATAGTAGACCGCAATAAATATAGGGATACGGAGGCATGAACGAGCCGTAGTTGAAGAGCCCGAACGCAATAATCCAGAGCGCCGTAACGACGACGCCCCAGGTCGTCAGCGTATACAAAGACTTCAGCTCGGCCGAGGCAGCGCGAGCCCTGGACTTCAGCAGCGGGAACAGGTACAGCAAGCAGGCCAGCGTGCTGACGATCAACGCAATATAGTACGAAGTATTATAGACCGGCTGCTTCCACATCCCGATCTCCACGAAGCGCTGGGTGGAGATAATCTCCTCCGCGCCGAAAATCGAGATAAGCGGAAACAGTGCCGGTACGTAAAAAACGTAAGGGTAAAGGAATCGCGGCATTCGCTTGTCCATCCCCGTCAGCTTGGCGGTAAAATGAAAGCCCAGACCGGGAATCAGGATGCCCGTATTGCTGAACCACAAGGCGGCCAGCGCGGGACTGTACGAGATCGGAAGCAGCTGACGGACGTACTCCTCCAGAAACAGGGAGGAATAACATAGCGTTATAATGCTGACCAGCCGGTGCTCCGTTTTCTTCGAATTGCGGATCAGCACGTCGAGCCCCATGCAGATGAATAGCGCAAGAGGAAGGAGATGCGTAAATAGCGGTATGAGAGCTTGCTGCAGGCTCATCGTGTCCTCATTTCTTTCAAGCCGAAAAGGACTGAATGCGAAAATAAAGGAAGTGGCTTCATTTTATCGCATAAATCGACAAAGTGTCCATGCCCCGGGCAAGCGCCCGTCCGCCATAGACAATTCCCCCGTCGTTACGACATTGCCCTAACGACGGGGGTTCCTGCTGTCCCGCTATTCTACGACTCTTCCGACCGGTACGGCTCCACGATAATGCTGCAATCCACCGATGCGGACGCGTACGGCGCAAGCGCCTGCATGCCCGTCGCCTCCGGCGGCAGCGCCAGATTAAACGCGTTGGTCACGCAGGTATACGGCTCGGGGCAAACGAAGCCCTGCCCGCCGTCGCCATTGTGCAGCACCCACGTGCCGTAGGAGCGATCCGCGCGATAGCGCACGCGGATGCCGGCCTCCGGATCGGTCAGTACCGCTTCATTGGCGCCATTGCCGGCAGCCTCGAAGACGTCGTCCAAGACGATGCCGCTAAGCGACATCCCCTGCCGGAGCCGCGCTCCCCGCGCGTCCTCCGCCAGCTCGCCCGTCGGCAGGAAGCGCGCGTCCAGCTGCCACCTGCGGCCGACCGGCGCCGCGAACGTACAGGACGCGGGCGACGAAGCAGCGCCAAACGGAAAGTTGAAGGCCGTGTGATAGCCAAGCCCCCACGGAAACGCGGCATCGCTCTCGTTGTGCACGTCGATCCGCTGGAAGAGCGCGTTCCCCCGCAGCTCTACCCGCATGACAAGGCGGAAGCGGTGCGGAAACTGCGCGGTCACCGACGGATGAAACGCGGAATCGAACGCCGTGACCAGTCTCGCGCTCTCTTCGTCCTTGCCGCAAGAAATAACCTCCCACGCCTTGTCGTGCACGAAGCCGTGCGCATGGCTGCCGGTGGCCGGATCGTTGACGTCGAGCCGGTAGGCTCTGCCCCCGTATTCGAACGAGCCCCCGGCGATGCGGTTCGGCGGAAACAGCACCGGAATACCGTATAGCATCGGCGCGGACTCGTACGCCTCGACCGACGCCGGCGTATGCAGCAGCTCCGCGCCGGTCGTCTTGCAGCGTAGCGAGACGACGCGGCTGCCCAAAGCAGGCACGATCGTCGCCTGCAGCCGGTCGTTCTCGATCAGGACGCCAGGCCGTCCCAGCCAGGCGACCACGCGGCCGCCATGAATATCGTCAGGCCGCACGGCGTCAGATCCGCTCGACCGAGCCGCTCAGGACGGACCGGTGGATGGCATGCACCAGCTTCGTGTTGAGCAGGCCCGCGGCTGCGCCCGACTCCGGCTTCGTGCCGAGACGGACATGGTCGACGAACGCGTTCAGCATATAACTCGGCGCGGAGGTGAACCGGCCGTTGATCGGCGTGCCGAGCGTATGCATATGGCTGTATACGCCTCCGGCCTTGCGCACCATCTGATCGGACAGATCCACGTACAGCGCGCCGTCGTCCCCGATGATCTCGTACTTGAAATCGTAAATCAGCGGCATCGACTCCGGAAGCACCCAGCTTGTGGTAAACGTCGCGTGCGTGCCGTCGTCGAAGCTGACGACGGATTGGATCGAATCGTACGTGTCGATCCCCATGCCGACGAGCTTCTTCTTCGTGCCGACGGCGTAGACGCTGACGGGCGTCGCGGTCTTTTTGAGCCACAGCGCGATATCCGTCGCGTGCGGCAGCAGGAACCAGCCCGGCGACGAGCCCTTCGACCACTTGAGCATCTGCGTCGGGACGAAGATCGTATCGTTGAGACGCGCGTTGATCGTGAGAATGTCGCCGATCTCGCCGCGCTCGACGGCCTCCTTGACCGCG
Organism: Cohnella sp. GCM10012308; assembly: GCF_042649185.1. Taxonomy (NCBI): domain Bacteria; kingdom Bacillati; phylum Bacillota; class Bacilli; order Caryophanales; family Paenibacillaceae; genus Cohnella; species Cohnella sp. GCM10012308. The sequence continues at coordinate 3,715 of NZ_JBHRYU010000054.1, forward strand.
ACGAACGGCGTGTTCCAGCGGTTCTCGAACGCCACCATGCAGGTCACGCCGGCGCGGTCGACCGCCTCCCGCATTTCCTCCGCTTCCTCGACCGAAGTCGAGAACGGCTTTTCGACCATGAAATGCAGCCCGTGTTCCGCCGCCAGCATGACCGGCTCCTTGTGAAGGAAGTCCGGCGTCGCGATGACGAGCGCGTCCAGCTTCTCCCCTGCGATCATCTCGCGGACGTCGGCATAGCCGGGAACGTTGTAGCGCGTCTTGCTCTTGTCCAGCGTAGCGGCGAAGGCATCGCTGACTGCGACGAGCTCAGCATACGGACTTTGCAGCAGCGTATCCGCGAACAAACTGCCCCGGATGCCCATGCCGACGATGCCGAATCTGATTTTTCCCTTTTCCATATCCGATATGCTCCCTTAGAAAACGTAGTATAAGTGCCTTAAATGCCTGCCTTGCCTGCCTGTATTACTTGACCGCGCCTGCCGTCATGCCGCTTACGAGATGCTTCTGCAGCAGCCAGAACGCGACGACGATCGGCAGTGTCGTCATGACCGAGCCGGCCATGAGATAGTCCCAGTTGACGACGTATTGCCCCTGGAAGCTGGCGATGCCGACTGAGAGCGTCCACTTGTCGTAGTCGCTGAGGAACGTCTGCGCGAACATGAATTCGTTCCAGCTCGTCAGGAAGGAGAAGACGGCCGTCACCACGAGCCCAGGCAGCGTCAACGGCAGAATCACCCGGACGAACGTCGTCCAGCGCCCCGCGCCGTCGATGGAAGCAGCCTCGTCGATGGCCGTCGACACGCTGTCGAAGTAGCCCTTGAGCATCCATGTGCAAAACGGAATCGCAATCGTCGCATACGCGATCACCAGACCGAAATAGGAGTTCAGCAAGTGGTAATCCTTCATGATGAGATATAGCGGGATAATGAGCAGCGAGCCCGGCAGCATCTGCGTCAGCAGGATGATATAGCCGATGCTCATGCGGCCCCGGAATTGGAACCGCGACATCGCGTAGCCGCCCAGCGCGGATACGATCAGCGACAGCACCGTCGTGAGCAGGGAGACGATGGCCGTATTTTTGAACCAGGAGATGAAGTTCACGTTCGGGTCGGCCTTCGCGTTCAGCATGCCTTTGTAGCCCTCGGCGTTCAGATGCTGCGGCAAATACTGCAGCGGCTTGCTGTAGATCTCCGCCTGCGGCTTGAGCGAGGTCAGGATCATCCAGACGAACGGCGCGATCGCGAACAGAGAGATCAGGACGGCGGCGATATAGACGATGGGCATGTTTCTTTTTTTCACGCCGATTCACCCGCCTTCGTAGCCTTCATGTAGAGCACGGTGAAGACGACCGAGATGAGCAGCAGGAACATGCCCGCGGCCGCAGCGAGACCGAAGTCGAACGACTTGAAGCCGGCCCGGTAAATAAAAATCGTCAGCAACTCCGTGGCGCGGCTCGGTCCGCCGCCCGTCAGCACGTATACGATGCCGAAGTCCTTGACCGTCCAGATGACCAGCAGCAGGAACACGATGACGGATACGGGCTTCAGCGCCGGCAGCGTCACGCTCGTGAACTGCTTCCAGGCCGAGGCTCCGTCGATGCTCGCCGCTTCGTAATGATCCTTCGGGATGCCCTGCAGACCGGCGAGCAGCATGATGGCGGCGAACGGGAAGCCCTTCCACACGTTGACGAACATCGCGGCCCACAGCGCCGTGTCGGATTCGCCCAGGAAGGCCAGAGGGTTCGACAGAATATTCATTTTGAGCAGCACGTCGTTAACGACGCCGAATTGATAGTCGAACATCAGGATGAAGACCAGACAGGTGACGACCTCGGGAACCGCCCACGGGATGATGACCAGCGCCCGGACGAGTCCGCGGCCCTTGAACGGCGTGTTCAGCAGCACGGCCGTGCCGACGCCCAATACGAAGCGAAGAACGACCGTCACGAAAATATAGAGGAACGTAATGCCGAGCGATTGCCAGAAATAACCTGAATCCATGACGGCCGCGTAGTTATCGAATCCGACGAACGGATGTCCGTCCGCGATCGGCCGCGCGACCTTCCAGTATTGAAAGCTCATCAGCGCCGCCTTCAAAATCGGATACAGCAGTACGAGCCCGACCGCCAGCGCGAGCGGCGCGATAAACAAATAAGCGGCCCTGTTCTGCTTCAGCCTCCGCCATTCGGAGCGCCAGAATCGCGTTCGGCGGGCCGGTTCTGTCTGCTGCGTCGGCAAGGAGGGCTGTCCGAGAAGCGCGTTGTCGTTGTTCATATCCTTCCTCCTCGCAGGCGTCGAATCCGGCGGCGGGGGCCGCCGGATCGGCCTGACGAATTAATTCATCGCTTTTTTCATCTCTTCTGCCGCCTTGTCGAGCGAAGACTTCGCGTCTTGCTTGGCGACGAACATATTTTGCGCGTAGTTGATCAGCGTCTGGTTCAGCGTGCCGAGCTCGGGGATCGGCGGGTCCATGACGGCCGGGGCGTACACGTTTTGCTGGAAGTCGAAAAACTGCGCGGCAAGCGGATTCGCCTGGGCGTATGCGTCCGTGCCTGCATAGGCCTTGCTGCTCGGAATCATGCCGGATTGCGAGACGATCTCCTGCGCCTCCGCGGAAGCCATCCATTTCAGGAAGTCCCATGCCTCGTCGGGATACTTGCTATTCGCGGAGATCATGGCGACGAGCGGATAGTTATGCGGATTCGGCTTGTACGTCTGGCCTTCGTACTCGACGGAAGGCTGCGGCATCAAGCCGAGATCGTCCATCAGCGCCGCGTCGCGCTCTCTTGTCATGCCGATAAACCAAGGGCCGTCCATCATCATCGCGGCCTGTCCGTTCCAGAACATCTCGCGGCTGACCTTCTTGTCCCGCGTGCCCGGAGGCGTCGCTTGCGGATTGTTGATCAGGTCCTGCCACCATTCGGCCGCCCAGACGTTGGCCGGCGAGTTGACGTTGATCCGGTCGGCCGTATAAGGGCCGGACTCGCCGTCGCCGAAGAAGATGCCGCCCGATACCGGCCTCGCCACGAGGCGATACCATTCGGAAGCGACGAACGGGTGCGAGCCTACGACGCTCGAAAATCCGTATTGATCGACCGTGCCGTCTCCGTCCGTATCGACGCCGAGCTTGATCGCGGCCTGCTTGAAGTCCTCCAGCGTCTTGATCGAAGCGGGATCGATGCCGGCCTTTTGGAACAGCGATTTGCGGTAAAAGATGCCGGTCGTCCCCCAGGCGTAATCGGATAACGCATAATAAGAGCCGTTTACCTTGCTGAGCTCCTGGCCGACGAGATCCGTCTCCAGCTCCGTTCCTTTAATGCGGTCGTCCAGATTCAAGAAAGCGCCCTTTTCCCCTTGCAGCGCGTTGTAGGTCGCGATGTTTTCGGGATAGACCTGGACGATGTCGCCCTGCGTGCCCGCGATGATCTCGGTGGTCAGCTTGTCCCAGAAGTTTTCGTAGTCCGTGCCGTGCACCGTGATTTCGACGTTAGGATTCGCTTCGTTGTACTTTTGGATCAAGGCATCGATCGCCTTCTTGTGAGGCGCTTCCGCATAGACGGATGTTTCAAAGGAAAGCTTGATTTTCTCCGTGCCGGCCGAGCCGCTGCCCGCCGCGTTCGCGTCGTCTGCGCCGTTCGAGCATCCCGCCAACGCGACAGTTCCGACCGCCCCCGCCGCCGTCAGCAGCGCCAGGCTTTTCTTGAATCTGTTTTTCATCGGATGACCTCTCCCTCTTCGTATCGGTTGTCGACCTGACGCGGCGTGCCGCCCAAGTCGTGCCTTAATCAAATCATCGCCGACCGGCCCGCACAACAAACCATTTTCTCCGATACAACCAATCGGACAATTTCATGTCATCGTAAGCGTTATTACGATGGTACGTTTAATGACATGAACCAATCGTACGATTTATCGCTTTAACCAACCTAATTCCACCTGCCAACTTTTTTCTCCATGCCAAAAAAGCCCGTCATATCAACGTTTCGAGGTTCTCCGGGGACAAAAACAAACAATCCGGCCGCGCGTGAAAGCGTGACCGGATTGCGGCGTGCGGCAAGTCGTTTATCCTTGCTTTTCTTTGCGATAATCGATCGGCGGCACGCCGACGATTTTTTTGAACGTGCGGGCGAACGAGATCGGACTGCTGTATCCGATCCGCTCGGAGATTTCCTGCACCGGCAGGCTCGTCTCGGCGAGCAGCTGCTGGGCGTGGCGAATGCGCAGATCGATGAGGAAATCGACGAACTTCAGGCCGAACTCTTCCTTGAACAGACGGCTCAAATATTTGCCGCTGATGCCGAATTTCTCGCTGAGATAGTCCAGCGACAACTCCGGCCGCGCAAAGTCGGTCTCGATGTACGCCTTGACCTCCTTGATGAGCACGCCCTGGTTCCGCGATTCGCGGGACTGCTCCACCCGCTCCTCGAACGCCTCCAGCGCCTCGAAAAAAGCGTGCGCGATGTCGCCCATCATCTCGACCTCGGCCAGCGTCTTGGCAAGCGCCGGCATAATGTCCGTGCTCCACAGGCGCCGGTACTCGGCGCTCATTCCCTCCACGGCCCGGCCCAGGTTGAAGATCAAGTAATTCATCACCTGCTCGATATCCTCGCGCGATGCGCGGTCGAGCTCCATCTGCCTGATGAGCGAGCGGAATTCCGCCCGCCACTTCGCGTCCGACAGGCGCAGCAGGTCGACGATGCCGTCGATCCGCTGTAGGTGGCGGAACACCTCGCCTCGCCCGGCCGGTCTGCCCGCATGCTTCAATATCCGGTTGTTGCCTTCGATGGACTTGTACTGCAGCGCGGCGAGCGCTTCCTGGTAAGCGTCGTGGATGTTCTCCGGACGCGCCGCCGGTTCTCCCAGCCCGATCGTCATCTCGAACGGAATGTCGTCCCGAATGCGCGCATGCCACTCCCCGATCAGCGTGGACAATGACTCGTCCGGCACGTCGCCTTCGCTCATGAGCATGACCGCGAGCTGATTCGCCATCGTCCAGAGCATCCATACCTTGCAGCCTTCGGCCTGCTCCGTCAGTCCGCCCACGATCGCCTCAACGGCCTTTTTCCAGCCGTCCTGCTCCTCCTGGCCGTACGTCCGCCGCCACTCCGCGCTCCGGTCGATCTCAAGGACAACGACAATAACTTTGCCGAACGACGGATACATGCCGTGCTGCTCCGCCGTAGCCGCCCATTCCTCCGGCCCGACCTGGCGAATGCCTTCCAGCAGCCCGTACAGGTAGAAGTTCCGCTTCACCTCCAGGTCCTGCTGCAGCTGCAGCTGGAACCGGCTGTTCTGGTCGATCATATTTTCCATCATGGAATGGATATATCTGAATTCTCCGCCGTAGCGCTCGTCGCCGTCCTTGACCGCTCCGCTGCCGGGCGAGTATCGCTCTAACTGCGCGACCAGATTGCGGATCGGGCGATAATTCTGGCGGGTCATCCAGACGATCCATCCGAGCGCCAGCACGCAAACGAGCAAGCCCAGTACCAGCCAGACGTTGAAAAGGGACATCAGGAACGTAATCCACTTGCCGTCGTTCCACTCGCTGACGAGGCGCCAGCCGGTATAGTCGGACACCGATGCGGACGCAAGCGTCTTGTTGGCCTTGGGCGCGGCGGTTGACGGGTCTGTGTGGAACAAATCCTGCTCGGCCCCGTCGTACAGATGCAGCTGAGTGACCGAAGCGTCGTACATGTCCCGGACGAGCTGCTGGAGGGAAGCCGCGTTGACGTTGATGACGATCAGCCCGTAGCGGCCCGAGAAGATAGACACGCTCCGCGTCAGCGTCACGACCGGCGTCCCCGTCTCCGAAGGCAGCTCCTTGTACAGCCGCAGATCGGACCATTTGCTGTTCGGCGACTTCAGGCTGGATTCGATAAAGGGCGCGTCCGGATAGCGGCTAAGCGGATAGGTCGTGCTCATGTTCAGGACCATGCGGTCGTCGGCCCGAACCATATAGATCGAATGAATGAGCGGGTTGGCGATCTTAAGCTCGGACAGCTCGTTCATGACGTCGACCTGAAGCGACAGATCCGCGGCCGTCGGCTCCGAGAAATACCGCAGCACGGTGCGGTTGCGCAGCATCTCAAGCGTGATCTTCTGGTCAATCGCCGTCAGCGAAGAATCCACGACAAGCTGCGCCTGCCGGGTTATGTAGTCGTTCGTCTTGCGGGCGGCTTCCTGGTTGCGGCTATTGAGAATCTGAAAAAAAATAAAAAACAGAAAAGCGGTCAGGATAAAAAAGGCCGGCAAGTAGGACAGCAGCATTTTGCCGAACCAGGTCCTGCTGCTGCCCGTTCTCTCTCTACGAAGCTTGAACCCCATCCTCTACGCCCCTCTTCTGGCTGCGATTGCGGATTTGCGCGTTTATTCGTACGTTACATGGCCCGCGAACCCGCCGTCCGTCGGGACCACGTGGTAGTAAGTCGTGCCCGGCAGGAACTTGAGCTCGCGGCCGTCGCGGTAAATGCGGACGATGTCGCCCGGCGTCCGCTTCCACTCGCAGGCGATCGCGCGCCCCTCCTGGAACAGCATCGCCTCGCCGCCGGATTTCAAGTCGATCTCGAGCCGGCCGTAATCGTCGTAGGCATGATGCTTGGCAGACAGAACGACGAGGTTCGCCGCCGTGAGCTGGCGCGAGTTGTTGAGATCGATATGCGGTTGACCGTTGATTGAGCGGGCGTATAGATGCGTAGCGGCATCGTACTTGTACGACACCTTGTAGTCCGACAATTGGAACTTGAGGTTGATCTCCGTGGCGGAGGGCTCTCCGATCACGTCCGGCGTCGGATCGAACTGCACCAGCGGCACGCTCGCCGTCTCGTCGTACTTCATCTTCTGCGCGCCCGTATACAGCTTTTCTTGTGTGGAGTAAAGGTTATGCGGCGCTTTGCGGTCTTTGCTGCGGTAAAAATAGGCGCCGGCATTGTTGATCTCGTCCATGTCGGCCTTTCCGGAGTGCTGCAGGATGGCGAGCGCGTCGTTGCTCGCGCCCGCGTGGACGAGGACGCCGCCGTACGTTTCGCCGATGTCGATCAGGTAAGGACGGATGCTGCGGATCGGACCGATCGGATCGTCGAACGTCTGGCTCTGGAAGATCGCCACGAGCCGCGTGATGCCGCCCTCGGCGAGGATCTCCCACACTGTGTCGGCATGGGTTAGTCCGGACTGGGGCCGCGCGGCCTTGAAGTTGTTGATCATGACGCTGAGCGGCCTGCGGGTAATGGCCTGCTCCGTCGGCAGACCGGTGAGCGGCGCGAGGAATGCGGCGGTCGGATCGGCCGCCGTTGCGGTCGGCGCGGCGGAAGCCGAGCTCGTCTGCGAAGCCGTCGCGCTATCGACCGGTGCCAGCGCGGGCTCATCCTTGGCGGCGCAGCCGGTCGCGAGGGCGGCCAGCAGCGATGCGGCGGTCAGCGCGAGCGCGGCGCGGCGCACGGGGCTGGGGTAGCGTAAAGTCATCCGTTATCCTCCATGTCGTCGGTCGGTACGTTCCGAACTTGATTCTACTATTAAACCATAACCGCCACCGCTTGTCTCGGTCGCTCGGTCCCGGAGCAAGCGGGCGGACGGGCAGATCCTGTCGACTGGCGGCGTGTGCAACGTTTGCGTGTGTCGCGTTGCGAAGCAACTGTGTTATAATGGGTGAAACCGGTTTTTCAAACCATTGATCGTTGAGGGAGAGGGATTTCGTTGCCGGAGGGAACCTCGCGGAAGGTGACTATACAGGATATCGCCGACGCCGCCCAAGTGGCCAAGTCGACCGTGTCCAAGGTCATTAACGATTCGCCAAAAGTATCGGACCAAACCAAGAGCCGGATCTGGGGCATCATCCGCGAGATGAATTATACGCCCAGCAGTCTTGCTACGCAGCTGGCCAAGCAGACCAGCGGGAATATCGGCTTATTGATCGACTTATCCAGGGAGCATGAGTTTCTCGATCATTTTTTCTTCAATATAATAGGCGGCATCGAGAGCTCGCTCATCGAGCGCAAGTACGAGCTGACGATCTCGAACATCCAGCAGCCCGACCGTCCCGAACAGCACTTCATGAAGCGTCTCGTGCTGAACCGCCGGGTGGACGGCCTGATCGCCAACAATTCGGTACTGACCGAGCCGCTCTGCGAGGAGCTGCTGGAGCACCGCTTCCCTTTCATTTCGATCGGCGAGGTGCAGTCGCCGGTCAGCTGGGTGGACTTCGACAACGAGGCCGGCGGACATATGCTTGCGGCGCATCTGCTGGAGCGCGGATACCGGCGCCTTGCGTTCTTCGCCGGCGAGCGCGACGAGAAGCTTTTCGTCCAGCGCTTCGGGGGCTTCGCCCGCGCGCTCGCCGAGGCCGGCTTGCCCGCGCCGGACGAAGAGGACTTGCGCGGTCTCGCGGACACGGACTCGGGCTACGCGCTTGGCCTCCGGATGCTGGATCTGCCTGCCGGCGAGCGCCCCGACGCCGTCGTCTGCATGAGCAACTACGCCGCGTTCGGCCTGCTCAAGGCGGCCCGCGAGCGCGGCGTCGACGTACCGGGCGATCTCGGCATCGCCGCTTTCGACGATTATCCGATGTCGCCGTTTACGACGCCTCCGCTCACCTGTCTCAAGATCGATACGTTCCAGCTGGGCGTGTCGGCCGGCGAGCTGCTTCTCGAGCAGCTGCGGGATCCCGATATGCCGCTGCAGAAGCGCTTGCTCGAGCCGCAGCTGATCGTGCGGGAGTCCACGCGTTCGGCGGCAGCGGCTGACGGACAGGCGGTTTGATCCGCGGCAGCGGATTTCTTCTAAAGGCTGCGGAATTTTAATCGGATCGGTTTAAAGACGCTCCTTTTAGCCGATGCCGCCTTTTCCTAGTTCGGATGCCGTAGTCGCCTTTCCTAGCCCGGACAATGGTTAAAAGGCAGTTATTTTCGCATTATGCCCTTGCTCATCCAAGATAATGGTCAAAAGGCAGCTATTTGGTGCCTCGTGGCTTCACCAAGCAGTTTTGGACAAAATTAAATGCCTTTTAACCGTTAATGCATGTTAAACACCCTCTTTCGTTCGATTTAGCTGCCTTTCAGCAATTATCCGCCGCCATCCCCACACAGCAAAAGCCTGCCCGCCCCCATTCGGGAACGGACAGGCTTTTTTGCTTAGCGTCTTAGAGATCCTTCCACTTCGCCACGGTTACATTGACCGTTTGCGCGCCGCCGCTCGGCGTGAGCGTGCGGTTCGCGATGTCCGCCCCGCTCGACGTCGACTCCACCGACGCCCACGTGCCGCGCGTCAGCTTGTACGTGTACGCCGTGCCCGGCGTCAAGGCCAGCGTGATGCTGTAAACGCCGTCCGTGCCTTTCGTCAGTTGATACGCAGGATCGGCTGCGTTCCAGCTGTTGAAGCTGCCCGACAGGTACACGGGTCCGCTCGCCGGCGTGTTCGACGGCACCGTCACGCGGAACGTCACGCTGTCCGCCTGCGGTTCGCCCGCCGTTTTGGTCCCGCCGACAAGCGTCCATACGCCGCTGTCGAAGTGATAGTTGCTGCCGCCGTTGCTGTCCCACGTGCCGCTGCCGTTGTTGAACGCCGCCGTCAAGCCGGCCGCGCCGTTTAACGGAATCGTGATCGACTTGTAGCCCGGATAGGTCGTCGATGCCGTCATTTGCACGCCCGGCGACGTCGTCCACGTGGTCGAATTGTCCAGCTTGTAATGGATATAAGCGTTGGTGTATGCCGTGTTCTTGTAGTAGATCGTCACGCTGCCGCTGCCCGCAGGCGTCGTGACCGTCGCGGCTGCGCTCGCCGCCGAGGCGTTGCCCGCAGCGTCCAGCGCCTTGACCGTGTAATTGTAGGTCGTGCCGGCTGCAGCCGTGCTGTCCGTGTAGGACGTCGCATTGCCTGCCGCGCTGCCGATTTTGGTGCCGCCGCGGTAGACGTCGTACGCCGTCACGCCGACATTGTCCGTCGACGCCGTCCATGTGACGTTGACCGTCGTCGCGGACGATGCCGTCGCGGTCACGCTGCCCGGCATCGAAGGCGCCTGGCTGTCGACGTTCGGCGCGCCTGCCGCGATGTTGCCCGTCGGCGTGTAGGTCCACGTGCCGACGCCGAACAGATAGTTTTGCGAGTTGTTGCTGTCCCACGTGCCGCTGCCGTTGTTGAAGCACGCTTCGAGCTGGGTCGCCGTGCCGATGTTGATCGTGATCTTGTTGTAGCCGGACACCTCGGACGCCGGCATCGCCACGCCCGGCGCCGTCGTCCACGTGCCGCCTACCGGACGGTAGTGGATGTATGGCGTCGTAAAGCCCTGTTTGTAGTAAATCGTCACGTTGTTGCCCGCGGACGTCGTCGCCGATGCCGCCGCGCTGAAAGCCGACAGATTGCCGGCCGCGTCCTTCGCTTTTACCGTGTAGGCGTAGGTCGTGCCTCCCGCCAGCCCCGTGTCGGTAAAAGAGGTCGTCGCCGTCGACCCTATCGGCGTACCCTCTCGATAGACTTCATAACCCGCAACCGCTACATTGTCGGTCGACGCGTTCCACGATACCGCCACGGAAGAGGAGGATAACGCGACAGCGGATACGTTCTGCGGCACGCTCGGCGCCGTCGTATCGGGCGCTGCCGGCGGAGGGGCCGGGAAGTCCTCTTTGGACTGACCAGCTTCAAACGTATTTACGCCGGAGTAAAAGACATAATAGCGCCCGGCGTTGTCGTCCCAATTGCCGTTGCCGTCGTGGAACGACGCGACGACGCTGATCCGCTCCGTCTCGGTGGGAATCTCGACCTTGCTGTAACCCGCATATTCCGAGGGAACCAATGCGGCGTCGACCCAGGCCTCGTTCGGATCGCCGTAATGAATTTTGTAATGAATGACCGGCGCGGCGAAACCGCGCTTGTAATAAATGATGACTCTCTCCGTGCTGTCTGGTGTCACGACGACGGGATTGCTGTCCGCGGATTGGTTGCCCGCCCGGTCCACCGCCCGGACCGTGTAGGTATACGGGCCCGTGCCGGAGTTCGGAAACCATACCTTCGCCGTGCGGGCAGTGAGCCGGTCGTATACGACGCCATCCTGGTAGATGACATACGCCTCGAAGTCCGGCGCCAGCGAAGCGTTCCAGGTCAGACCCGTATTGTGCAGCGTCGCATAAAGCGATTGCAGTCCCGTGACTGTAGCGGGCGCCTCGTAGTCGCCGAATATATAAGCGGTCATCGAACTGGACGACGCCTGCGGCATCGATGCCGTGATGCCCGTGTAGGTATTGGGATAGCCGTAAATGTTGCTGCTTGGCGTCGTGGTCGGCGAAAACTCGGTCCGGTTGCCCGCATAAAAATACGGATTCTCCGCAGTCGCCTTCTCCAGATCGACCAGCCGGCGGCTGTCGTCCCAGTTGTACGATCGCGACTCGTCGATATGCCAGACGGCGATGCCGCCGTGTGTGTTCAGGCTGCGGTTGTAGCCTTCGAGCTGCCGGTTCTCGAGCAGGAAGTATTGGTCCGGGTTCAGGCTCGGAATCTTCACGATATTGTAGGCGCCCGTCCCCGACGACTTGAGCGTGTAAGCCGTGCTGACATTGCTGCGCGCTTCGGTCGAGTCGGCGAAGCCCAGCTTCAGCTTGCTCCAGGCGTCGAGGTGTACGGGCGTCGCGCCGCTGTACTCCCCGGGAAGCGTCCCCCAACTTCCGTATGACATCAGGCTGTGGTTGCCGATCCCGTCGGTGCTGCCGTCCGTGTCGTACAGATCCGGGAGACCGAGCGTATGGCCCAGCTCATGGGCAAAAATGCCGATTGTCGCCTGGTGGTCGCCCTGCCGTTCCCCTTGCTGGGTGTAGCCGCCGCCGTAAATCCCGACGACTGCTTTTTTGCCGTCGATCAGCGGGGATTCGCTATCCGTCAGCGATGCATAGTGTCCCCAGACGGAAGGCGTCTGGGCGCCGCCGTCGTAAGACTGCTCGTAGCCTGCCAATATGGTGACGATCCGCAGCTCGTCGTTTTGGATATAGCCGTCCCCGTTCGTATCGTAGCTGGCGAAGTTGACATATGGATCCGCCGCGACCAGCGCTTCGGCGACAAGCTGCGTCCCGCTCGTATGCGCATGATTGATCGTCACCTTCACGATGCCGTCGTTTGCCGTGCCAGAGGACTCCGATGCCGGCACCAGACTCATGCGGCCCTGCGATATTTCATTATAATAGTCCTTTACGCTGCGGTCCGTCGTGCTGAAAAACGTCTTGTTCCACTGACTGTCGCTGTACTGAATGGCGATGTTCGTAAAAGAGACCAGCAGGACCAATGTCTGCTGCGTACCCGTCGTGCGTTGTCCGTCCGTGCCGAATAGAAGCGGCAATCCGGCTGCCGGGGACGGCGAAGCGCTACTTTCCGGTCCGCCAGCCGAAAAGCCGGCTCCCGCATCCGCGGTTCTACCCGCCGCATCGCTGCCGATCTTTTCGCCGCGCGCTTCGGGGTGCGCCTTCACCCATTCCTGCACGTCCCGGCCCGTCTTCGGAACAGAAGGCTTGGCATCGATGCCGACCCGCTTGCCGCTCGGCTTCATCGCCTTCGTATCCAAAGACGCATAATTCCAATAGCCCTTCGCATCCTTAACGATCGCCTCGTCGCCGGCGGTCAGCGCCCAGTGGAGCCGCTCGTCCCCCTGCAGCCGCCCCGTGAACGTCTCCCCGCTCGGCTGCCGAAACGACTGCAGATCCGTTCTGGCCGGTCCGGCCAGCGCGATGCCGCTCCAGCATAGCCCCGCTGCAAAAAGCAGCGCGGCAAGCCAGCCGATTCGAATGTTTCTCACTATGGTTCCTCCCCGACTCTATGTTCTATTGCTATGAATCGATAGTTTCCAAGGCACGTGTCCAACCGCGCATGAACGAGGCTGCCGACGGATCGGCAACCTCGCACGCTTAAGCTTTATGCGATTAAAGATCCTTCCACTTCGCCACGGTCACGTTGACCGTCTGCGCGCCGCCGCTCGGCGTCAGCGTGCGGTTCGCGATATCCGCTCCGCTCGATGTCGATTCCACCGACGCCCACGTGCCGCGCGTCAGCTTGTACGTGTACGCCGTGCCTGGCGTCAGACTCAGCGTGATGCTGTACACGCCGTCCGTGCCCTTCGTCAGTTGATACGCAGGATCGGCTGCGTTCCAGCTGTTGAAGCTGCCCGACAGGTACACGGGTCCGCTCGAAGGCGTGTTCGACGGCACCGTCACGCGGAACGTCACGCTGTCCGCCTGCGGTTCGCCCGCCGTCTTGGTGCCCCCGACCAGCGTCCATACGCCGCTGTCGAAGTGATAGTTGCTGCCGCCGTTGCTGTCCCACGTGCCGCTGCCGTTGTTGAACGCCGCCGTCAAGCCGGCCGCGCCGTTCAGCGGAATCGTGATCGACTTGTAGCCCGGATAGGTCGTCGATGCCGTCATTTGCACGCCCGGCGACGTCGTCCACGTGGTCGAATTGTCCAGCTTGTAATGGATGTAAGCGTTGGTGTACGCCGTGTTCTTGTAGTAAATCGTCACGCTGCCGCTGCCCGCAGGCGTCGTGACCGTCGCGGCTGCGCTCGCCGCCGAGGCGTTGCCCGCAGCGTCCAGCGCCTTGACCGTGTAATTGTAGGTCGTGCCGGCTGCAGCCGTGCTGTCCGTGTAGGACGTCGCATTGCCTGCGGCGCTGCCGATCTTGGTGCCGCCGCGGTAGACGTCGTACGCCGTCACGCCGACATTGTCCGTCGACGCCGTCCATGTGACGTTGACCGTCGTCGCGGACGATGCCGTCGCGGTCACGCTGCCCGGCACCGAAGGCGCCTGGCTGTCGACGTTCGGCGCGCCTGCCGCGATGTTGCCCGTCGGCGTGTAGGTCCACGTGCCGACGCCGAACAGATAGTTTTGCGAGTTGTTGCTGTCCCACGTGCCGCTGCCGTTGTTAAAGCACGCTTCGAGCTGGGTCGCCGTGCCGATGTTGATCGTGATCTTGTTGTAGCCGGATACCTCGGACGCCGGCATCGCCACGCCCGGCGCCGTCGTCCACGTGCCGCCTACCGGACGGTAGTGGATGTATGGCGTCGTATATCCCTGTTTGTAGTAAATCGTCACGTTGTTGCCCGCGGACGTCGTCGCCGATGCCGCCGCGCTGAAAGCCGACAGATTGCCCGCAGCGTCTTTTGCCTTTACCGTGTAGCTGTAGGCGGTGGCGGCTGCAAGTCCCGTGTCGGTGTAGGACGTGCCTGTAGCCGTACCGACCAACGTGCCGCCGCGGTACACTTCATAGCCCGTAACGCCGATATTGTCGGTCGAGGCGCTCCAGGTTACCTGAATGCTGGAGGAGCTCTGCGCGGTTGCGGCCACGTTCTGCGGCACGCTCGGCGCAATCGTGTCCGGCTGGCCGGTCGTCGCCGAAGCCGAGGCGCTTGCCGCCGACACATTGCCGGCCGCATCTTTGGCCTTCACCGTATACGTATACGCGGTGTTCGCGGTCAGACCCGAATCTGTGTACGTCGTGCCGGTTGCCGTACCGACAAGCGTGCCGCCGCGGTACACTTCGTAGCCGGTTACGCCGACGTTGTCGGTCGAAGCCGTCCAGCTCAATTGAACGCTGGTCGTGCCTTGCACCGTAGCGGTCAGATTCGTCGGTGCGGTAGGCGCCTGCGTATCGGACAGCGCCTTGGCGTATACCTTGGCCCCGTTCGCGCCGATCGAGACGGTGATCTGCTTGCCCGTCGCGCCGCCGGATTGAACCGTCACCGTGTCGGACGTGTTCAACTGGTTGACCAGCACCGTGCCGACCGTCAGCGTGCTTTCCGCGCGCAGCGGAATCGTGACGGTCTGCGTGCCGCTGGACGCGTTGCTGAACGTCGAGATGACTTCCTGGCCGACGTTCGCGCCGCTATCCATGCGCCGGGAGAAGGCATACAGGTTTTGCGCGGACCACATCTCGCGCTGCGTCCCCTTGCGGAGCGCTTCGTAATTTTTGCGAATCTGGTTCAGCTTCGCCACGTATTGGAACGTGCTCGCGTTCTCGTCGAAGTAGTTGGTGATGATGTTGCCGCTGGCGTCGCGCTTCACCATCGACCAGCGGTTCCACGTATCCGCGATGCCGCCGCCGATAATGGCGCCGTTGCCGTTACCCTTGTTCTGCTCGGTGCCTTGGAAAACGACAGGAACGCCGCGTACGGTGAAGAGGAACGTCAGCGCGTTCTGCAGCTTCGCCACGCTGCCGCCCGCTTCGGTCAGGAACCGGTTGCGGTCGTGGTTGTCGAGGAAGGTGACCATGTGGTTCGCGTTGCCGTTATAGAGGGAATCCTGGGCCAGCGTGCTCTTGATGTTGGAATCGAACGATTGCCCGTAAGCGAAGCTGTTCAGCACCGAGAAAAACAGCGGGAAGTCGAGCATGCCCCACTCTTTGTTCGTGCCGACCCAGCGGGAGACGAACTCCGCGTTGCCGTCGAAGTTTTCGCCGAACGTGTTGACGCCCAGCAGATTTTGCAGATCGCCTACATCCGTCGGCTTGATCAGCTTGGCTGCATCGACCCGTGCTCCATCCGCGCCCGTGTAGTCGAACCAGCCTTTGATCGAGTTGAAAATGGCCGATTTGGCTGCCGGTACGTCGAAATCGATGTCGTCAAGTCCGGCTAAGTCGTGGTTCTCGATGTAATCCTGCGCCCATTGGGTGTAGTTGCCGTCCACGAGCGACCAGTTGATGTCGCCGTTGTGGTGATACCAGGCGGGATTGTTAAAAGGCGCCGCCGGCTGCAGGCTTGGAATGTCGTAGTACGCCTGCGTACCCAGCATGTAGTCGCCGACATGGTTAGGGACGACGTCAATAACGACCTTGATGCCGTATGAATGGGCCGTATCGACGAGCTCCTTGAGCTTTTCCTTTGTGCCGAAATACGGATTGGCCGCGTTCGGATCCTTGACGTTGTAACCGTGGTAGGCGGTGTTCTTGCCCGTGCCGCCGTTCTCGCGATTCGTCATTTGCGGCTCGGCGACCGGAGAGATCCAGATGGCCGTGTAGCCCATGTTGGCGATGTAAGGCATCTTGTCGATGACGCCCTGCCAGTCGCCGCCTTTCATGTAGCGGAAGTCGTCCTCGGCCGTCTCGCCGTAACGAATCGCCGAGCCTGTCGCATTATTCGTCGGATCGCCGTCGTAGAATCGGTCGACCATGATCTGGTAGATGGTGTCGCCTTCGCCGATCGTACCGATGCTTGCCGCCTGAGCGGGCTTCGGCGCCGCGGTCAATGCGGGCGCGACCAGTGCGAACAGCAGGAAGGCCGCCAGCCAGCGGACCGTAATTTGCTTAAAAAGGCTTGTCTTACGAATCATAATAAGTCCAACCTCCTCAAATTATTAAGCGCTTACAACAACTTGCCCCGTTATTCCCGTCGCGCTCCTTTCTTTTCGGCCCGTCATTCGGCTGCCTCGTAATCTCCCGCAATTAGGGGAACCGGTTTCCCTAGTAACAACATAAATCGTTAGCCAGAAGTTGTCAATCCTTGAATCCGAACTCTCTTGCGTAAAAATAGCAGCTTTTCTTGTTGACACGGACTGTTCGCCTAGCGCCGGTGCGCCCAAGATTATGCGGACGCATTCGGGATCGAGCCCAGGACGAAGCTAGACCGCTTATTATACAATGACGGCAAAAAGGCACAACCTCGCGCGCGCGCCGAGGTTGTACCTGCCGGTAACATTGCCTTTAAGTTGTGATGGCTGACTCCGAGGTTATGCGATTGCGCCGCACAACGCCGCCCCGATGCGAGTCCCGCCGGTTCTCAATCGGCCCCCAACAAGAAACGGCCGTCTTTTCCGCCTGCCGTTTCTTGCCGATGCAGCCAACCGCCTATGCAGCTACGATCCGCCGGCCTTTTTTCTGCTTGCTCCGCTTAGAACACTTGCTCGCTGTACCCCATCAGCCGCCGTCTGCGCGAATTGCTGCGTCTCGCGATCTCTTCCGGCACCTGATAGGCGCCGTTGATGTCGTAAGTCATATGCGGCACGATAAACTTTTTGCGGTAGATGATCTGCTGCACGTATCGCGGATCGTCGCTCTGATTGCGCGCGCCCCGATGCCAGATCTGGCTGTTGAACACGAGGCAGTCGCCCGCTTCCGCCAGAATCGAGAGCGCTCCCTGCCCCTTGTATTCGCCGATCTCCTCGGCATGGCGGATGGCCTGACCAGCGCGGTGCGAGCCCGGTACGACCTGAGTCGGCCCCTGATCTTCGGTAACGTCATCCAGATAATACAGCGCGTTCATCAGAAAAACCGGCATCGGGATACTCGCGTCAATCTCCGCGCCCTCCGGCAGCGGGAAGAACAGCGCCTCGTCGACGTGCCATTTGCTGACGCCGTTGTTCCGGGTCGTGCGCATGCCGTTCATGCTGCTCAGCTGGCAGTCGGAACCGAGCACCTCTTCGATAAAGGCGCTGATAACGGGATGATCGACGAGCGCCTCGAATACCTCGCCCCGCTCGAACATCGGGCCCTGCATCATGACGTTGTCGTCCTTGCCTTCGAACGCCTGCCGGATGCCTTCCTTGAGCGCGGCCGCCTGGCCGCGATCCAGCACGTTCTTGAACAATACGTAACCGTCCTTGTGAAGCTGCTCCAGCTCTTTGGCAAAGTGCGTCGCTATCGTCGTCATATTGATTCCGCCTCTCTTCATCCGTTGATATTGGGCTTGCCTTCCTGCACCTGCGGCTTGCGTATTTTTTTGAGCCGGCTGCTTGTGAGCGACTCCCGGGTAATGACGATCTTCTGCGGAATCTTGTGAGCGGGCAGCTTATCCCGGCAAAATGTCCATATGCGCCTGCGCAGCTCCCCGAGACTCGGCTCCATATCTTCGCGCAGCTTCACGGTCGCCATCACCATCTGTCCCGTAATGCCGCTGGTCTCCGCGCTGACGACAACCTCCTCGATGCCGGCCAACTCCTGGAGTACGCTCTCCACCTCCGCCGGATACACCTTTTCCCCGCCGACGTTGATAATCTCCGAGCGCCGCCCGAGGATGCGAATGTAGCCGTCTTCCGCGACGGCTTCGTCGCCCGTTCGCAGCCAGCCGTCCTCGGTGAACGGGTCGGGCGCGTTCAGATAGCCGATCATGGCCGATTCCGCCTTGATCTCGAGCAGCCCGTCGACGATCCGATACGCCGCGCCGTCTCCCTGCAGCGAGAACAGCAGCGAGTCCGAGCTTTTGGACTTCGTCTTGAGCACGCCCAGCTCAGACATGCCGTAAGCCTGAACGGTGCGAATGTCAGGAAAAGCGGCGTTCCAAGCGGCCAGCGTCTGCGGCGGCATCACCTCGGAGCCGTAGGAGACGACCTTCAGGCTGCCGATATCGTACGTCCGATGCGCGCCGCTCAGGAGCAGCAGGTTCATGAATGTGGGCGAGACCGGCAGCGCCTCGATGCCGTATCGCTCGATCGTCCGGCATACTTCCGCAGGCGACCGGTCCTTCAGTACGTGCAGACAGCCGCCGTTCGCCAGCGTCGTCAGCAGCGTGTTCATGCCGCCGATATGGTCGAACATCATGAAAGGAATCGTCTTCGCGGCACGCCCTACCGCGCGGAACTTCGCCAGCAGCCGGTCAGCGCGGTGCACCGCCGCCTTGCTCCTGCCCGTCGAGCCCGAGGAAAAGAGCACGAGTCCCGGCACGCGCTGCAGGAGCAGTCCCCGCAGCAGCGGGTGACGGACTTCCATGGCTTCCGTGCCTTCCTTGCCTTCCTTGCCGTCTCTCCAGCGGATCGACAGCCCCGCTTCGTCAGCGCCAACCCTTGCCTGTGCCTCTCCGATGTCCAGATATTCCTCGATCTTGGCCGCCACCAGGCTGCCGTCGATCGGAAGCACGACGCAAGACTGGCCCAGCAAGGCAAAAATGGCGGCTGCCGCATAGGGCGAATACTCGGTCTCCAGCGAGACGACGGCGCGTTCGATTCCCTCCGCCTGCAGCCGTTCTCTCATCGCCTCGATCTGCGCGTTCAGCCAGGCGTACGAATACGCCCGATCCCGCCAGACCAGCGCCGGCCTGTCGCCGTACCGCCGGAAACGCTCCGTCAGCATGCTATATTCTTGCATTGCTCAGCGCACCTCCTCAGCCCGCCTCGGGCAGCCTCTCGAGCAAATATCCGACCAGCGTGTCGACCGTGCGGTAAGGACTGTCGGGCACGGACGCCGCGGCGATGTCGGACAGCGCGATGCCGCAGCCGAGCGCCTCCT
This sequence comes from Cohnella sp. GCM10012308, assembly GCF_042649185.1. Classification (NCBI taxonomy): domain Bacteria; kingdom Bacillati; phylum Bacillota; class Bacilli; order Caryophanales; family Paenibacillaceae; genus Cohnella; species Cohnella sp. GCM10012308. Next base: position 22,887 of record NZ_JBHRYU010000054.1, read on the forward strand.
CGATACCTTGCTCGACGGAAGCGAGCAGCGAGACGAGCCCGAGCGAGTCGAGGTTCCCGTTGCGTCCGTAGAGCGGCGCCGCGGCGCCGAGCTCGACGGGAACCGCGCCGCCTTGGAACCGGTTCAGGTCCTCGCAGCTGTCGAGCACGATGCGCAGAATCGCTTCGCGCCTGCCGCTCGGATCGCGCTCGTCCTGCCGCCGCTTGGCGAACAGCCCGGCGCTGCGCGCATCCGCCCAAAGCGTTTCGTACAGCCTGTACTCGCGCTTCGCCAACCCCTCCAGCGCAGCGCCCAGCCGTGCTATTCGTTCTTCTGCGCCCCGGCCTTGCAGCTGCTTGTGCGCATCCTCCCAATCCGCTACGACGGCATCGAATGCCGCGGCATGGCCGACGAACGGCGCCCCGAGCGCTTCCGCCGCCTCCCGCAGCAGATCGCGGAAAAAGTACCGGCTCCACCGCATGTCGAACAAGAATGCCGACAGCGCGCCAGACGACGTCGCCCCCTCGGCCAGGTCATGATGCAGCTGTCCGAGCAGGCGCCTGGTTACCGCATGGCCGAAATAATACGTTCGCTGCCCGTCCTCGATCTCACGCGCCGACAAAAATTCATGCGCGTGCGTCGCCACCGCCCGCAACAGCTGCTCTTCATAGGCAGACGACCGCGCGTCTGCGGAAGCGGCGATGCCTACGGCGCAGTAGGAATGCAGCTCTTCCTTGCGCTTCGCGTTCGCGAGCTCGGGGATCGCCTTGTTCCCTTTCCAGAAATCGTCGAATGCCTGCAAGGAGAGCGGTCCGGCGTAGCGGGCCGGCACCGGATCGTACACGTGCAGCCGCGTCTCCTCGATGCCGTATACCGCGAGCCAGTGGTCGACGAGATACTGGCGGGAGCCGGGATCCACGAGCTTCTCAATGTACTTGGGCGACAGATAATCCTCGCAATGAGGCAAATAATAGCTGGTGCCGGTGACAAGGAACAGCTCGCCTTCGCCAATCAGGCGGCGCCCCTCCTGCAGGCCTTCCTCCAGATCGGCATATTCCGTCTTGCCCGTCTGACGCCAGACCGCTTCCGCGTAATCCAGCTTGTTAAAATAAGTCTTCACGAGTCCCGTATCCGAGCAGGCCGGCACGCCGTAAAGCCGCGCGGCCGCGAGCAGCCCGAGACCGCTCCGGATGCCCTGCCGTCCCAGCACCTCGCGGACGAGCGGAAGATTGCACGGATAGTAATAGGGAATGTCCATCAACGGTTCAAATGGTCGAATCAGCATGGCCTCTCCCTTCCGCCGCACCCGACGGCGCTTCTTCCCAACGGGCGACCTCGTAGTGCAGCGCGAGATCGTCGGACGCCCGGAACGTGCGATTGGGCACGACGCCTCCCGCGGCGTCCGTCTCGAACTTGCGGAATCCCTTCGTGAAACGAAAGCGATAACCCGTATCCCTTGGCACCCGGAACCTTCCGGCATATTGGGTCCCGCCTGCATGGACCAGCCGCATGCCCATTCCGCCATAGATCGCGGCTGGCGGCATCGCTTCCGGCGGCACGTCGGCGGTCATCTCGACGACGACGCGATCGGACAGCGCGGGAACGACCGTGTAGACGCCGGTCGCCACGAGACCGCCGGCCGACAGCGTCAGTGTCGTCGTGCCCGGACGCAGCGGAATTAATGATCCGTCGGGTAGCGCCTTCAGCACCGACGGGTCGCCGACGCGGTATTCGCCGTTCAGCACGCTGATCGCGAAGCCGCTGTCGTAACGGAGCACGGCATTGACATGCGCCCGGTGTCCGCCCGTCAATCCGATCTCTGCCCGGCCGCGAAGCTCGAGCGAGGCAGGCGTGCCTATGCGGCCGAACATGAACAAAAGCGGAATGTGCACCCGATCGCCCCAGTCTGCCTCTTGGTGCGCGGCCTCGGGCTGTTCGAGATAAGCGAGGTCTTCGCCGTAGCGGAAGCCTTCCCCGATGAGAGTGACTGCGACATCTCGCACATGCCTGGGAAGGAACAATCCTTCAGCATCCCCGATGTCCATCCATACTTTGACGGGGATCCTGCCCAGAAAAGGCTTGTAGAGACGTTCCTCTTGCAGCCCCGCCGGCGCGCTGTCGTCCAGCTGCGCCTTGACGAAGTACGGCGACAGCATCATGAGCTTGCCGAATACGTCGGGGCGGCGGAATCCCATATGGTACGTGCACAAGCCGCCCGCGGACGAGCCGAGCAAGCCTGTATTCGTCGGGTCCGGCAGCGTGCGGAACCGGGCGTCAATATACGGCTTCACTTCGTTCACGACGAAGTCTTCGTAATCGAGCCCCGCGCACCGGACGGCTTGCGCTTCCTCGGCCGGCGCCTTGAAGTGATAATATTCATTCGCCTCCGCTGGCCGGATGTGGGCGATGGCGACGATGATGATCCCGTCCATCAGGCCTTCCCCGGTCAACCGGTCGGCTGCGCGGTGGATCCGCCAGGACTCGGTGCCGGGCGCGGCCGGATCGAAGGCGCGCTGTCCGGCGTGCATATACAACACCGGATACCGCCTGGTCGTCTCCCCCTCGTAGCCCGGGGGCAGGTATACGAATAACCTCCTTTCGTTGTCTAAACGGCTGGCGCGAAATCCCTCTACCGTCAATATCGCAGCTTGAAGCGGCAAATCTCTCCCTCCCGTCTGCTGGCTATCCAAACTTCTCTTTTTCCCGCCTCCTCCCGCATCTCTCGGTTCCGCGTCACGTCGCGCCACGCCAAAAACCCCGCTGTCCCGAAGCGATACCGGGAAAACGGGGTTGTTTTTAAAACATGACAACCATGTTTTAAAAAGTCATGGCCCTCAGATTGCGCATCGACGATGCACCTCCAAGTTAATACAAATTGGATAATTTGTAAATATTTATTTTTAAAACAGATTACCGGTATGTGCGGATCGGCTTCAGCAGCGCCGTCGCGACGATGCCCAGCGCGAGCAGCGAAGACCCGAGGACGACGAGCACGTGTTCAGCGCCCCAGCGGTCGGCGAGCATGGACACGGCGGCCAGCGACAGCGTGGGAGCTACGCTCGTAATCGCGCCCAGCGTGCCGTAGATTCTCCCTTGAAGCTCTCCGCGAACCTCCGTCTTCAGGATAATCTGAATCATCATGGAGCAAAAGGCAAACAGCAGACCGCCGAGCAGGATGAGCGGCAGCGCCAGCAGCGGCGACGAAATAAAGGATACGGCTGCGTACAGCGGTCCCAGCGGCAGGAGGCCGGCGAACACAAGACGCCCCCGTCTTCCCAGCCTCCGCCCCAAGCTCAGGATAATCCCCGCCCCGGCCAAATAACCGAGGGGAATGCACATCTCGAGCAGGCCGAACTCGATCGGGTTGGCCCGCCACTTGCCGACGGCGATTACCTGCACGAGCATGATGGCGCTCAGAAAAAAAGCGGACAGCAGCGGAGAGAGAAGGACGATCGAGCGAATGAGCTTATCTCGCCGCATATACGCGAGTCCGCCGCGCCAGTCTTCCAGGAAGGACGGCTTGCGCTCGGCGGCGACGCGCTCGATGCGGGGAATTCCCCGGGTCAGCAGCGTGCAGACGGCGGAGAACAGAAAGGCGGCGGCGGTCGTCAAAATGGCGGCGAGTCCGCCGAATGCGGAGACGACGATGCCCGCGACGGCAAGTCCTGATATGCGAGCGGCGTTGTCGGCGATATGGATCGCGCTCGCGGCCTGCTGGACGCGCGCCGGACCGACGATCGCCGTCGTCGAGGCATGGAAGGCGGGACTGAGCAGCAGGCTGCAAAACATGGACAAAGAAGCGAGGACGAGCAGCGTCGGGAACGGCGCATGCAGGACAAAGAGAGAGACGGCCAGGATGGCCGCGGTCGCGCTGCGCGACAGCTCGGAGAACAACATCAGGCGACGGCGGTCGATGCGGTCCGCGATCGTGCCCGCGAACGAGCCGAACAGGAAGCCGACGCTCAGGTAGCAGATTTGCACGGCCGCCATTCGCTGCGCGCTTCCCGTCGTCTGCAGCACCCACAGGCTGATGGCGATACCGTTGAAGCTATCGCCGAACACGGACACCGTATAACCCGTCAACAGCCGCATGAACGAGCCGTTGCGCCAGACCGGCAGCGGTTCGGCCGCCGTCGCCGGCCCCGCCTGCAGCTGAGCGTCGGCGGCTTGGATCGGCGCTTGCATACGTATTCCCCTTTCTGCAACCAAGCTGTAATCAGATCTGACTTAATCGTTTAAGTTTCTTTAGTATAAGGAGCCTTCCTAAAACTGTCAATCCAGTTTTTGCATGTTTGACAGGCTCTCGGGAGGCCCTCTATGATAGATCTATGACTGAAACGGTCCGGAAACGAGGTGGTGCCGCCATGAAAAAACCGACGCTTAAAGACGTCGCCAAGGAAGCCGGCGTCTCTGTCGCCACGGTGAGCTACGTCTTGAACGACGTCCCGCACCAGACGATCCCCGACGAGACCAAGCGTCGCGTCCTCGAGGCGGTCGGCAAGCTGAATTACGTGCAAAATCTCGCCGCGCGCTCGCTTTCCTCGGGCCGTACGCAACTGCTGGGCGTCCTGTTGGTGGGCAGCGAGCGCGATCTCGTCTCCAAGTACATCAGCTATGGCAAGTTCATCGACGAGCTGGAGCGGATGAGCAAACCGAAGGGCTACCATCTCATGACGTCGCAGATCGACCCGGTGAGTCCCAACTTTGCCATCATCGCCGAACGCAAGCTGGACGGCGTCTTCCTGATCGATGCGCGGGAAGGCTCGTTTTATTCGGTCTCCGAGAAGTTCCCTTACGGTTCGCCGCTCGTGCTGGTGGACGGCAACATCGAGGATCCGCTGTTCCGCAGGCTCATGCCCGACTTCAGCCAGCTGTTCGGCCTCGTTCGCGGGATGCTTGACGGCGGACCGTTCGCCGTTGTCTGCGAGAGCTACCACAACCGGTCGATGACCGAGTCGCTGATCGCTGCGGCTGACGTTCCTCCGGAGCGGCTGCTTGCCTTGGATGCCGAAGGGGACCTGTCCGGCTTTTTGGAGCGCAACGCGGGACTGCCGCTCGTCGTATTTAACGAGTTCTTAGCCATGCGGCTGCTCGGCCGCGCCGATCCGTCCGCGATGATCGTCGTCTGCGCCTCCGAGGCGCCCGGTTATCTGCCGGAAGGCACTCGCCGTCTCGTGCTCGAAGATTCCAAGGCGTCGGTCGCCTACGCGACGATGGAACAGCTGCTTCACCGGCCTTACGAGCCCGAGGAACAGATTCGCAAATTCCGCTTTAGATCGGGCACGCTACATACGCCGTAATTTTGTGATTGACAAATTGACCAATATTTTCTTATTATTAGGTCGCCAATCATAATTTGAGGGCACTGCTTTTTAAACCTTACGGTTTAAAACAACCCCGGTAACTCCCCTTCGGAGCTGCCGGGGTTTTTGCCGTTGCAAAAAAGGAGGTGACGCGGTACGGGCCGCGACGGATCGCGGACGGAAAACTTTGCAACCGCTTTAGGCACGTCCAAAGCATTTATACGAGGAAAGGTGGATTTTCTCATGTATGCATGGTTTAAAAAGAGCCTGACCGCCGCAGCCATCGCCGCGCTGCTCGTGGCGGGACTCGCTGCGCCGGGCGCCCCGATCGGCACGGCTTCGGCCGCGGCGGATACCGCCGTATCCAACAAGCAGAACTTCAGTACGGACGTCATCTATCAAATCTTCACAGATCGCTTCTACGACGGCAATACGTCCAACAACCCTTCGGGCTCGACCTTCAGCTCCGGCTGTACCAACAAGCGCGTATATTGCGGCGGCGACTGGCAGGGTATCACCGACAAGATCAACGCCAACTACTTTACCGATATGGGCATCACCGCGCTGTGGATCTCCCAGCCAGTCGAGAACATTTATGCCGCGGTCACTTACACCGGCGTAACCAACGCTTCCTATCACGGCTACTGGGCACGCGATTTTAAGAAGACGAATCCTTATTACGGCAGCTTCACGGACCTGCAGAACCTGATTAATGCCGCGCACGCCAAAGGCATCAAAATCGTCATCGACTTTGCCCCGAACCATACGTCGCCCGCGATGGAGACCGACACCACGTTCGCCGAGAACGGCAAGCTGTATAACAATGGCACGCTGCTGGGAGGTTACACGAGCGACACCAACGGCTACTTCCATCACAACGGCGGCTCCGACTTCTCCAGCCTCGAGAACGGCATCTACAAGAACCTGTACGACCTGGCCGACATCGAACAACAGAACAGCACGCTGGACACGTATTTCAAGGACGCGATCAAGGTATGGCTCGACCTCGGCGTGGACGGCATTCGCGTCGACGCGGTCAAGCATATGTCCATGGGCTGGCAGAAAAACTGGCTCGCCTCCATCTACGGCTATCAGCCCGTATTCGTCTTCGGCGAGTGGTTCCTCGGCTCGGCCGCTGCGGAAGCGGACAACACCAAGTTCGCCAACGATTCCGGCATGAGCCTGCTCGACTTCCGGTTCAACGCCAAGGTGCGCAACGTCTTCCGCGACAACACGGATACGATGTACGGCCTGGATTCCATGCTCTCGGCGACAGCGACCGACTACGCCCAAGTATCGGATCAGGTCACCTTTATCGATAATCACGACATGGAACGCTTCAAGAGCAGCGCCGTCACCAACCGCCGGCTCGAGCAGGCGCTCGCCTTCACGCTGACGTCCCGCGGCGTCCCCGCCATCTACTACGGTACGGAGCAATACATGACGGGCGGCACCGATCCGGACAATCGCGCGATGATGTCCTCCTTCTCGACATCCACGACGGCCTTTAACGTCATTAAAGCGCTGGCGCCGCTGCGCAAGTCGAACCCAGCTATCGCTTACGGCACGACGCAGCAACGTTGGATCAACAACGACGTGTACGTCTACGAGCGTAAATTCGGCAGCAGCGTGGCGGTCGTCGCCATCAACCGCAGCGCCAGCGCCTCCGCCTCGATCGCCGGTCTGATCACGTCGCTCCCCGCCGGCACCTATAGCGACGCGCTAGGCGGCCTGCTCGGCGGCGGCAGCATCACGGCCGGAAGCGGCGGCGCCGTGAGCACCTTCACGCTTGCAGCCGGCGGCGTGGCAGTCTGGCAATCGACGCCGGCTACGACGACGCCGACGATCGGCCATGTCGGCCCAGTCATGGGCAAAGCGGGCAACACCGTCACGATCGACGGCCGCGGCTTCGGCACGACCAAAGGAACCGTCTACTTCGGCACCAACGCGGTGACTGGCTCTAGCATCGTCTCTTGGGAAGACACCGAGATCAAGGCGGTCGTCCCGGCCGTAGCAGCCGGCAAGTACAACGTCAAGGTGCGCACGTCCGGCGCCGTCGACAGCAACGCCTACAACGGCTTCAACATTTTGAGCGGCGACCAAGTCTCCATCCGCTTTATCGTACAGAACGCGACGACCTCGCTCGGCGAGAACGTCTACCTGACCGGCAGCGTATCCGAGCTCGGCAACTGGACGCCGACCTCTTCGGTCGGCCCGATCTTCAACCAGATCATCGCCGCTTATCCGAACTGGTATTACGACGTCAGCGTACCGGCGAACACGGCGCTGCAGTTCAAGTTCTTCAAGAAAAACGGCGCGACCGTCACGTGGGAAGGCGGCTCGAACCACACGTTCACGACGCCTTCCAGCGGCACGGCGACCGTGACGGTGAACTGGCAGTAGCCGCGTTGCCGGCACAGAACGGACAAGAAAGAGGAGAAGCGGAATCATCCGTTTCTCCTCTTCTGCTTGCTCTCTTAAACTTGACGGGAAGGCGCAAGCGGAACGGATTCGTTCTTGTTCAAATACCATTTGGCTTGCGTCGCGTACATCCGCGCATATTCGCCGCTGTCGATCATTAATTCTTCGTGCGTCCCCTTCTCGACGAGCCGGCCGTCCCGCAGCACGAGGATCAGGTCGGCGAAGCGACAGCTGCCCAGCCTGTGAGATACCATGAGCGTCGTCTTGCCGGCCGTCAGCCGCGCGAACCGCTCGAACAGCTGCGCCTCGGCGATCGGGTCCATCGCGGAGGTCGGCTCGTCCAGCACGATATAATCCGCATCCTTAAAAAACGCCCGACTCAAGGCGATTTTCTGCCATTGGCCGTAAGACAGCTCGCGCCCGTCCTGGAACATCGCGCCGAGCGGCGTCGCGAAGCCCTGCGGCAGCCGGGCGATGAACTCGCCGGCACCCGCCCGGTCCGCGGCGGTCTCCGCCCGAGCCAGGTCTTCCAGCCTCCGCGGATCGCCCAGCCCGATGCTCTGCTGCACGGGGAACTGGAAGCGCACGAAATCCTGAAATACCGCACCGAACTTGCCGTACCGCTCCCGGCCTGCGCCGATCCGCTCCCCGCCGATGGAGACGGCGCCCTCCTGCGGCTCGTACAGCCCCATGATGCACTTGACCAGCGTGCTCTTGCCCGCGCCGTTGCCGCCGACAATCGCGATCGTCCGGCCTGCGGGCGCGTCGAAGCTGATATCGCGGAGTATGGGCTCGGTCTGCCCCGGGTAGGCAAAGGTCAAGCCCCGCACGGATATCCCTGCCTGGGCTCGTCCGCTGCGGGAACCGCCTTGAGCCCGGCCGCTCCCGGACTGACCGCTCCGCTCCGTTAAGAGCCGTTCCACGTTGCCCTGTGCGGCCTCGCTCCGCTTTGCTTCGCGAGACGCCGTCTTGGGGCGTTTTTTCGCTTCACGCCCGCCCGCCTCGCCTTTCTCCGGCTTGCGGCGTTCCGCATCACTCTCGTCCGCGTCGCCTTTCTCCGCTTTGCGCCGTTCCGCCTCGCGCCGGTCCGTGTCGCTCTCCTCCGGCAGCCCCAGAAACGCCAGCCACTCGTTCATGAACAGCATCTCCTCATGAATGCGGGACAGGTTGACGACCGCAATGATGAGCTGGTGCCTCGTCGTGGCGAGCGCCTGGGTCAGCGCCGCAAAGTGGCCCAGCGTCAGGGAGCCGCGTACGGTCATGAACAGCAAATAGAAAGCGGTCCCCGTCGTCACGGCCATCGAGAACGTTTCGGTCCAAAACTGCTTGAGCAGCGATCTTTTTTCCAGCGCGATCTGCTCTCCTGCATTGACCCAGTACAGCGCCCGCCACTGCTCCTTCATGTATCCGAACAGATCGAACACCCGCATTTCCTTGGCCGACTCGCGACCCTTGAGCAGCTCGGCGAAGTATTCGGCTCTGCGGCTAGCCGGCGTCTGATGCACGATCTGGCGATACTTCTGCCGCCCGATCCGGATGTTCACCAGAAAAATCGGAATCACGAGCAGCAGCATGCCGAGCGCCAGCGAATAATGCAAGCTGGCCAGTATAGCCAGAAAACCGGCGATCGTAAACACGCTTTGCAGCAGCTGGAAGCCATGCTCCAAAATAGAGACGCCGCGATACTCCACGCCCTTGGATACCCGCTGCAGTTTGTCGTAATAGTCCGGCTGGTCAAAATAAACGAGCGGCAGGCGAGCGCATTTGTCGATAACGGAGCGATTCAGCTCGAAGTTCGCCTTCTGTTTGGTCGCGGCGAGGACATAGGCGCCGCCGAAGCGAATCGCATGCTCAAGCGCGTAGGTCGCTCCCTGCAGTCCAAGCAGCAGACCGGCCCGGCTCCAGCCGCCCGGCTCCTGCCTTGCAGCGGCGGCGACCGCGTCGATGAGCGCCTGCGTCCAGTACAGCTGCAGCGAAGGAATGGCGGCCTGCAGCAAGTGCACGGCGACGGACGCGGCGAACAGGCGCGGAGATAGCCGCCAGAGCAGCGGCAGCACGCGAGTTAAGAAGATTTTGAGCATCGGCGCAGTGGGAGACGTCTCCGTGATCATCGTCTTCCGCACCGCGTCATGCCGATCTGCGCAGCGCTTTTTTGCCCGTCGCGATCAGATGCTCCAGATGGGCGGCTTCGTGAAAGACGCCTTTGGACAGCACCGTGCCGTCCCCGGCCAGAAAATACGCGAACGGCACGCCAGGCACCTCGTACGATCCCAGATCGTCCACGAACGTCGCCCCGAGCGCGCTCGCATGCGCCTGTACGATCGGCGCGCCTTCTTCCTCCGTGGCGAGCATATAAAGCTCGAAGCGATGCCTCGGATAACGCATGCTGAACTGCTCGACAACCGGGTAGACCTGCTTGCAGGCATGGCAATCGGCAGCCGTAAAGATAGCGAATATACCCGGCGGCGGCTGCTCCTCGTCCGCGGCGCGCTCAGCACGGGAAACGAGCGGAAAAGGCGCGCCGACCGGCAGCCCGCGATCGGATGCGGGCAGCGAGATTCGGTACAGCCGCTTCATCATCGCGAGGACGGCGTATGCCAGCAGCGCGACCACGCCCCAAAGCGTCCAATAAGAAAGCAAGAAAAATTCGGACAATAAATTCCCTCCCCGCTATAGTGTCAAGCCCGACTTGCGGTGCCTGGCGATCGACAAGAGCAGCACGTATACCGCAAGCAGGCCTGCCGACGCCAGCGTTATGCATGCGAGGTCAGGCATCGTGAGAGCGAGCAGGCTCCGGCCGTCCGTTTCCAGCAGCGTGTAGACGGCGAGCGCGGCGCACGCCGCGATACGAACGTACGTCCCGGCTCCGAGCTCCTCCTGCAGCGCGCTGCCGAAGCAATTGCAGTCGATATGCCGGCCTCTCGCCCGCCAGGCCGCGGCGCCGAATGCGACGAGCAGCGCCAGCAGCAAAACGGCGCCGTAAGGGCGCGTGAACGCAGGCAGCAGCAGCGCCGCTCCCGCAGCCTCCGCCGCTGGCACTGCGACGGCGGCGGCGGCGACAGTCGCCCCGGTCAGGCCCAGCTCTCCGAGCGTCGCCCGGAACGCCCTCCGGTCCGCTGCCTTGGCCGCCGCCGAAAATCCAAAAATGCAGCATAGCAATACGATGGCGAATTCGGGCATATCGCGCTTTCCCCTTTCTCTAGGTCACGATGGTCCTCGCAGATTCAATCTAAATGGAACGACAAAGGGGCTGTCCCAAAAGGGTCATGAAAATGACCTGCGGGGCAGTCCTGTTTTTGTAAAACAAAAAGAAACCGTTCTTTGGTAAAATGGAAGTGTCTAGCAACCATTTACGAAAGGAACGGTTTCTT
>NZ_JBHRYU010000055.1:0-32754 GCF_042649185.1 Cohnella sp. GCM10012308
CGCAGTTTGCACGCATTCGATCCGTCGTCTCCACGCTCCTCAAACAAAACCTTTCCGTCCTCAAATCCCTCTCACTCGCCATTCACGGGCAGTTTCAGTTCTAGCTCACCTAAGTAGTAACCAAATGCGCAGGTATTTGCAAAGCACAAGCCGAAAATCCGGCTGACGAAGGAAAATAACTGCGCATTCTCCATCTATGCTGTACAAAAGGGGCGAAACCTGCAGAAAAAGATGTATATTTGCAGGCATTGCGGCGACCGGAACGACGCTGGCGGCGATGCGCCAACCCACCCGTCGGAGCGGCTGTCCGCCAATACCGCCTCGCCGGAGCGGCCGCTAACCCACCCATCGGAACGGTTGTCCGATGAGCCATCGACAGGCGTTATGGGCAAATCCGGTTTCGAATACCCGCCAAACCTAATAGTTCCGTCAGGGCGCTGCTACTACTTCCCGGACGGTCTTTTTGCATGCGCAAATAACGGTTAAGCGGCTGTTAAGAGCTATGATGCAAAATAGAGAGGAAGATAGCGTTGCCCGGGCGGGTAGCCGGCGCGCGGGGTAAGTATCGAGTATCGATAAAAGGCTACCTATAACGGACGATCGGATTTACAATGGGAGTATAAAACGACAAAGTTGTAAAACAACGGATCAAATTCGACGGCGGGCGCGGTGAAGAACTTGGGAGTGCGAGGCATCAAGAATATAGCAGGCAGACTCGACCGGTTCCTCATCGGCCTTGCGATCGCCGTCATCCTCCTGGGCGCTGGGATGCTCTGGATGAACCGGTCCGAGCATGGAGGCCCGCAGGCGAAGCAGGGAACGCTCGACTTGTCCGGTTGGGACTTTCGATCCGACGGGACGGTTCGGCTGGACGGGGAGTGGGCGTTTTATCCCGATCAGCTGCTGACGCCCGCCGACTTCGCGAACGGCAGGCAGCCTGCGGGCAAGCGTTATATTCAAGTGCCCGGCGTATGGAACGGGGAGGACATGAAGGGCTACGGCTATGCGACCTATCGCTTGTCGATCCGCATTCAGCCGACCGATCTGACGCTGGCCGTCCACAAGCAAGTCATCCGGTTCTCGGACCGGATGTTTCTGGACGGCAAAGAGCTGGCGGCCTCCGGCTCGCCGGGCGCGTCCCGCGGAAACTACGAACCGGGCAACTTTCCTTATACCGTTTCGTTCGTGGAGGAAGGCGATACGATTGATCTGTTGATCCAGGTCGCGAACTTCGATTATCCGACCGGCGGCATCGCGCTGCCCCTGCGTCTCGGGCTGTCCGACGACATTCAGCTGGCCCGGGCGGCACAGACGATTTTCGAATGGTCGGGTGCGATCATCCTGCTCCTGTTCGGCTTCTTCTCGCTTTCGCTGTTTTTCTTTTTTCAGCGGCACCTTCCGTTCCTGTCGTTCGGCTTGTTCTTCTTATGCTTCGCCTTGCTGATTGTGATGAACGGACAGCGCATGCTGTTCCAGCTGATGTCCGGCATGCCGTTCGAGGTCATGTGGAAAATTAAAGATTTGTCCATTTTGCTCGTCATTCCGTTTCTTAATATTTATACGGCTTTTGCATACGCCGACGGTCTCGCTCGCCGGTTGATGCTTTATTCCGCCGGCGCGATCGGACTATTCTGCTTCGTGGTCGTCTGGGTACCGTACCGCGTGTACGCGCCCACGTTCGAGTTCGTCGTGCTGCTGTTCATGCTGCTGTTGGCGGTCCTGGTTCTTTACGTGCTCGGGCTCTATCGCAAGCCGGCCTCGTCCAACTACTCGAAGCGCGAAATCAAGATGTATCTGCTGGCGCTGGTATCGCTGCTGATGATGCTCACCAGCTCCGCCTTTTTGAACCAGGGCGACGGCACGTTCCTGCCGTCCATTCTGTCCGACGTGCTGGGCCTATCCTTTGTCATCTTCATCGTAACGATGCTCGCGCAAAACTATTTTGCGACGTACCAGGCGATGGTCAAGCTCACGGCCGAGCTTCAGGCGGCCAACCAGATCAAGGACGAGTTTCTGCTGCGGACGTCTTACGAGCTGAATACGCCGCTGCAAGGCATTATGAACTTGTCCCAGTCGCTTCTCGACAGCTCCGCGCATGTGCCGAAGGACAGGCGCGTCGGCAGCCGGGACAAGCTCCAGATCATACGCAACACCGCATACCGGATGTCCAATCTGGTCAACGACATCATCGATCTCACCCGGATCAAGGACGGTCATCTGGAGGTGTCGCTCAAGTCGGTGGATCTGGTCGCCTGCGTCGCGATCGCCTTCGAGGTGAACGGGTTTCTCGCGCGGGAGAAGTCCGTGCGGCTCGAGCATCGCCTGAATCCCGAGAGCCGCTATGCGACGGCGGACGAGAACCGGCTCATGCAGGTGCTGTCCAATCTGATCGACTACAGCATGAAGTTCGACGATCTGACGGCGATCCTGGTGAGCGGCCACAGGCGGGACGAAATGTCCGTGCTCCAGATCGAAGCGATCGTCTGGGGCGCCGGGATCACGGCGGACTCGAAGTCCCGCCAGCCTGGCTTCTACGGCGCCAACCTGGCCGCGGCGATCGAGCTCACGAGATTAATGGGAGGCGAGATGCGCATCCTGCCGGGCGAGCAGGAGCGCGGCAGCGTCATCTTCGAGCTCGTCCTGCCGATGGCCAAGGCCCCCAACATCGACCGCGACGACATTATTCTGCGGGAAATCGGGGAGCGGACGCAGTCAGGGCCCACTTCGCAGGGGCCTGCCGGCGGCGTCTACACGGTGCTCGTCGTCGAGGAGGAGCCGCTTCACCTGGAGCTGATGGTCAATCTGCTGATCAGCGAGGGCTACCGCGTGCTGACGGCACGCTCGGGCGAGGAAGCGTTGGAGCGGCTCGAAGGCGGCACGCGGCCCGACATCGTCCTGCTCGACGTGCTGCTGCATGGGGGCGGCAGCTATGAGATCAGCCGCAAGATCCGACGACAGTACACGCCGATCGAGCTCCCGCTGCTGTTCGTAGCGGCGCGGACGACGCCGGCGGACGTCGAAGCCGGACTGGCCGCGGGCGGCAACGACTTCATATCCAAGCCGCTCGACGCCTCGGAGGTCCGGGTGCGCATCCGCACGCAGCTGGCGATGAAGCGGCTCGCGAAGGAAGCGACCGCGAGCGAGATGGCGTTTCTTCAGTCGCAGATCAAGCCGCACTTCTTGTACAACGCGCTCGGCACGATCATGTCGCTCTGCTACACGGACGGCCCGCGGGCGGGAGAGCTGCTGGCGGTGCTCAGCAAGTATTTGCGGATTATTTTCCATGAGGATCACAAAGAAGAGAGCGTTCTGCTATATAAAGAGATCGAGTTGGTCCGCGCTTACGTGGACATCGAGAAGGAGCGGTTCGGCAATCGTCTTGCCGTCGAGATCGACGTGGACGAACGTCTTATGTCGTTCAAGGTCATGCCGCTGACGATCCAGCCGCTCGTCGAAAACGCGATCCGCCACGGCGTCGCCAAGAAGCTGAACGGCGGACGGGTGCTGCTGTCGGTGCAGCGGCGCGGCTCCGAGGTGGAGATCGTCGTCGAGGACAACGGCGTCGGCATGGCCGAGCGCCAGGTGCGCGACCTGATGGACACCGTTCACGACGCTTCGGACGGCGTAGGCTTTGCCAATATCGCCAAGCGACTCAGCCATCTCAACGGCAGCCGGCCTCACATCGAGAGCACGCCGGGCGCCGGAACGCGGATTACGATAAGGCTGCCGATCAAGGACGACAGCGAGAGGAGGGAATAATCCATGATCACCGCATTGTTGGCGGACGACGAAGAGCATGCGCTCAGCCTGCTGGAGCTGTTGCTCCATCAGACGGGCGAAGTGAAGGTTATCGGACGCTGCGGCAACGGCATCGACGCGATCGCGCAGATCGCGCATCTGAAGCCCGACGTCGCGTTCCTGGATATCGAAATGCCCGGGATGAACGGATTGGAGGTGGCGGAGCGGCTCGGCTCCGCGGCGTTGGATACGCAGGTCGTATTCGTTACCGCCTATGACCGGTATGCCGTATCCGCATTTGAAAACGACGCGCTCGATTATCTGCTTAAGCCGCTTGAGGTGGATCGCCTGAACCGGACCGTTGGGCGCGTGAAGCGCGCGGTCTCGCGCCGCAAGTCCGAAGGGTCGGAGCAGCAGCGATCTGAAGCAGCGACGGCTGCGGAGGGCAATCCGCCTTGCGAGCTGCAGGTGCAGCTGCTCGGAGAGATTCAAGTGTCCGTCGAAGGCAAGGGCAGGCTCAAATGGCGGACCTCCAAGGAAAAGGAGCTGTTCGCCTATCTCGCCGTTCACTACGGCAGCCGGATCCATCGCGACGTGCTGCTTGACGAGCTGTGGCCGGACGAGCACTACCAGAAGGCCAAAGTGTACTTGCATACGTGCGTGAGCTATTTGCGTCGCGATTTCCGCCAACTGGGCATGGAGGACGCCGTCATCTACGAGGACGAAAAGTACTCGTTGGCTCCGCAGCTCGAGTGCTCGGATTACCGTGAATTCGTAGACGCCGCGGCAAGTCTCTTGCAGCCTGGAGGCGGGAACGCGGAGCAGCTTGAGCGCACGGTAAGCTTGTACAGCGGACGGCTGTTTCGCAGCGAGGATTACCAATGGGCCGACGACGAGATCCGGCACACCGAAGCGGCCATCGAGGCGCAGCTGCTCAGGCTGACCCAGATTTACGAGACGCAGCGCGATTACGGGCGGATGATCGCCGCGGGCCGCAGGCTGCTGCAGCATTCCCCTTACAATGAGGAAGCCTATCGCATCCTGATGAAAGCCTACGCGGGCAGCGGCAAGCACGACGAAGTGTACCGCGTGTACGAGGAAATGGGGCGCCGGCTCGACGAGCTGCAGATCCAGGCGTCGGACATGACCTTGAGCCTGTACGAGGGATTAAGAGTGCGCAAACGGGGCTAAAGCGAGCGGCTGCCGAATCGGGTGCCTCGCTTTTCACTGCCTAAGTTTGCATGCGTGACGGCAGCGGATTTTAAGCGGAACTTCAGCTTACGCTCATACGCATTTAAGCAGAAGTGGATAATATGTACTCAACCCCCCCTTTGATATAGCAAGAACCCTCTGGCCCGCGGCGACGCGGGTCACTTTTTTTGCGGCGAATGTATAAATTTTCTCGCCGTGGCCGCTGTCCGGCTCGGGCCGTACGACATTAAGCGAAGCTTCAGCTAGCGCTCATACGCATTTAAGCAGAGGGAGATAATATGTACTCAACCCCCCCTTTGATATAGCAAGAACTTTCTGGCCCGCGGCGACGCGGGTCCCTTTTTTTGCCGCAACGTTTGCGGGTGGAGGATGGGGGCGGAAACGGGATCGGAGCTGCGGTTATTCTGCCGTATGCATGCGAGTTCGGCACATTAACGATATCCTTAGCGATGTGCCACATCCTTATTCTGCCGCGAGCGCCTCAATTCGGCTCCTTAGCGATGTGCCGCATCCTTATTCTGCCGCGAGCGCGCCAATCCGGCTCTTTAGCGATGTGCCACATCCTTATTCTGCCGCGAGTGAGCCAATCCGGCTCCTTAGCGATGTGCCACATCCTTATTCTGCCGCGAACGCGCCAGTCCGGCTCCTTAACAATGCGCAGCGCGATTCGGCAGGGAAGGCTAAGCCAGGCTGCCGACTTCTCGCTCGTACAGACTCGCGCTCCAGCCCTGGCCGTCGAATCTGCCGCAATATTGCAGTCCGAGTCGCGTATAGTACGCGTTCAGCGAAGGGTTTTCGGCCATGCAGTCGAGCCGCAGCCAGGATCTGCCCTTCTGCGATATGATACGTTCGGCGTGCAGCAGCAGAAGCCGGCCGATCCCGAGCCCTTTGCAGTCCCGGGCCACGGCCAGGCGGTGCACATAACCCGCGTCCGCATGGAACAGCGCGCCCCAGATTCCTTCTTCCTTCTCCCAATTGATCGAAAAGGCGCCGGCGAGTCTTCCGTGCAGATAGGCGGCATAGACGTCCTGCTCGCGGAACAGCTTCGCCATGTGCTCGGGCGAGAACATTTCCGCGTGCCACTGCCGGATCCCCTTGGCATCCTGAATCCATTCGACGGCTCCAAGATACAGTATCCGCAGCGCTTCGACGTCTTCCTGCGTCGCCGGGCGGATGTCCAGCTCGGCTGGAAGCAAGGTCCGGATGTCCGTATCGGACTCCGCGCGCGGAAGCGGCTCGGACGACTGCGGAAGCCAGGCGTACTCCAGCATCGAAGCCGATGCCAGCGCCCGCTCCGTCCCGAACAGCCGAGAGACGACGTGCAGCGCCGCATCCATTCCCGTCGTGACGCCGCCGGACATGACAAGCCGGCCGTTGTCGACATAGCGGACGTCCCGCACGATCGTTGCGCTTGCCGGCGCTGCGTCCTGCAACAGATCGAACGCTCTGCGGTTCGTGGTGATACGCATACCCTCCAGCAGACCGGCCTTCGCGAGCAGCAGCGCGCCCGTGCATACCGAGAGGACGATCTCGGCCGCGTGCGCCGCCTCCCCGATCCATCGCGTGAGCCGCTCGTTGTGCATCTCCTTCCGGGAGCCCAGTCCGCCCGGAACGACCAGAATGTCCGGAACCGGGCAATCGGCCAGGCTATATCGGGGCTCAATGACCACGCCGCTTACGGTCTTCACGGCGGCGGCATGCTCTCCGACCGTATAGACATGCAGATCCTTTCCCCAATCGCCGGAAACCGCGAACACATCGAGCGGACCCGCCACATCCAGCGTATCGACGCCCTCGTAGATCAATACCGCTACGTTCCTCGGATGCTCCATTCTACGCCGCTCCCTTTTCCCCATTAATAAAACCGCGCGTCCCGCGATCCGCTATTCTTCGTGAATGATCTCGCCCGTGCGAGACAGATCGTAGCCCGGGATCGCGGCCAGCTCCCGCCTGAACAGGTCGGAGCGAAGCTCGGCGAGCAGACCCTCGATCCAGGGAAGGTTGGCCGGCGTCTTCAGCGCGACCAGATCGTAGCTCTCCTGAATGAGCGGGATAAAGTCGATCCGCCCGACGATCGCAGCCGCCTTCTCGATGCCGACGCCGAAGTCGGCTTCCCCGGCCGCCACCTTCGCGGCTACGGCCATGTGGCTCGTCTGTTCCTCGGCATATCCGTCGATGCCGCTCGCGCGAATGCCGCGAATGCGCAGCTGCTCCTCGAGCAGCACCCGCGCGCCCGCTCCCCGCTCGCGGTTGGCCAGCCGGAGCCCGGGCCGCGCGAGATCCGGCCAGTCCGCCAGTCCGAGCGGATTGCCCCGCTGAACGTACAAGCCGGCCGTGCGGCCGAGCAGGCGAACGACCATATACGGCGCGCCGATCAGAATGCGGCGGATGTAAGGCAGATTGTACTCGCCGGTGTCGCCGTCGTACAGATGGGTGCTGACGATGTCCGCCTCGCCGCGGTACATCGCGATCAGACTGTCGAGGCTGCCCGCGTAGGCGCGCAGCGGACGCACGCCGCCGGCGTGAGGACTGCGCTCGAGATGCTTGGCGAGCAGGTCGAGACTCATATCCTGGCCCGTAATGACCAGCGGACGAAGGGATGAAGCCGGCGGCTGCGGAACGACCGCGCCGCGCCCCGTCTCCGCTTCCGTTGCCGATCTCGCCGCAGACGGGCGAGAATGCCCCTGCGAGGCCGGAGAGCGCATGCGCTGCTTGTAGGCTTCCAGGTCGGCGGCGTCCACGCGCATCTGCTTGCCTACGCGATAGGAGGGGAGTTCGCCTTTCTTGATCAGATCATAGACGGTCAGCTTCGATATTTTGAGCATCTGGGCGATCTCTTCGGTCGTATACGAGATACTGGCGGTCATATCGGGCAAGCTCCTTATATGCAAAAATCCAATATTTATTTATTGTAGCATAACGTATGAACAGATCGTTGCCTGGGCCGTTTACAGTTGATATTCAGTTATATATAATAATTTTTAATTATAAATAGATATAACTAATAGGAGAGTGTGGAGCTGCTGTGAACAAAATAATGAGAATTAGCGCAATTTGGATCGTTTGCTTGGCCGTCATATTCGGATTGGCCGCCTGCGGAGGGAAGAACGACGCCAACGGCTCGCCGTCGGCTTCCGCATCGCCTTCGTCGTCCGCCTCCGAGCCGGCTTCGCCATCCGCCTCCGAGCCGGCTTCGTCATCCGCCTCCGAGCCGGCTTCGCCATCCGCGTCTACTGCTTCCTCCGCGTCGGCCGCGCCTTCCGCCGAAGCAGTCGAACTTACGGTGTCCGCCGCGGCGAGCCTGACGGACGCGCTCGGCGAGCTCAAGACGCTTTACGAGACCGCGCATCCGGAAGTGACGCTGAGCTTCAACTTCGGCGCCTCCGGCGCTTTGCAGCAGCAGATCGAGCAGGGTGCGCCCGCGGATCTCTTCCTTTCCGCATCCTCCAAGAACATGCAGGCGCTCGTGGACAAGGGGCTTATGCAGGAGCAGCACAACTTGCTGAAAAACGAGCTCGTCGTCGTCGTACCTTCGGATGGGGGAACTGCCGTCGCCAAGCTTGAGGATCTGTCGGATGCCGCGGTCAAGAAGGTTGCCGTCGGCATTCCCGAGAGCGTGCCCGCGGGCGGCTACGCGAAAGACGCGCTAACGGCCGCGGGGCTGTGGGACAGCCTGCAAGCCAAGCTGGTGCAAGGCAAAGACGTACGCCAGGTGCTGCAGTTCGTTGAGACGGCTAACGCCGACGCCGGCTTCGTCTACAAGACGGACGCGCTGTCGTCCGACAAGGTTAAGATCGCGTTCGCGGTCGATCCGTCGCAATACAAATCGATCGTATATCCGATCGGCATCATTAAGGCGACCAAGCACGCGGATGCCGCCGGGAGCTTCTACGCTTATCTGCAGACGCCCGAGGCCATCGCCGTATTCGTGAAGTACGGATTCTCGGCAGCGGCTGCGGCGTAAGCACGGCACGGGATGGACTGGCAAGCGTTCTGGCCGCCGATTCGCCTCTCGCTCCAAGTTGCGCTGATCTCGAGCGTCGCGTCGCTGGCGCTGGGCACCTTCGCGGCGCATTTCTTGTCCAGGCGCCGGTTCAGAGGCCGGGCTCTCGCCGAGACCGCCTTCATGCTGCCGCTCGTGCTGCCGCCGACGGTCATCGGCTTCGTCCTCCTCGTGCTGCTGGGAAGGCGCAGCGGGGCGGGCCGGTTCATCGAATGGCTGACGGGCGCGCCGGTCATCTTTTCCTGGTGGGCGGCCGTAATCGCGTCCGTCGTCGTCGCTTTTCCGCTCGTCTATCAGACGATGAAAAACGGGTTCGCCTCCGTCGACCGCGAAGCGGAGGAAGCGGCGCGGGTGGCGGGAGCGAGCGAGCTCCAGGTGTTCTTGTATATTACGCTGCCGCTCGCGGGGCATGCGTTCGTGACGGCTTACGTGCTGGCGTTCGCCCGCGGACTCGGCGAGTTCGGGGCGACGCTGATGATCGCGGGCAACATTCCGGGACGCACGCAAACGGTGCCGACCGCGATCTACGTGGCCGTGGATGCCGGCCATACCGGGATGGCATGGGCGTGGACGGCATCGGTGATCGGCATTTCGTTCCTGCTGCTGTCGTTCACGGGACGCGCCAGGAAGTGAACTGCACGAAGATAGCGCTGCGCGGATGATCGCGCGGCGCTATTTTTTTGCTTTTCCGCCGAACCGAACTCGCCGCGCGCTTCCGTATCAGTGGAGCAGCCTGCTCTCCTTCGCCTTGCGCGTCGAACCGGCCAGAAGGCGGTTGATCGGACGCTTGAGCGCGAGCCCGAGCAGGAGCGCGGCAGCGGTATACGCAACCATGGACATCAAACATCGGCGCACGATATCCCAGAGAATGCCGCCGACCGCCTCCCGCATCATGGAGATGGCGTAGGTGAACGGCAGATACGGATGGATTTTCTGGAAAAAAGGCGGTGCCATCTGGATGGGAAACGTCCCGCCCGCCCCGCCGAGCTGCAGCACGAGCATGACGATGGCGAGCGCTTTGCCGACGTTGCCGAACACCGAGACTAGCGTGTAAACGATCAGCATGAACACCGCCGACAGCAGCATCCCGAACAGCACGAACCATCCGGGGCGCGCGACATAAGTGCCTAGTATATAGATGTCCCCCAAGGTGACGCAGAGCGACTGAAGCACGGCGAGCGTCCCGAATGTCAGGTATCTGCCGAAGTAAACGTGCCGGCTCCGATAGATGACGCCGGGCTCGTCGACGTCGACGGACATGACCGATACGAGCAGCACGGCGCCGACCCAGAGCGACAGCGTGGTGAAAAAGGGAGACATCGCGGACCCGTAGTTCGGGATCGGGTACAGCTTGTTTTCCTTCAAATCGACCGGCGCCGCGAAAAACGCGCTTTCCTTCTGCGCGTCGTGACGCAGCAGCTTGACGATGTCCGCCAGGTTATTCTCTTTCTCGAACGCGCGGATCTTGTCCGCGATCTCGCCGATCTTGCGCTGCGCCGCAGGCAGCTCCGCCTTGGCCTTGGCCAGCTCCGTCCCGCCCAACGTCAGCGCCGACGCGGCGTCCGTCAGCACGCGCTTCGCATCCGGCATCGCGTCCGACGCATCCTTGAGCGCGGCCTGTGCCGTGCCGGCCGCTGCGGCGGCCTTGCCGAGCGCTTCATCGACGCGCGGCGCAATCTGCCCGTCGTAGGCGGCCAGCAGGTCGCCAAGCCGCGTCTCTCCCTCGCCTGCCAGCGTATTCAGCCGGCCGACGAGTTCTTCTGCCGGCCGCTCGCCCTGCACGGCCGCGCCGGCGACGCTATCCAGCAGCTTCGCCTGCTCCAGCATGCCGGCTTGCGTCTGCTCCAGCTTTGCCGCGTGCGCGGACAGCTGCGACGCACCCGACAGGCCGTCCAGCTGCGCGAGCATGCCGGCGAGCCGACCGGCGACGTCCGCGCCGGTCCGGAGGCGCTTCGCCGCGCCGGAAGCCGCCGTCCCGACCGCGTCCAGGTCCGGATTCGCATCCTGCAGCAGCGACGTCACCGAGCGGGCCGCGCCTGCGAGCTGCTGCAGGATAAGCAGATCCTGCTTGATCTGCGGCCCCATTTGGCCGAGCGCCGTGCGGCTTTGTTCGAGGAGGGCGCCGGTTTTTTCCGACAGCGCCCGGCCCTCCTCCGCGAGCGCGGCCACGTCCGGCAGGCGTTTCTGCGCTTTGGCCACGACCCCGCTCGCGAGCTCGACGTCCCGCTGCGCCGTGTCCGCCGCGGCGTTGATTTGCGGGAAGGCGGCTTCAAGCTTGAACAGCAGCGTCTTCACTTTTTCGATGGACGGCAGGCTTGCTTCAAGCTCGCTGCCGGCTTCGTTAAACAAGCCGAACAGAATGCCGCTCGTCGTTTCGACGAAGCTCCGGCTCACCTCCTGCACGATGCTGCTGGCGCCTTTGGAGGTGATTTTCGGCGCGATCGCGTTGATTTTCTCATTGACGTAATAGTCCAGCGTGGCAGGCGAAGGCTCCGCTGCCAGGATGGTGGCGAGGCTCGCGGAAAAGTTGTCCGGAATGACGATCGCCGCGTAGTAGTCGCCGTGCTTCACGCCCCGCATCGCCTCGGCCCGGTCGACGAACGTCCAACCGACGCTAGGATTGTCGGCAAGCTTGGCGGCGATCTCCTTGCCGACGTTGACGGGCTGGCCGCGGATCGTCGTGCCTTTATCCTCGTTCGCGACCGCGATGGCGATCCCGCCGGTCTGCGCGTAGGGATCCCAGGAAGCCTCGATGTTGAACCAGGCATAGAGGGAAGGCAGGCCCACGAGTCCGAGTATGATGACGGCTGCGGCCGGATTCTTGATTACGCGGCGAAGATCGCGCAAATAAATGGCGAGGACGGTCTTCATGCGCGCAAGCTCCTTCGCTTGGAAATGTGTTCTCATATTGCCCGGGACCGCCGGATTCCATGCCTGCGGCCGATGCGTTGATGAACCGAAGCGGGCGGATCGGGAAAGCTTGCGGTACAATGGTAAAAGGAATCTTGGCGTAAGGGGACGATACTCACGATGACGGCATCGATAAATAGGCCGGACGGGCGGCGCAACATCGGCATCTTTGCGCATGTCGACGCCGGCAAGACCACGACGACCGAGCAGATGCTGTTCGCGAGCGGCCGCATTCGCGCCGCAGGCAGCGTGGACGACGGGACCGCGCAGACGGATTCGCTGGAAGTCGAGCGGGCGCGCGGCATCTCGGTCCGCGCGGCGGTCACGCGCTTCGCTTGGCAGGGGATCGACGTGAATCTGGTGGATACGCCGGGGCACGTCGATTTTCTGGCGGAGGTCGAGCGCTCGCTCAGGGTCATGGACGGCGCGATCCTGATCGTGTCGGCCGCCGAAGGCGTTCAGGCCCAGACCGAGGTCGTCTGGCAGGCGCTGCGCGAATTGAAGCTTCCGACGATTCTATACGTCAACAAGATGGATCGCGTAGGGGCGGATCCGGCTGCCGTCCTCCGCCAGATTCGCCGGCTGCTCTCGCCGGCCGCCGTGCCGATTCAGGCGCCGGTCGGGACCGAGGACGGCTTCCGAGGGACGGTCGACCTGCTGGCGGCAGCGGGCGGCGGAGAGCCGTCCGAATGGGCCGAGGCCTTCGGTCAGATGATGGCCGAGACGGCGGCAGAACGCGATGAAGCGCTGCTGATGCGTTACCTGGAGGAAGGTCGTTTGCCCGCTTCGGATGTCATGGCCTCGCTGCGCGATGGCGCGCGCCGTGGCGAGCTGTATCCGGTCCTGTTCGGGGCTTCGGCGCGAGGGCTCGGCGTGCGGGAGCTGATGGACGCAATGATCGAGATGCTGCCGCCGCCCGCGGGCGATCCGGCAGGCGACGTATCCGGCGTCGTCTTCAAGCTCGAGCGCGATCCGGTCATGGGGCGGATCGCATACGTGCGGCTCTATGGCGGGAAGATCGCGAACCGCGATGTCGTATCCGGCGGCGCGGAGGGGACGGGAGACAAGATTACGCAGATTCGCAAAGCGGACGGCAAGCGCTGGGAGGACGTCGGCGTGCTGGAGGCCGGGGACATCGCGGCCGTCTGCGGCTGGAGCCGGGCCCGCATCGGCGATATCGTCGGCTCGTCCGAGCGCGTGCCCGGCGTCCGGCAGCTGGCGGTGCCGCTGCTGACGGTGCAGGCGTTCTGGCGGTCCGAGGCGGAGTACCCCGCCGTGGTCGCGGCTTGCCAGGAGCTGGCGGACGAAGATCCCGCGCTGGCGCTCCAGTGGATGCAGGACGAGCGCGAGCTGCATCTGAAGGTGATGGGGCCGATCCAGACGGAGGTGCTGGCCAGCGTGCTGCAGAGCCGGTTCGGCCTGACGGTTACGTTCGGTCCGCCGTCCGTCATTTATAAGGAAACGCCCGCTCGCGCGGGCGAGGGCTATGTCGCTTATTTGGCGCCTAAGCCATGCTGGGCGATCCTTCGCTTCCTCCTCGAACCGCTTCCTCGCGGAAGCGGCCTCGTCTACGAGTCGAAGGAGCGCGGCGAGCGCTTGCTGGACAGCTATCAGAACGAGGTGGCGCGGCGCGTGCCGGAAGCGCTGCGACAAGGGCTGCTGGGTTGGGAGGTCACGGATCTCAAAGTTACGCTGATCGAAGGGGAGCATCATGTGTGGCATACGCACCCGCTCGATTTCGTCATCGCGACGCCGATAGGCATTATGGACGGCTTGGCCCGAGCGGGCACGCGCCTGCTCGAGCCTGTGCTCAAGTTCAAGCTCTCGGTCCCGGCGGAATTCGCGGGCAAGCTGATGAACGAGCTGCTGCTGATGCGCGCCGTCATCGGCGCGCCAGAGCCGACGGGAGAGCGGATGGAGATCGAGGGTCGCTTGCCCGTGGCCGACTCGCTGGATTTTCCCGCGAGGCTGGGCTCGATGACCAAGGGGCGCGGCGTGCTGTCCGCCTCGTTCGCGGGTTACCAGGAGGCGCCGGCAGACGTGGAGGCTCAGCGCAAGCGCTCGGGCGTGAATCCGCTGGACCAGGCCAAGTTCATATTGGCGGCGCGCAGCGCGCTTACCGCGACGTAAGGCTCGTGTGCGCCCCCTGCATCGGCCGGTTAGCCGCAGCGCAGCGTGCGGGCTGCGAACGCACGGATCGGGGGGAGAAGATGCGGGCGCATGCTAGAACCAGCCGCGCTTGGAGCGGTATGTACGTACGCG
The DNA here is from genome assembly GCF_042649185.1 of Cohnella sp. GCM10012308. NCBI lineage: Bacteria > Bacillati > Bacillota > Bacilli > Caryophanales > Paenibacillaceae > Cohnella > Cohnella sp. GCM10012308. The sequence continues at coordinate 14,126 of NZ_JBHRYU010000055.1, forward strand.
AGAAAGCGCGGACGGCTCCTCCTCGGCGCGCGGGGCGTCCGGTGCAGTCGTCGGGCTTATGATGGCGCGGCTTGCAAGTCCGGTCGGGCCGACTGCGGGAGAGGGCGCCGGACGGACTGTCTCCTCGCCGAGCTGCTGCTCCAGACGGGCCACGCGGCTGCGCAGCTCGATCAGCTCCAGCTGCAAGCCCGCGACGGTGCGTTCCCAGTGATCCAGCACCATGCGCATATCCTCGCCTCCTTCGGTCGCCGAAGGAACATTTGCGCCTGCGGACGCCGCATCGACGGCCGCTGCGGCCGGATCCTGGCGGGGCGATTCAGGATCGCCGGGCTTGGCGGCGGACATCGCAGCATCGGGAGCTTGCGCGCCGTTCGATTGCTTAAGTTCCCGGCCGAGCAGTCCGGCGAGCTCTTCCTTGGACAGCGCCGACGGTTGATCAGGTATGGTCATCGATCCTCCAGCCTCCCGACCCGGGTTCCATGGATTTCCGAACATTGTTAGGGTCAACTACCATTTTACATGAAAAAAAGGCTCGCTGCTCAGTACACTTATTAGACTTCAAGGCGAGCGCGGCCGATCCAAGGAAACAAAACGACGCATGCCGCGATTTGAAGCGGAGGCGCGCAACGGGTTATGATCAAAGGGGCATGAAAAACAAGGATTCCAATCTAATGGAACGCAAAGGAGCGCATCTGGCATATGGAGCTTTTAGAAGCGATTAAAGGACGTCGCAGCATCGGCAAAGTAAAGGACGAGCCGGTCGCCCGCGAATTGATCGAGCAAGTCATCGAGGCGGCGACTTGGGCGCCCAGCCATCACAAGACAGAGCCTTGGCGGTTCGTCGTCATGACGGGCGAGGGCAGACGCGTGCTGGGCCGCGCTTACGCAGGGATGGCCGAGTCCGCTGTCGCCGGCATGAACGAGCAGGACCGCGCGGACCGTCTCTCCCGCGAAGAGGCCAAGGCGCTGCGTTCGCCGGTCGTCATCGTCGCCGTGAGCTCGCCGGCAGTGGATCACCCGCGCGCAGTGCTGTGGGAAGAGCGGGCGGCCGCGCATGCCGCCGTGCAAAACCTGCTGCTGGCAGCGTACGATGCCGGCCTGGGCGCGGTATGGCGCACCGGCGACGGCCTCGGGCATCAGGAGATGGTCAAGGCGTTTGAATTGACGGGGAACGAAGAGATCGTGGGCTTCATTTATATCGGTTATCCGGACATGACGGCGTCCGCCGCAACCCGCGTTCCGGGTTCGGACAAGACGCGCTGGATCGAGCAGTAATACAACATAAGGCTTCTGCAGGCGGGTGCGCATGCAGAAGCCTTATGTATGATTGGAGGGGCTAGCGCGCAACTTATAGCTACCGCTTCTTACACGGACACCGGTCTCGTCTCTTAGGAGGCGAGGCTCTTTTTATCTAATCCGCTTGATGCAAAACCGGAAAGGAGGCATGTACCCGATGACGCATGTCGTTCTGTGGACCGTCGCGGCTGCTTGCGCGGCGCTTGTACTCGCGCTCGCGCTTGTCTGCCTGTATCTGTACCGGGTAGCGATTGCGCGGAGCAGCAAAGCCTTCCTCGGCGCCGATCCCAGCCTGCCGGAAAACGAAGCGTCCAGCTGGCACTCCGCTGCGGCCTGGTATGCCGGGCAGCCCTTCGAGCTGGTGGAGATGAAGTCGTTCGACGGGCTGAAGCTGCGCGCGCATTATTTGCCGGCGGCCGACGCTTCTCGCCGCGCCGTCGTCCTCGCGCACGGTTACTCCGGGCAGGGCGAAGACATGGCGGCCTTCGCGCGCGAGTATCACGCGGCGGGTTACCATGTCCTCATGCCGGACGCCCGCGGACACGGGCATAGCGAAGGCCGCTACATCGGCTTTGGCTGGCACGAACGGAAGGACTATGCGCGCTGGATCGACGAGCTGGTCCGGCGGGTCGGCGCGGACGCCCAGATCGTGCTTCACGGCATTTCCATGGGCGGCGCCACCGTGCTCATGACGAGCGGAGAGCCGCTGCCGCCGCAGGTCAAGTGCATCGTATCCGATTGCGCGTACAGCTCCGTCAAGGAGATTCTCGCGTATCAGCTGAAGCGCATGTACAAGCTGCCCTCTTTTCCTCTTCTGCCGCTCACAAGCTTGGTCTGCCGCCTCCGCGCCGGCTACTTCTTCGGCGAAGCGTCCGTCGTCCGGCAGGTATCCAAGGCTGAGCGGCCGATCCTTTTTATCCATGGGTCCAGCGACACCTTCGTGCCGACGGCGATGGTCCACAAGCTGCACGAAGCCGCCGCGCCCCCGGACAAGCCGCTGCTGATCGTGCCCGGCGCGCAGCACGGTTCTGCGTATACGACGGATCCGGAGACTTACAAGGGCGAGGTGCTGGCGTTTCTCTCCCGGCATCTGAGCCCCGAGACCGTGCGCATGACGTCCTCCGGGGAAGTTTAGACGTCGTATTCCAGCTGCTTGCGCGCCTGAGCGATGAACTCGAGCGGCGTGGCCGTCTCGTCCGGACTAAATTCGACGGCGCCGATCTTCAGGATGAGCTCGACTTTGAGACGGGTGCCGACTGCCGTTTCGTTCAGCTCCCTGGCGCGCTGCCGAAGCCTGTCGATTACGACGTTGGCGCCTTCGCGATCCGTGAAAAGCAGCATGCCCCACGTCGGATTGTCGGCGTTCAGCATATACAGCGAATCGTTGGTCCGAATGCTGGTCTGGCTGAGCTGGCTCACGTTGTAAATCGTCTGGGTCATCTGGTCCCGGCTGATCATGCGCTTGATCTCGTCCCAGTACTTCACGCTGACGATCAGCAGGGTGAGCGGCATCTTGTAGCGTTGGGACAGGGCCATGAACACCGTCGCGTCCTTCTGGAACGACAGGTTGTTTTTCAGATCGGTGTGCTCGTCCATGGTCGCAAGCGATTGATTCAGCTTCTGGAGCCGCTCGTTGTCCTCCTGCAGCCGGCGGTTGGCCATCGTGATCATCCAGGTGATCAGCGTCAGCAGCGGCGTCAGCACCAGCCAGACGTAGTTCTGGGCGCTGACCGTCGCGCCTTCGACGACCGTCCGGTACAACGTGAACGTGCCGTAGCCGAAGATGAACAGAATGTTCAGGATCAAGCCCGCGGTGACATTGGTGAAGTACGTGATGATCGCGATCAGAAAAGCGGCGTTCAAGAAGATGATGTTATACATATAACGGTCCGGATCGCCCGCCATGTAGACGATGGCGACGAAGGAGAAGATAAAAAGAAGCAGATAGGCGCCGTCCGACATCAGGCTGCTCTGGTCGCGTCTCATTTTACATCTCTCCTTTTCCGGCGGTGCTTGCGGATCAACAGGATCAGGGACAGCAGGACGAGCAGGAGGATGGAGACGGCCGCGACGGTGAAGGCCAGCACGTCTCCGCGATCCAGAATGTCCGCCACGGCGGACGGCTGAGCGGGCGCGGCCTCCAGCTTGAAGCGGTAGGCGTGAATATCTCCGTCCATGTCAGTCACGGCGCCGTCTCCGTATACCTTCCACAGCGTCGATTCGCTCGCGATGAGCTTGGAGGCCAGATACGCATACCGGGATTCGGCGCCGGTGACCGCCAGCAGTCCGTGACCGGACTCGTACGGGGATACGATCAGCTGCAGCGATCCGATCCGTTTGCCGTATTCCTCGTCGATGCTCATCTTCTCGTTCGATACGAACCCGGTGCCGGCTGCGTTGTATTTAAAATAAAGACTATTGTTCGCGTTCCGGATGACCGGGTTGTCCGCATAAGAGCCGATCGCGATGACGTTGCGGTCCTTAAGCTGGTCCGAGGTGACGTCCGTGCCGAAGAATCGGACTTCGCCGGCATTGCCTTCCGCGTATTGTCCGAGCAGGTTGAACAGATTGCCGATCGTCCGGTACGTATTGGCATCGCGCGCCTCGGGCAGCACGACGCCGACCTGGTTGTAGATGCCGTCCCGCAGAAACGGATACGGATAGTTGTTGAACAGCAGCTCGGTACGATCCTTCGTATTCAGCTGCAGCGCCGTGTCGGCGTCGATGAACGCCCACGGCATCTGATCCTGCGGCAATACGCAGGATACGTTGTTTTTTAATTCCAGGTCGAAGGCGGCCGTAATGGTGAAGTTGCCCGACAGATTCATGTTTTTCGGTATCGTCAGGTTCAGGCTGTCCCCGTCCGCGAGCGCCTCGGTCAGCTTCTTGCTGCCGATCGGCTTGCCGTCCACGAGGACGGTGACCAGCGACCGGTCGAAGTCCAGGTTTTTGGCGTAACGAAATTGCAGGCTTAGCTTGCTGGCCTCGGCGACCGACCGGTTGGCCGGCAGCGCTACGAAGTAATCCTTGGTTCGGTGGTTGACGCCCGTAACCTGGTCGCCGACGTCGGTCAGACTTACGACCTTCGTAATATTCGAGACCGGCGAGGCCACTTCCGTGTTCTCGGTCACTTCCTTGACGGGGCCGGAGAGCTGCTCAAGCAAGGAGGCGTTGCCGATGAGCCTGCCCGCCTTGACGAGCAGAGCGGCATTGTCGGAGGTGGCGACGAGCGTCGGCTGACCGTTCGCGTCTACCAGGCGAATGACGGCTTTGTCGCCGAGCGCGGCATCCGGGATCAGCGCCCGGAGAGAAGCCGGCAGCCGATCGCGCATGGCGACGGCCACGACCAGCTTTTTGTCCGCGATATCGTTGTCGTCGATACCATAGGCCAGCAGCGGAACGCCTTTCGTACCTGCGCCGCCGGATTTGGCCAGGCCCGATAGCGCATAGACGGCCGCTTCGAGCTCCGAGGCATTGGCGTCCTTGGGGACGGCGATCGCGTTGTCCTGACGGGCAAGCGTGTCGAGTCCCGTGAACCGGGTCGCGAAGTCGGCGATGGCATTCGCGAGCGGCAGCGGCGTGTAGCCGACGATGATGCTGGAGCTTTTGTAAATCTGGAACCATTTATCCGCATAATAGGTCGGCGTACAGATCTGCACTTGCTCGTCCCCCGACACGATATGGCCCTGGATCGTCAGCGTGTTGGTGCCCTCGATCAATGCCGAGGCGGGTACCTCGACGACCATCCGCTGTCTGGCGCTCTCGCTCGCGACCGGACGGAACGACGTGACGGCGGTCCCGTTGACGCTGATCGTGACGCTGGACAGCTTGTCTTGCGCCAGCGGCGAAGCCTTGTAGTCCAAGGCGACCTTGACCTGTCCGACCTTCCAATAGGCGGGCACCTGGAAAAACTGCTGCTTGTACGAAACGTTGCCGTCCAGCGTCGTGTCCGTATCGGAGATCGGCGTCGTGTAGGACGTGGGGCCCGAACTAATGCCCGGCTCCGCGGCAATGGCCGCATAGGGCGCCATTGCGGCAGCGGCGAGGCACAGCAGCATGAACAATATGAGGCCTTTTTTCACACGGCTTCCTCCTCGCTTAGAATCTTTCGGTTTTGTACCATTTAACCTCGCGCTTGAAAATCTGATCCTTGAAGTAGTTGTAAAGGCCGTAAGCGGCGACGACCATCCACATCTGGCAGTAGGTGACGTACATCAGCATGATCAGCCAGAGGTTCGACAGCTTCATCTCGCCCTTCTCCGTGATCAGCGTGATGTACGTGCCGACGACGAACAGCGTGATCGCCAGCATCCACAGAAACGAGCTGAATCCGGCGATGGTCGTCTTTACGTAACCTAACGCGTGCAGGACGAGCAGCAAGTCGGATACGATCAGCGAACTGACCAGCAGGAAGTAGATGGCGACAAAGTACAGGAGATCGAAACGAATGCGGGCCGCCTTGCGGTTAAATAGCAGCGGGAAGTTTTTGACGATGACGTATACGTTTCCCTTCGCCCAGCGGGACCGCTGCTTGAACCATACTTTAACCGTCTGGGGCTCCTGCTCCCAGGTTACCGATTTGGGCTGGAACTTGATCCGGTAGCCCATCATGTAGATCCGGAAGCTGATCTCCGTGTCCTCGGCGATCGCCTTGACGTCCCAGCCTCCGATTTCCTCGATAATGTGCCTGCGCATGATGAAGTTCGTACCCGGTATCGTGCAAAGCTTGAACAGCTTCCACCTGCCTGCCTGGGCCATCCACTGGAACGACAGCGTCTCGATGTTGATGAAGCGCGTGAGCAGGCTTGCGTCCCGGTTGCGGGTGCGGAACTTGCCGATGACCGCGCCGAGTTTGGCATCCGCCATGATCTCGGCGACGAGGTAGGTCAGCGCGGTCTTCTCTGGCGTGTTGTCCGCATCGTAGATGGCGATTAGCTCGCCCTTGCTTTGCGCGAAGCCGATGTTGAGCGCGTTGGATTTTCCCTTGCCGCCGGTCACCTTGTCGGTGTTGATGACGATCAGGTTCCTGCCCGCGTACCGGCGCTGAAGGCCCGAGAGCAGCTCGCTGCTGTTGTCCGAGGAATTGTCGTTGATGACGATAATCTCGTATCGGTCGTGCGGATAGTTCAGGGCAAGCAGCGACTCGACGGTTTTGACGATGACCATGCCTTCGTTGTGGGCCGGCACCATAATGGATACGAACGGAGGCGTCTCCGGCAGCGCCGGCACGGGCAGGCGGTCCGTCTGCAGATAAAAGAGATAGCCGGCGACGATCAGCACGACGTTCACGAGCAGCAGCGACCAGATACAGATGACCGAGATCAGCATCAAAATGTCAAAAGGAGTCATGACGGCCTCCTGGATATAGGAATTTTCGTTTATAACGACGATAGCCAATGAACAGGAAGAGACCGAACACGGCAAGGGATGTGCCGATAATTACCATGAGAATTTGGTTCTGGATGCCGAACAGCTTGGCAAAGCTGGTCTTCGCGGCTGCGGTGTAGGCATAATCTTCGTCCACCGCTCGCTCGTGCTTGCCGATATCCAGCGGCTGGCCGTCGATCAGCAGGCTGCCGCCGGATGACTGGACGGTCAGCCGGTCCGTATGTACCGCGTGCGTCCCGTTTTTCAGATCTGCAAAGGGAATCCAGCTGCGGGAGATCGTATCGATGGCGTCTTCCATGGCGGCCTCGTCCTGGAACAGGTCGAAGGAGAGGGCCAGATTCAGCGGCAGCGGCGTTCGCAGGGCGGTGCCGCGCTGCTCGAAGTTCTGCAGCTGCGCGAACGGCATGACGAACGGCGAGAATACGAAGGCCGTGGACGCGGCCGTGGACTGGACGTGCTGCCCGTCCGCATTGGGCTCAAGGAAGACCGAATCGAAAAAGGACATGCCCTGCGAGGCGTAGACCTTGTCGTAGGTCCAGAACAGGCCTGCGCCCATGCCGAGCGGCGCGATGCCGTTCGCCGCAAGAAGCTCGACGAAGCCGCTCATCTTGCCGTGAAGCGAGCCGTCGCCGGCCGTCGAAGTGGCGGCGACGGCCGGCGCATCGACAACGATGCTGCCGTTGCGGGCTTGCACGTATTGCAGCGCTTGGAGATATCGCTGCATCGCCGGGTAGTCCGTGTTGTAGAAAACGGGCTTCACGCTGACTGAGAAAGGGACGCCGGCGCCGTAGAGCCGGTCGGCTAGCGTCTTCAGCAGCTCGAGATCGGAGAAGGGATAAATCTCCTTGATCAGCATGTACGTCCCGAATTCGCCGCTCGCGTGCAGCCAGTCCTTCATCGCATAAGCCAACGCAAGCTCGGTTAGATCGCCGCCGGCCAGGTAGCTGGCGTAGGCGTAGCCGTCCGCGGATAGGGCATAGGGCGAGCGCGTTCCGTCGCTCGTGAACGTCAGCGAGCCGAAGCGGCTGGCATCGCCTGAAGCTCCAGCGACGTAGTCCAAGTCTTCGACGGCCGATAAGGTCTGGCTGTAGTCTCCTGCATCGAGGCGGACCGAATCGAGCGGCGCGGCGGCAAGCTTCAGGCCCAGCTTGGCCCGCATGCGGTCGGGGAGCTCCTGCCCTCCGATCTGCAGGTAATCTCCTTCGTAGGATGCCAGATCCGACGCAAGCGCGCTGCCTGCAATGGAGAGATCGGGAGCGTTGCGTACGACCGCGACGCGCTTGTAAGACTTCAGGGTTCCTGCGGCATAGCGGTCGACGGGCATCGCGGCGACCTCTATGCCGTAGGCGGCGAACAGCCGCTCGAGCGTCTCCACGTTGCCCGCCCGCGGCGTCGACAAGGCGAGGCTGTCGTAGAGGAGCAGCACGGGACTCGCCGATGAAGCGGGTGCGTCGGCGGCGTAGACGGGTCTCGCGGAGATGGAAGTGCATGCGAGCGCGAACGCCAACACGATTAGCGCCGCAGTCCCCGGCATGCCGAATCTCTTTCGCATGAATCTTCCTCCTCGCGTGATTGGTCGCTTAGGCGGCGGTCGTCGCCGCGGGAGCCGTGTCCGGACGCAGCGGCACGTTGCGCCAGAGGCGTCCGAGCACCGCGTCGGATATCGTCATGAAGGTCACGAGGTCGAAGGCGATCGTAAACATGAACTCGTGCTTGGCCAAGTCGGCGTCGCCGGCGCCCACGATCGAGATCGCGATCCCGGCGAGGCCGAGCAGGATCATCATGAGCAGCAGAGGCAGCCTGACCGCCTGCCTTCGGTTTTTGGCGCGCACGGCGGAGACGAACGAAGGCATGTACAGCCCGACGACGACAATCGTCCACAGGAAAAGGAAGCCGAAGGTTTTAGGCGTCAGAAGCTTCTTGAGCGTGCTGTACAAGGAAAAGAAATGCGTTTGCGCGCCGGAGGCATGACCTTCCGATTTCTCGAAGTTGCCCATCGCCTCGGGTCTCGTCGTAAACGCGTCCTTGGCCGCTAGGTTCAGCATTCGCCCTGCCTGGTCCGGGTGCGCCGCGTAATAGGCAAGCACCTTGCCGAAGCCGAATTTGCCGTAAAATTCGGTCAGCATTTTGTTGGAATTCACGTCGATCGTCGTATAGGGCTCGTAATAGATCGTGCCGCTGAGCAGCGAATACTGCCCGTCGATTCCCATGCTCTCAAGCGACTTCTCGGGATCGCTCGAATCCGGCAGCACGCCTCGGGTCATGGCATGGTATTTGTTGATATTGACGAATTCCTGCGGAATCAGCACATAGGAAGCGATACTGACGACAAGCAGCAGCGTCAAGCCGCCGGCCGCACTAAGCCTGTACCGTCGGTCGCTGCGCGCCAGCAGCACCCAGATGCCGAACAAGGCGATCAGAATGCCGAGCGGCGCATTTTGCTGTTTGCTCGTGACGAGCAGCAGCGCGCTGACGACGAACACGGCGAGCATGGCATAATCGTTGAATCTACGGCGATAGATCAACATACCCGAGGCCAGCACGAACAGAGACATGATCAGCATTAAAGCCTCGCTGAAGAAGGAGTTGAAATATGCGGTATAGGCCGTATCTCCGAAGATGAAGACCGCGAGCGCTGCGATGGCATATCCTCGCTTGCCGGGCGCTTTCCAGGTCAACGCCTCGACCAGCATATAGACGGCTGCGGCGTAAAGGGTCAAATAGAAGGCCGCTTGGACGCGAATATCGAAAGTCCGGGCATCCAGGAACCAAACGTTCAGCTGCAGCGCGATACGAATGAACAGCGACTGTGACGATGAGAGCGTGGCGCCGTTCTCGTTGAAGTACTGGAAGATGCCGTAGTGCTTGACGAAATATCCGAAATATTGGCTGGCGTAATCCGGCGCGTTGAAGTAAATGCCGTTGCTGTAGAGGATGCGGAAATAGTCGCCGTTATCGGCCATGCCGATATAGGGCTTGACGAACAAGGCGGCCGCCGTAATTGCGAGCACCGCGGCGGCCGCGAGCAAAGAGGGAGAAGCGTAGCGGGTCGCCGCTCTGAAAAGACGTTTCCAATAGGCGGCGGTCGTCCCCGTGCCCGACGGTTCCGATCGGCTCATATTCTCCTCTCCTTCCCGGCCTGCAGGCTGTATCTAGTAAGCGTAAGCCAGCAGGGCCGTCAAATTGTCGAACGAGTAAGCCTGGCCCGTCGCGGGATCGCCGAAGCCGCCGTCCAGCGGTCCTCCGGTTCCCGTCGTTCGCAGTTCGTTCATTCGCGCGATCGCCTCTTCATATAACTCCTTGTCGCCCGCGGCGGACCCGATCATGGCGGCGAGCGCGTAGATCGCGGTGGAGCGCACGTCGTCCTTCGCCGCTCCGTCCCGGCTGTATGTACCGAAAAGCGTGCCGGCGCCGACCTGTTTCTTGATGTACGCGATGCTCTCGGGATGCGCGAGCCCGGCCTCGGACAAGTGCAGGATCGTCACAAGCGATTCTACGGTCCGGATGTCCTGGGGAGACGCGTATTTGCCCGCGCCGTAATCGTAGCGCGTCTCGTAAAAAGGAAACGCGTCGCCGAGATAGCCGCCTTCAGCCGTGCGACGGGCTTTTTCGAGCAGTATCTTCTTATCGTCGTCCGGTAGGTTCAGCATCCCGAGCGTCTTCAGATCGACATAACACAAGGTCAGAAAGTCGTTGGTCGTCTTGTACGTCTCGTCATAAAAGTCGTAGAGCCGTCCGTCCTTGACGTTGTAAGCGTAGAAACGCTGTCCGTACCTGTCGGCCTCGGCCGTATAAGCGGCGTCCTTGAAAATGGCGCCCGCTTCATAGAGCGCGCGAATGATGCGCAGGTCGTCGACGGCGGCATTGACGGGATAGCGCCGATCCGACAGCGGACTGTAACGGTAACTGAACGACGCGTCCATGTCGAATAGGGCCTTGGCGCGACTCCACGCCTCCGCAAACGGCTCGCGCCGGCCATCCAGCGCGTCGTATCGCATCAAAAGTCCGGCAGACTCGCTCAGGATCTCGTGGCCGCTCGCCGCGGTGGCGTCCTGTGCGGTCTCCAGCAAATTCGTGTAGATACCGTCCGGACCGGTCATGCGGTTCGCAAGGAATGCTTCGAGTGCGGCGCGCCCTTCGTCGTATGCCGCGGAGGCGCCGTAACGGTTGGGCGGCAGCGGGCTCTCAGCCTCGTCTCCCGCGCGCGGCGCTCCTTTATCGCAGCCGGCGAGCATCGCCGCGCACACGCCGAGTATGGCGATGAGTCGAATGATCATTTCGTCGCATCGCTCCTGTCCCGACACAATCGGTCGCATGGCTTTCTACAATAATTACCACAGGCAGCTTGTCTTTACGACGGCATTCGGAATCATCTTTGCATGGTTCGACATATTTTAAGGCATAAGGATTAAATGTCGATGAATTTTGGCGTTTCATAGCGTGAAATGTCGAAATTTTAGTTACATAAGATTATATAACCAATATTTGGTTAGAAAAATAATCCAATATACCTATCTTAGGTCCATAGAAAGTATTTTAGATGATACCTTTGATTTCGTAACGATAAACAATTTGGTAATTCGGGTTTCAAGGAGGAGCGTGCTGAAGGAGATTGACGTTAAACGGCGCCGGTGATATAGTTCGATAGTGAAACAATTCAACTATAGAATAATTAGAGGGTGATATTAATGCTGGCCGGACCGAAGCTTAATGGTCTCATCGAGCGGTACAAGGCTGCGATGTTTACCGTAAACCGGCGCATGACCGCGCTGCTGCGGGAGGAGATGCCCGGCGATCTGACGCTGGATCAGTTCGCGATCATTCAGTACGTGGGGACGCGCGAAGACTGCACGTCGACCGAGCTGGCCGACGTATTCTGCGTGGGCAAGAGCTCGATTACGGCGATCGTGACGCGTCTGGTGGACAAAGGCCTGATCGTGCGCAGCCCGGACGATAAGGACCGGCGCGTATTGTACTTAAGGTTGACTGAGGCGGGCGGGCGGTTGGCAGCCGACTTGAACGAGCGGATCGGATCGCTGCTCGGCGCATACGTGTCGGCGTTCGACGAGGCCGAAGCCGATCAATTCATAGAAACCTACGAGAAGCTGGCTCGCGCCGTCATGGATAGCGGAAGCCAGGCTTCCGAGGAGAGGAGCGGCGAGGATTCATGAGAAGCATCGTAAAATTCAGATGGGCGGTGCTCGCGCTCTGGCTCGCCGTCTTGGCCGGTCTCGTGCTGACGGCGCCGAATATGGCGGACCTGGTGCGGGAGAAGGGGCAGATCACCGTGCCGGACGGCTACACGTCGATGAACGCGAACGAGCTGCTGCACGAGCGGGATGCGCAGCGCGCGGGAGACGGCGAAGGCGGCGGCAGCGGCAACTCGACCGTACTGGTCTTCCACAGCGACGCCGCGCTGACCGATGCGCAGATGTCCGAGATCAAAGCAGGCATCGGCAAGCTGGTGTCCGAGAAAGAGAAGCTTGGCATCGTGTCGGTCACGACACATTTCGATACGGCCGAACTCAAGGACCAGATGGTGTCCAAGGACGGCAAGACCGTGCTAGCCCTGCTCTCGGTCGAGACGGGCGGACGCGAACTGTCGGACGTGCGAAAGGACCTGTCGGATGCGCTAGCCGACGTTAAGGTCGACCACTATTATACCGGCAACTGGATCATCCAGGAGGACGTCGTCCAGAGCTCCCAAGAAGGGCTGCACAAGACGGAGTACATCACCGTCGTCTTCATTCTGGCGATTTTGTTCCTCGTGTTCAGGTCCGCGATCGCGCCCTTCATCCCGCTGCTCACCGTCGGGATCAGCTACATCGCGGCGCAGTCGGTCGTTTCTTATTTGGTGAAGTATCTCGATTTTCCGTTGTCGAATTTTACGCAGATCTTCATGGTCGCTGTCATGTTCGGCATTGGCACGGACTACTGCATTTTGCTCATCAGCCGCTTCAAGGAAGAGCTGGCGCACAACGGCGGCGACAAGGTCGACGCCATTCTGACGACGTACCGGACGGCGGGGAAAACCGTCATGTACGCCGGTCTCGCCGTGCTCGTCGGCTTCGCCTGCATCGGCTTCTCCACGTTCAGCCTGTACCAGTCGGCCGTCGCGGTCGCCGTAGGCGTCGCGGTGCTGCTGATCGCGCTGGTGACGCTCGTGCCGTTTTTTATGGCCGTGCTGGGCAAAGCCATCTTCTGGCCGACGCGCGGCTCGCTCGAGCACAAGCCGAGCGGCTTCTGGGGCGCCATGGGCAGCTTTTCCCTGAAGCGGCCGCTCTGGTCGCTGCTCGTGCTGGCGATTGTGCTGACCCCGTTTCTTTCTATTTATAAAGGCTCGATCTCCTTCAACTCGCTTGACGAGATCGGCGACCGGTATGAATCGGTCAAGGGCTTTAATGTTATCGCGGACAGCTTCGGGCCTGGCGAGTCGCTGACGACGACGGTCGTGCTCAAGACCGACAAGGCGATCGACACGTCCGAAGGACTGGCGATGATCGAACGCGTGAGCCGCGAGCTGGCCGGCGTCGACGGCGTCAAAGCGGTCCGAAGCGCGACGCGGCCTACGGGCGAGGCGCCCAAGGACTTTCAGGTGACGTCGCAGGTCGATACGCTCGGCAGCGGACTCGACCAAGGCGCCGAAGGCATCGGGCAGGTGTCCAAAGGGCTCGCCGACGCAAGCAAGTCGCTGAGCGCGAATGCCTCCAAGCTCAACGGGGCGGCCGAAGGCGCCGACAAGCTCGTGGCGGGCACGCAGTCGCTGAAGAGCGGCATCGCGGAGCTGGAGAGCGGCCTGAAGGCCGTGCAGAAGGGGCTGAAGAGCGGCACGGCCGGCGCCGGCGAGCTCCGGCAGGGCGCCGCGCAGGCGAAGAAGAGCGCCGATCAGCTGTTGGCCGCGAGCCGCAAGCTGGAGGCGAGCTATGGGCAGCTGGCGAGCGGGCTCGGTCAGCTCGGCGCCGGCTACGGCGACATTGCAGCCAAGCAGAAGGCGCTGGCGGACGGTCTTGCCGATCTGGGCACGGGCATCGGCGGATTAGGCGATAAGTATCCGGAGCTGGCTTCGGATGCGGACTACCAGCGGGCGGTCGCTTCGCTCGGCCAACTGCAATCGAGCGCTTCGCAGCTGGCGGGCGGGCTGTCGCAGCTGAATGCCAAGCTGGACGGCGCGACGGCGGGGCTGAAGCAGGCGAACGCGGGCCTTGCGCAAGCCGCGGATGGCCAGGCGCAGCTGTCGGCGGGTCTTGAGAAGCTGTCCGCGGGCATCGCTTCGCTGCAGGGCGGGTTGCAGCAGGCTGCCGACGGGCAGGGCCAGATCGTCGGGCAGCTGCCCGGCGTGACCGGCGGGCTCGACAAGCTGGCGGACGGCCAGCAGCAGCTCGGCGACGGCTTCGCGCAGCTGAACGATCAGCTGGGCGAGCTGACGAGCGGCCTGGACAAGAGCGTGAGCGGCCTTGACCAGGTGTCTGGCGGCTTGAAGTCGGCGCAGGACTACATCGGCGAGCTGTCCTCGGCATCGGACAGCGACCTGAGCGGCTGGTTCATTCCGGCCGATGCGATTCAGCGTACGGACTTCCAGCAGGCGCTTGACGTCTACGCCTCGAAGGATCGCAAGATCACGACGTTGGACGTCATTTTCTCGGGCAATCCGTACGAGCTCGAGACGATGAAGCTGATCGATCCGCTGCAGCAAGCGATCGACCGCGGCTTGAAGGGCACGGCTTATGCTGCGGGCTCGACGCACGAGATCGGCGGCGTCACCAGCGCCAACAACGACCTGCACGAGATCTCCTCCGCAGACTACTCGCGGACGGTCGTGCTCATGCTGATCGGCATTGGTCTGATTCTGATCTTCATGTTCAGGTCGATCGTGATTCCGATCTACCTGGTCATCTCGCTGCTCGGAACGTACTACACGTCGCTCGCGATCACGGAGCTTATTTTCGTGCGGATCCTCGGGCATTCGGGCACGAGCTGGACCGTTCCGTTCTTCGGCTTCGTGCTGCTGATCGCGCTTGGCGTCGACTACAGCATCTTCCTGATGGACCGGTTCCGCGAATACCGGGACCTGCCGCCGCAAGAGGCGATCCTGAAGGCGATGCGGAACATGGGCACCGTCATCTTGTCCGCCGCGCTCATCCTGGGCGGCACGTTCGCGGCGATGCTGCCGTCGGGCGTCATGTCGCTGCTGCAGATCGCGACGATGGTGCTGTGCGGACTGTTCCTGTACGCGGTCATCGTGCTGCCGCTGTTCGTGCCGGTCATGGTGCGCACGTTCGGCGAGGCGAACTGGTGGCCGTTCATGGGCCGGCGGTCGACCTCGGCGGGCGGCGACAGCGCCGTCGGGCGGGTGTCGCGCGACGCGTAGAGCGGGGTAAGCGCGCTGGTTAAGTGCGTTAAATGTTGAATACGGGAGAAGCTCCGGAGACGGAGCTTCTTTTGCGTTATTGGGGGCGAGCGATATCGGCTTTTCGCACAATTTAGGCGTATCGGACAGGGGGGCCGTTATTCTCGCCAAATGGAGCCGGATAGACCTGGCTGCGGACTACAGCTCCGTTATTCCACCTGTACGCCGTGTTCAAGACGGATTTTTGAGTAAATAGGGGCTCCTCAGTCCGCAAACTGTCTGATTGCTGCGAGGCGCTCAGAAATAACGGATGCTATGTCCGCGGCTGTCAGCGAAAAGGCGGCGCGAGGGTGGAAGCACACGGAAATTTGCATGAAGGACGAGCGAGGCTCGGTTGCGTGCGGGTCACGGCGCGATGATGCACAGAAAATGTGCAAGGAGGGCGCTAGGAGCCTGGGTGCGTTCGATCACGGCGCGATTATGCACAGAAAAGGCGCATGAAGCCATTCGGCGGCACCAAAAAAAGCTCCCGGCCGTCAAATGACGACCGAGAGTGGCTAGTTCCAATCTAGTATGTTCTATTCCTTCGGGTGAATCATGTCTTCCGGCTTCACGTATTCGGTGAACTGCTCGTCCGTCAGCAGGCCGGTCTTGAGGGCGGCTTCGCGGAGCGTGAGGCCTTCCTTGTGCGCCAGCTTGGCGATCTTGGCGGCGTTCTCGTAGCCGATGTACGGGTTGAGCGCAGTGACGAGCATGAGCGATTGCTCCAGGTTGCGGCTCAGCACCTCGCGGTTCGGCTCGATGCCGACGGCGCAGTGCTCGTTGAAGGAGCGCATGCCGTCCGCGAGCAGGCGGACCGACTGTAGGAATGCGTTCAGGATAACCGGCTTGAACACGTTCAGCTCGAAGTTGCCTTGGGAAGCCGCGAAGCCGATCGTCGCGTCGTTGCCCATGACCTGGCAGGCGATCATCGTGATCGCTTCGGCCTGGGTCGGGTTGACCTTGCCCGGCATGATGGAGCTGCCCGGCTCGTTCTCGGGGATCGTGATCTCGCCAATGCCGCTGCGCGGACCGCTTGCGAGCCAGCGCACGTCGTTGGCGATCTTCATCAGATCGGCCGCGAGCGCCTTAAGCGCGCCGTGAGCGAAGACGGATTGGTCGTGGCTGGTCAGCGCGTGGAACTTGTTGGGCGCGCTCACGAAGCCCTTGCCGCCGGTCGCTTCGCTCAGCGCCTGGGCGACGCCGTCGCCGAACGCCGGATGCGCGTTGATGCCGGTGCCGACCGCCGTGCCGCCGATTGCCAGTTCCTTCAGCGTCTGCGCGCTGCTGCGGATCATTTGCTCGGTCTTTTCCAGCATCGCGTGCCAGCCGCTGATCTCTTGGCCGAGCGTGATCGGCGTCGCGTCCTGCAGGTGGGTACGGCCGATTTTGACGATATCCATGAACGCTTCGGACTTCGCGCGCAGCGTTTCCTTCAGCTCGCCGAGCGCCGGGATCAGCACTTCGTCGACCGCGACCACGCTCGCGACGTGCATGGCCGTAGGGAACGTGTCGTTGGAGCTCTGCGACTTGTTCACGTCGTCGTTCGGGTGAACGCGCTTGTCCGATCCCTTCGCCTCAAGCAGTTGATTGGCGCGCCGCGCGATAACTTCGTTGACGTTCATGTTGGACTGCGTGCCGCTGCCCGTCTGCCAGACGACGAGCGGGAATTCGGCATCCCATTCGCCGGCGACGATCTCGTCCGCTGCGGCTGCGATCGCATCCTTCTTGTCGGCATCGAGCTTGCCCAGCTTGTGGTTGACCTGTGCGGCCGCCTTCTTCAGTTGGGCGAACGCCGTGATCAGTTCCTTGGGCATCCGCTCCGTGCCGATCTTGAAGTGCTGGCGGCTGCGCTCGGTCTGCGCGCCCCACATAGCGGTCGAAGGGACTTGAATCTCGCCCATCGTATCGCGTTCAATCCGGAATTCCATTGCTGATTCTCCTCCTGCGCCTTTTTAAATTATGCGATCCGCCCTCGCGGAATATTTACTTCCGCATCTTGGGCCAAACCGTCTTTCGATAAAAGCGGCCCCGTTCGCCGAAGCGGTCCGCGAGCCGTTTTTAACATCACGTCTTCCATTATAATGGCTTGCCCCCGAGGTTCCAAATGAACGTTTCTTCATGGCCGTTAGAGTTATTTTGCCAGCTCCTTCTGTTACCCGCCGCGGAGTGTATGATATGCTAGGGTGAATGTACGTACAAGTCACGCTATACGCCTGGGAGGATACGATGACAGCGAATACGCAAGCTTACGAGGGTCAGTATGAGGGTTTGAAGGCAGTGTGGCTAAAGGCCGGTCCGTACGAGGCGGCGGTACTGCCGGAGATCGGCGCCAACCTGATCGCTTTCCGGGACACGGAGCGGGGATATGCCTTTCTGCGGGAGCCGGCTGCGGACGAATTGCAAGCGTTCACGGAGCGCCCGATGGTGCACGGCATCCCGGTGCTTTTCCCGCCCAACCGCTTCGAGGACGGCAAGTTCCCGTGGGAAGGCCGCGTGCTCGAGCTGCCCGTCAACGAGGCTGACCGCAACAACCATTTGCATGGCTTCCTTTATAACATTCCCTGGCAGGTCGACGGCTTCAGTGCCGACGCGCTCGGCGCCCGTGCGGTATTCAGCGTGAAGGTGGCAAAAGGAGACGCGGTGTACGCGCGGTTTCCGTTCGCGTTTACCGTTCGGCTTGAGTATACGCTCGGCAGCGACGGCCTCCATCAACGCGTCAGCGTGCGCAACGACGGCGAAGGCACGATGCCATGCCTGCTCGCCTTCCATACGGCGGTCAACGCGCCGTTCGTGCCGGGCAGTACGCCGGACGACTATACGTTCAAGCTGACGGTCGGCGAACGCTGGGAAATGGGCGCAGACGGCCGGATGCTGCCGACCAAGCGCAGATTGCCGCTCACGGACGCCGAGGCGCGCATGCGCGACGGGACGCAGTCCCCGTTTTTCGAGTCGCTGGACAATCATTACACCGCCGCTCCGCAAAACGGCCGCAACCGGATGGAGCTGACGGACACGCGCGCGGGCGTGAAGCTCGTTTACGACGTCGGCACAGGCTACAAGCAATGGATGATCTGGAACGACGGCGCCAAGGGCGGCTACTTCTGTCCTGAACCGCAGGTCAACCTCGTCAACGCGCCGAACATCGAGCTGTCGCCGGAGGAAAAGGAGCAGGCGGGACTCTTCGCGCTGTCGCCCGGCGAGATCTGGGAGGAAACGAGCAGGTTGTACACGATCGGCTGAACGAGAGCGGGACAGGCTGCTTGGCGCTGACGCCGGGCGCTTTTAGTCCGCGCAGCGTTCCTGGAGGCATCCGAATAAGGATGTGCGGCATCGTTATTCGGTGCCGGGGAGCGTGTCTGCCCGGAATAAGGATGTGCCGCATCGCTATTCGGTGCTGCGGAGCGTGTTTGGCGGAAATAAGGATGTGTGTGGACCTCTGTCAAGAAAGTGGACAGTACTTTAACGAGTTTTAGCTTATCTCTCTTACAGAAAATTGTGCACGAAACTGAGCCGGCGACAGGTATCCCAGCGAGCTATGGATTCGTTTGCGGTTGTA
>NZ_JBHRYU010000056.1:0-31896 GCF_042649185.1 Cohnella sp. GCM10012308
GCATGGGTCAAGACATTGGAAGACGCTTCAGACTATTACAGATCGGTGTAATCGCGCGAAATAAAGACCTACGCTGTAAAGATCGAATCATTGTAGGCCATGACTCCAGTTTTAGGGGGCCTAGCCGTATTTGCAGGTATTTCATAAACTGTCGCGAGCCGACAGAAAATACCTGTACAAATGCAGGTTTTAGGCGGGCCAACCCAAACCCCGATGAGCGCCGGCACGCCAAAACACACTAACCTGCCCAAGAATTGCCGCTTATCTAACATTCCGAAAAAAGAACCGTCCGTCAGCGGCAAGCGCTGCGAACGGTCCCGATGAGCCATCTCGTTTAGAACGTTTTGCTGCGGATGATGACGGTCTGGACGGAAGCATCCCATTGAATGTCCAGATCGCCCTCCGTTGCGAAAAAGCGGACCGGCACGTAGAAGCTGCCGTCCTTGAGCACCGGGGCGGCATTCAGCGTGAGATCGGACTTGAGGCCGCCGCTGCTCTTGGAGACCTTTTTCTGTCCGTTCGTCACCGAGTAGACGACATCGCCTTTGGTCAGCTTGCCCGACTTGGTCTTGGCATCGTACGTCACCGCGAAGCCCGTCGCCTGGCCGACAGCACGCAGCGGCAAGTACGTCGCGCCGCCGGATACGAACGCAGGCTTGTCCGATCCCAGCGGCGAGCCATTTAACAGCGTCTTGATCGCGCCGTCCTTTTTCAGTCCAGCCGCTCCCGCGTACTTCTCAAGATGCCGGATTTTGTTGCCCGATTCGTCAGCGATCGCAAGGCTGCCGTCCGGCAGGACGGCGACATCGGTGGGATGGTCGAACTGCGCCGCGTAGAGGACGCCGTCGACCGCTCCCGGCTCCGTCGCTTCGCCGGCCAGCGTCTTCACCTGCCCGTCCTTGAGCAGCCGGACGACATGATTCAGGCTGTCCGCGATAATAAGCGTCCCGTCCGGCGCGATCGCGAGGCCTTCGGGTGCGTCGAATCGCGCCGAGGCGGCCGCGCCGTCCAGGTATTCGCCTTCGGCATAAGGATTGTCGGCGCCAAGCGCCGGCGCCGTCCCTGCGACCGTGCTGACCGTGCCGGCAGCGAAGTCGATATAGCGGATGCGCTGATTGCCGCGGTCGCTTACGTACAGGTTGCCCTTGGCGTCGAGCGCCAGTCCGCTCGGCTCATTGAACTTGGCCGCTGCCAGCGGTCCGTCCGCATAGTCGCCGAAGCTCTCCGCAGCGCCTGGCAGGTACTGGCCGACTCGCGTCGATGGCGCGTTCAGCGTCGTAACGGTGCCGTCTGCCGCGATCTTGCGGATCGCGTGATTCAGCGTATCCGCCACGTATACGTTGCCCGCTGCATCGACGGCGACATCGGACGGCGCGTTGAACGCGGCGGCGCTGCCTTTTCCGTCGGCCGAACCCACCAGGCCGTTGCCGGCCAGCGTCGTCACTTTGCCGTCCGCTCCGATCTTGCGGATCGCATTGTTGCCCGCGTCCGCGACGAAGGCGTTGCCTGCCGCATCGAAGACGATGCCAAGCGGCTGGTCGAACAGCGCGCGATCCGACAGGTCGTCATGATAAGAACCCGTCGGCAGGCCGCCTTCGTCGGATCCGGAGAAGTGCCCCGCGTAGGTAGTCAGCGCATTCGCGGCGAGCATACGGATCAGATGGTTCCCGCTATCCGACACGGCCAGGCTTCCGTCCGCGCGAACGGCGACCGAGTGCGGCTTGAACAGCGTCGCCCCTGCGAGCGGGCCGTCCTGGCTTCCCCATTCGGACTGGCCTGCCCAGGTGCGAATCTCGTAGAGGCCGCCCGATTGAAGCCAGCCCGTATCTGCCGCGAGCGCGGCTCCGGGTACGGTCAGGCTGAGTGCGAGCGCCGCCGCGGCGCCGGCCGTTTTGCGATTCCATGCTTTCATTTTCATTCTCCTTCATAGGCTACTCGATCTCGTAAATCCGTTAATTCCTATTTTATAGAAGCATAAAGTCGGGAAAATCCGACAAAAGTCACTAAATCGCGTTCAAATGGTCTTTTGAAGCAGCAATTGTCGGCGCGGGCGCTCCCGCGACCCCGAGCAGCTCGTATACGCGAATCGGCAGCGATTTGCCCTTGAACATCCGGTCCTCGCCATCGTCAAACCGGAAATAGTCAACCGTTTTCGCATATACGGCGTCCGACACCATGATCTGACCGGGCTTGGTCTGCGATTCGATCCGCGCCGCGATGTTCACGTTGTCCCCGATCGCCGTGTAGTCCACGCGCAGATAGGAGCCGATATTGCCGACGACGACGGTGCCGGTATGAATGCCGATGCCGACGTTGACCTCGCAGCCGTATTTTTCGCGGATCGTCCGCCTGATCTCGTTCATGCCCTGCTGAATCTCGTAGGCAGTCTTTACCGCGAGCCGCTCATGGTCTTCGACGTCGAGCGGCGCGTTAAACAATATCATGGCAGCGTCACCGATGAACTTGTCGATCGTGCCCCTGTTGGCCAGCGTCGTCTCGGTGATCATATTGAACATCGTGTTCAGCGTGTCGACTAATTCGGACGGCGTGAGCTTCTCGGACAGCGGCGTAAAGCCCCGGATGTCCAGGAACAATACGGTGATCGTCTTTGAATCGCCGCCGAGCTTGATGTCGATATCCTGAGAGACGATCTGCTTGACTAGATCGGGCGATATATAGCGGCCGAACTGACGCGTGACGAAATGCTTTTGCGCGCTTTCCAGATACGACTTGAGCGACACGTTGGTCAGGTAGGCAAGCGTGACCGCGAGGATCGTGTCAGCGACGCCGATCTGAATCTTATAGGCGCTATAAGCAAGCATCTGCCCGTATACCAGGCCTGAAGCCGCCGCGAGATACAGCAGGATCGAGTAAATGTTTTTGAGGCGCCAAGGGAGCAATATAAATAGAAGGAACAGCACGAGTCCGCCCAGCCAGATCGTCCACGCCGGCGCATAACCGACCGACGTACCGCTTAGCAGCTGGTTCACGATGTTGGCGTGCACGTAAACGAGCTGCATTTTCTTTTCGATCGGCGTCGTCCCGCTGTCCTGACCCGAATCGTCGGATAGTCCGACGGCCGTAAAGCCGACCAGCACGACCGAATCCTTGAAGACGCTCGGATCGATCTCGCCATTGAGTACCCGGCTGAACGATACGGTCGTAACGTCCTCCGTGTTCAAAAGGTAATCGATCGTGATCGTATTTTTTGCGACCGCGTTGTTTTTTTCGAAAATTTTGCCGGGATCGGTCATTTTGTCGTAAGCGGACAGGTCCGCGCCGGCCATTCCCGCCGCCATGTAAGCGAGCGAAGGATAGACCGTGCCGTTCTCGTCCTGAATCTTGAGCCAGGTCTGACGGATGACGCCGTCCGGACTCGCGACCCGATTGATGTTCGCAAGCTTGGCATGCTCCGCGAACTGAGGCAGCGGGCCATCCATGCGATAAGCCTTAAGCAAGGCGTCCGGCCTTGCCACGGTCTCGCCGAACACGTCGCCTTCCGTCTCCCCGATGACGGGCAGGATGACGTTGTCGTAAGCGGCGAGCGCGTCCGAGAACGCCTGATCGCTGTCCGCGTTCGTCTCTTCGTTAAACGTAATATCGAAGCCGATCGCCTTCGGTTCGCTGCCCGGTTGGTTCAGCATATCGAGAAAAGGCGCATAGACGGCCCGATCCCATGGGAACCGTCCAAGCTCGGCCAACGAGTCGTTGTCGATCGCGACCACGACGACGTCCTTAGGAGGCTTGCCGGCAGCTTGCTTCATATTGTAGTCGTAAAGCATGTTGTCGAGGCGGCCGAGCCACCGCTCGTTGTGCGCGAAAAACAAGGCGATCAACAGCAACACGTTCATCGCGATAGCCAATCTTTTAATTTTCTCTCTCACGGGTTCCCCTGCCCTTTGCGATTCGATCGACATTCCATAGCTAGTATACTTGAATCCGGGGAGAGATTGTTCAAATTTTGTCAAAAAAGGTCGCAAAAAAACCTTCCCTTGCCAGAAGGCAATCGGGAAGGTCGATGGGTCCGCGCAAGAAATCGGGAACTACATGTTAAAGGGCTCGTCGGCGATCTGAATCGAATCCGTCGGGCAGCCGTCCGAAGCGTCTTGGAGATCGTCGTACAACTCCTCCGGAATCTCGGTCGTACCCCGGTTCGCGTCGCCCTTGAAGATGACTTCCGCCAATCCTTCGTCGTCGTAATCGTAAATATCGGGGGCCGTGGCGCCGCAAGCGCCGCAAGCGATACAAGTGTCTTTATCGACATACGTAAATTTAGCCATAATATGATAAGCCTCCTAAAAAAGTCAATCCCGCTTGCCTTACGCGGAAACGTTCGTTGTTTAAATCCAAATATAATACAAAAGACCGCGACTTTCAAATAAAAATAAGGAATACCGGGCTATAGCTTCGGCTTATAGCGACGCTATTCGCCTTCTTCCTTCTCCCGCAAAAAGTCGGTTTGAAGGGACGTTCCCCTTATCTTTTTGTTGCGAATCAAGGCCGACGGATCGTTGGTGAGCATGCCGGCCGTGAGCACCGCGCTCTCGCCGAATTTGTCCCGCAGCCGGTCGAGCACGGAGACGAGCTCGGCCTTTCGCGGCGTTTCCTCGTATTCAAATAGATCAAGCTGGACAGGCGTTTCCGTTTTGGGCGACAGGCTCTGCAGCGTGATGCCGAGCAGGCGTACCGGCTCCCCTTCGCGCCAATTCGCGTCCATTAGCTTGCATGCGACCTTATAAACGTCATCGGCGTTCTCGGTCGGCACATCGACCGTGTGGGAGCGCGTGATCGTTTTCATGTCGGGATCCCGGATCGTAATCTGCACGGCCCTGCACATCATGCCTTCCCGCCTGAGCCGCCGCGCGGTCTGATCCGCAAGGTTCAACAGCACGCGGCGGAACTCCTCCCGCTTGGTCAGATCGGCCGGAAGCGTCGTCGTATGGCCGACGGACTTGGCCGCCTCGCGCACCGGTTCGACCGGCGAGTCGTCCTGCCCGTGCGCAGCCCGCTTCATCCAGGACCCGTAAACGCCGAATTTGTCCTTGAGCAGCTTCTCGTCCGCGGCTGCAAGCTCGCCGATCGTTCGGATGTTCATCCTCAATAGCTTCTCCGCCGTTTTGCCGCCGATCCCATACAACGTTTGGCAGGGCTTGCCCCACAACAACCGGGGCACGTCTCGCCGCCGCACGACGGTGACTGCGTCGGGCTTGCGCATATCGGAGCCCATCTTGGCGAGCAGCTTGTTCGGTCCGATGCCGATGGAGCACGGCAGCCCAAGCTCCTCCTTCACCCTGCGGCGAATCGATTCGGCGATCTCGATCGCGGTGCCGAACTGGGAACTGCCGGTAATGTCAAGGAAGCACTCGTCGATCGACACGGACTCGATTTGCGGCGTATAGGCGCCGGCGATGCGCCGGAAGCCCCGCGAATAATGCCTGTAGAGATCGAAGTCCGGGGAGATGAGAATCAGCTCGGGACATGCCCGCTCGGCCTGCCTGACCGTCATTCCCGTCTTGACGCCTTTGGCCCTCGCTTCATAAGAGCTCGTCACGACGATCCCCTTGCGCAGCTCCACGCTTCCCGCGACGGCCGTCGGCTTTCCTTTATATAGTTCGGGTTGTTCCGCCGCATGAACCGAGCAATAAAAGGCGTTCATGTCCATGTGCAATATGATCCTACCGCGTTTCTCGCGGACCCCGCCATCCATCTCGCTCATTCTCCTCGCGCGTTTTTCGGCTTCCTTCATTATAATGCTTGAAGCCTCCGCGGTCACTCCGCGGCTTTCCGACAGCCCGCCCCCTCGTCATTCCTCCCTCTACAATTGGGACACCGCATGTTATAATAGTTAGAATATTCGCCGACTGGCTATTTACGTTCTTGGGAGGTACCCTCATCCATGACCCAATCCATCAGCATTTTCGATACGACGCTTCGCGACGGCACCCAGGGGGAAGGCATCAGCCTTACAGCCGAGGACAAGCTCAAGATCGCCCTGAAGCTCGACGCGCTGGGCATTCATTATATTGAAGGCGGCAATCCGGGCAGCAACAGCAAAGACATCGAGTTCTTCAAGCGCGCTCGCGAGCTCAATCTTAACGCCAAGCTGACCGCCTTCGGCAGTACGCGTCGCAAGAACAGCTCCTGCGAGCAGGACGGCAATCTGCGCAACCTGATCGAATCCGGCGCGAAGGCGGCGACGCTGGTCGGCAAGACTTGGGATTTCCATGTCCATACGGCACTGCAGACGACGCTCGAGGAAAACCTGGCCATGATCGGCGAATCGATCGCCTTTTTGAAGCGCCACGGGCTCGAAGCCATTTTCGATTCGGAGCATTTCTTCGACGGCTACAAGGCGAATCCGGAATATGCGCTGGCGGCGCTGACGCGCGCCCGCGAAGCGGGTGCCGACTGGATCGTGCTGTGCGATACGAACGGCGGGACGCTGCCAAGCGAGATCTCGGAGATCGTATCGAGCGTCTCGGCTCAAGTCCATGCGCCGATCGGCATCCATACGCACAACGACTGCGAGCTTGCCGTGGCCAATACGCTGGCCGCCGTCGCTGCAGGCGCGCGCCAGATCCAAGGAACGATCAACGGTTACGGCGAGCGCTGCGGCAACGCCAACCTTTGTTCCATTATCCCGACGCTCCAGCTCAAGCTCGGCTATCCGGTCGTATCCGACGAGCAGCTTCGCTCCCTCACTTCCGTAGCGCGCTACGTGGGCGAGATCGCGAATGTCATGCTTCCGGTCAACCAGCCTTACGTAGGTACGGCTGCGTTCGCTCACAAAGGCGGCATCCACGTGTCTGCGATCCTGAAGGACTCGAAGACCTATGAGCATATCGCGCCTGAGCTCGTCGGCAACAAGCAGCGGGTGCTCGTATCCGAGCTCGCCGGACAGAGCAACATTTTGTCCAAAGCCCAGGAAATGGGTCTCGACGTGACCACGGACAGCGCCAAAGCCAAAGGCGTGATCGAAAAAATCAAGCAACTTGAGCACGAGGGTTATCAGTTCGAAGGCGCAGACGCATCGCTGGAGCTTCTGCTTCGGGAGGCATACACCGATATCGTTGATGTATTCTCCGTCGAATCGTTCAAGATTCTCGTCGAGAAATCTAAGGCAGGCGCGCAGACCGAAGCGATCGTCAAGCTGAACGTCGGCGGGCAGCAGGTGTACACGGCCGCCGAAGGCAATGGCCCGGTCAACGCGCTGGACAATGCGCTTCGCAAGGCGCTCTCCCAGTACTTCCCCGGCATTCAGGACATTCACTTGTCCGACTATAAGGTCCGCGTACTGGACGAAAAAGAGACGACAGCCGCGAAGGTCCGCGTGCTCATCGAATCGTCGGACTTCAAGGACAGCTGGAGCACGGTCGGCGTCTCCTCCAACGTCATCGAGGCAAGCTGGGAAGCGCTCATCGACAGCATCCGCTACGCGCTGCTCGGCATGGCGCAGAGCGACTTCTCCCCCGCAGCGCCGCGCGAGACGCTCGGCCTGGTCAACCACTGATTCAGCATGATATGAGATGAGGCAACGAATACTGTGCCCATCTCTTTTTTTTCATCCATAAAACGGCTGCTCGCTAGGGCGCTCAAGCCAAGCTTCTTGGCAGTGCAGTTGTTCGCGAAACGGCGGCTTCTGCATGAGCAACAAACAAAAACCGTTTTTCCTTAAAATGGAGGCGTCGAGCACCCATTAATAGAAGAACGGTTTCTGCATACATGTAGTATTGCAATTCGATTGCAGCTCGCAGCTAGCGTTATCCGGATTAAGCGGCTTCCTTCATCGCCTCTTCGATCATCGTCCGCCATTCCTTCAAGCTCCTGGCCCCTTCGATCCGCTGACGGACGACGCCTTGACGATCCACGATAAAGCTGATCGGGTACGAGAACACTTTATACTCGTCTCCTACCTTGCCGTCTTTGTCCATCAGCACGGGGAACGGAATCGCTTTTTCTTTGACGAAATCCTTCGCGCCTCTTACCGTATCGTATTTGGTCGCATTGACCCCGTACAACTCGATTTTTCCTTTGTACTCCTCGTAGAGCTTCACCAGATCCGGCGCTTCGACATCGCAAGGTCCGCACCACGAAGCCCAAAAGTTGATGACCAGCACCTTATCCTGCGGCGCCTTAGAATCAACCTCGTAGGTCGTACTCTCGTCCAGGGATGACAGCTTTAACGAAGGCGCCAATGACCCTACTGTCGGCGCCTCCTTCGTTGGCGATCCACCATTCTGAGACACCGCAGAGCCATTTTCCGCCTCACTTGTGCCTTTTCCGTTTCCGGCTAGATTATAGACCAACACGCCTGCAATCGCTACGATAAAAATGACGACAATGATAACGTTACGCTTCAATTCCTTCTCCTCGCTTCGCCTAGATCGCTCCTTCCATCTTAACGGATTCGGCAGATTCGTGCCATCCCCTTCACCCGTACCATTGCAAGCGTACTCCCGGTCGCGCATACTGATCCTACTGCGCCATAGAGAAAGGCTGAGTCCGATGCACATGCCAATAGAAGTCCATATAAGCAAGGCGCTGCTTCGCACACTTGCTGATGGTTGCCGCCAGACACTTCCTTACGAAGCTTGCGGCGTCCTGCTGGGAGCGTCCCGCGAAGCGGTCTTAGCCATCTGCGATTTCCTTTTTATTCAAAATGCCGCCGCAGATCCAGCAAACGCGTTTGCCTTCGAACCTGACTCATGGATCGCAGCCGCATACGCAGCGCAAAAAAGCCGACAACAAATCATCGGCTTTTTCCATTCCCATCCGTCCAGTCCGCCGTTGCCGAGCGATAGCGATCTCCGCGGATGGGATGGCTTCGGATGTCACTTGATCGTCGGCCTGCAGCCTTCGGCAAATATGCGCGCATACGGTCTGGATGGCGACGGCACATGGACCAGGCTCAAGCTGTGCGTTCGTTAATGTCTGCTGAGATAGGCATACAAATCCCCTAGCGTCGATACCTGTTTAGCCTGTATCAACTCAAGGAAGGCGAACCACAACTTCGCCGTCATCAACGAGTCGTGAAGCGCATGATGGCGATACGTGATCTCGATCCCGTAGCTTTCCAGCAGCTCGTCCAGACCGTAGCTTTTGCGCCGCGGCTCCAGCCACTTGGCGACCATCATTGTGTCGACGACGCGATGGGACAGATTGACCTTGGACGTCTTCCACAACGCGGCGTTCAGGAATTGCTTGTCGTGGCCGCTCCCGTGGGCGATCAACACTCGCTTGCCGATAAAGTCGAGGAAGTCGTGAAGTCCCTGCATAAGATCGGGAGCGTCCTGCGCCATCGCGTCCGTAATCCCGGTCAGCTCCGTAATATGCGACGGAATCTTTCTGCGCGGGTTCACCAGACGATAGAACGGCTCGGCAGCCTCGAGCTCGCCCCCCTTGATCAAGACCCCTCCTATGGAGAGAATCTCGTCGCCGTTGTAAGGATTGAAGCCGGTCGTCTCCAGGTCGAATACGACAGCCTCCATTTCCGATAAAGGCGTATCCAAAGCGGATTCCTTGCGTTGATCGCGCGATAGTTGCCGGATGAATGCCATTTGCTGCGCATTGGAAGAACCCAGCATCGAAGCGATTGCCGGCGTGATGCCGCCCGTTTTGTATAAATGCCACATGCGGCCCATTGGACTTTTGGGCTCCTTCATGCCATTCACCTCCCGCCGAAGCGGCGTTGCATCTCCTTCTCCAGATGGCGCTGCAGCCGCCTGCTGATCCGCAGCGCCTTCTTGAGCGGAGCTTTCTCTTCCTTCTCCAGCAGCGCGGCTCTAAGCTTGCCGTTGCCGGCCCATTGTCCGCTGTCATCCCGTCCCGAAGCAAGCAATCGAAGACGCAGGAACACCTCGAACGCCCAAGCCGCTTCGTCGGCCGTATCTCCGCTTATCGCCCCGAGCTCCCGAAGAGCTTGGATGCGGCCGAGCGTGCTCGTCGCCGGAATATCGGCACGCATGGCCAGCAAGCGAAAAATATTGACCATCGGGATATAAGCACCGTACTTAATATCCAGACTACCCGCGTTTTCCCCGTAATTCTCTACGAAGAGCTGACCGAACACGCCAATCAGCACCTTATGCCTAAGCGTGTTTTCGAGCATACGTCTGGCGATGTCGGCATGGGACATCATGTCGCCGATGTAGCGGCCTTTCCATCTGCGACCAAGCTCGACGTCGCCGGCCAATAGACGCGCATCTGCCAGGATCAGCAGATACCGGACATTTTCCCAGCTAGGCACTTCGAACCAGCGGTCAACCTTCTCCTCCCAGGCCGAGATCGGAAGGCACCACTCGGGATTCGAGACGATGACATTGCCTTCGCAGGGCGGATAACCGATCTCGAACAATGATGCGACGATCCGGGAGCCGAGCGCGCCGAAGTACGCCGCGGCTAGTTCGGCATCCTCCGGATTGGGGCAGTCGCCATAGACCAGGCCGCTGTCCTGATCGCTCGCGAGCGTCTGCTCCCCCCGTCCCCCGCTTCCGAATAAGAAATAGGCATACGGCACGGGCGGAGCGACGAGCCCCATCCGTGCCGTATCTTGCTCCGCCAACGTCAATACCCGGCGGATTAAAGCGTCGTGCAGCTCGTTCAGCGCTTCGACGACCGGGACGATCCGATGCTCTTCATGCAAGAGCGCGCTGACGCGCTCCTGCACCTCTTCCCGGATCGTCCGCAATTGATGCAGCGTTCCCGCGCCGTTAATTTCAAGCAACCGCTGTGCCAAGTCCATCTGGGACAATGCGGTCCTACCTCCTGTCGGGACGCCGATGCTATATTTGATGGGACTGATGAGATGTCGATCAGAGCGCAGTCGTGTTCGTACTTGCACGCTTCAGCGCTTCCGGATAGCCATAAGTGCCGTGCTCGGACAGGTCGAGACCGATGATCTCTTGCTCTTCGGTGACGCGCAGACCGCTCACTTGCTTAATGACCCACAGTACGATAAACGATGCAGCGAATGCGAAGGCGCCGCAAACGACGACGGAAAGGAATTGTACCCACAGTTGTTCGCCGCCGCCGCCGTAGAACAGACCGGCCTTGCCGACGCCGACTTGGTCGACGAGCTTTTGGGTTGCGAACAGGCCGTTGGCCAGCGTGCCCCAAACGCCTGCCGCACCGTGTACGGACATCGCCGAGATCGGATCGTCGACGCGCATCTTTTCGAAAAATTGTGCGCTCACGACGACAAGCACGCCTGCAATAAGACCAATTACGACTGCTGCCCAAGGTTCAACGAATGCGCAGGACGCAGTGATGGCAACCAGACCGCCCAGGGCGCCGTTCAGCATCGATGGAATGTCGGCCTTGCCCTTCAACAGCCAGGAGATCAGCAGCGCGGATACCGCGCCGCCGGCTGCGCCAAGCTGAGTCGTGAAAGCGACGTATCCGAAGAAGCCTTCGCCTACGGACACCGCGCTGCCGGCGTTAAAGCCGAACCAGCCTACCCAGAGGATCAATACGGACAGAGAAGTGAATACTTGGTTGTGACCGAGAATTTCGTTAGCGGAGCCGTCCTTGTTGAACTTGCCGATCCGCGGCTTGAGCAGGATGGTCGCTGCGAGCGCGGCCATCGCACCAGTCAAGTGAACGACGGTGGAGCCGGCATAGTCCTGCGCGCCGTCGGCTGCCAACCAGCCGCCGCCCCAGATCCAGTGAGCGATGATCGGATAAATAACCGCTGCGAAAACGATCGTAAAGATCAGGTATACGGACAGCTTGGCGCGCTCGGCGAAACCGCCCCATGCGATCGAGAGCGATACGGCCGCGAACGCCAATTGGAATACGAAGAATATCGTCGAAGGATAAGCGTCGCCCTCCCCCGCCACGATTGACGGATCGAAGAAGAAATTGCCGAGCCCCATGAACTTGTTCAAGCTTTCGCCGGCATCGCCGCCGAAGGTAATACCATAGCCTACCGCCCAGTATACCAGAGAAGCCAGGCCTACCGTAAAGATTGTCTTACCGGCAACGTGACCGGCATTTTTCATGCGCGTGGAGCCGGTCTCGAGCAGGATGAAGCCGCCTTGCATGAGCAGAACCAAAATGGCGGCGACCATGATCCACAGTGCGTTAAGACCCATATCCAGCGTCGCTGCGGACGGATCACCATCCGCTGCAAAAGCCATCGTTGGGAATAATAGCAGCAATGCGCCTAAACCGAGCAAACTTTTCTTCAACAATACGACCACTCCCCAACATGTAATGTTTCATAACATTTTAAGAAAGCCTTAATGTCATTATAGTTAGAAGATACCGATTTGACAATAAGAATTTCGAATAAAAGTTCGGACTTTCCTTAATATATCTGACATAAAAGCTGGAATATCAATTTAATGTTAAGGATTGAATCACATTTACGGATTAAAACCCGTATCTACACGGCCTTAACCTTACATAAGAGGATTTGTCGACTATTCATAAATTGAGAAGCTCTTTTCAATTCGCGTCACCATTCCTGTCAAGAGAATGAACTTCAGCATTCCTGTAATTATCAGGAGAATTTTTTCAGCATTCCTGCATAATTAGTCCTACATAATTTCGTCACAAGCATTACGTTTGACTGTACGGTTTGGGATTGGGTATGATAAACGCATAACGATCATAAGAAAGGGGATAAGCTCATGCGACACGGAGCCGCGGAACCGCCTCGCAATTTGTACCGGATCGGAGAACTGTCCCGATTGTCCGGCGTCAGCCCGCGAACCATCGATTATTACACCGGCCTCGGCCTGCTCTCCGCCGCCAAGCGCTCGGACGGCAATTATCGCCTATATAATGATGAAACGCTCGAACGAATTAAACGTATTGAACAATTGAAGGCTCAAAAGTTTTCCCTCGAAGAGATCAAGGAGATGTTCACGACCCTCAGCCGCGTATCGCCCAGCGAGCAGGTGAACCGCAAGATTGCCGACCTGTCGAGCCACCTCTCCCAGCTAGAACGGGAAGTAAAGGAGCTCGAGCCGGTCCTCGAGCAGCTCAAACCGGGTCAAGCCAAACGCCTGTTCAAGACAATCACGCCGCAGACGGCCGCGGTCATCGAAGCGCTTCTTCTTCTTTTGAACAAGGGAAATTTTATGTAGCCTCTCGTACGTACGTTTTTAGAGGAATTTACGCCACGGAGGTAGATGCATATGAACGCCAACTGGATGTACATCTTGATCATTCCCGCATTTCTACTGTCTCTGTGGGCGCAGTTCCGCGTGAAGGGCACCTTCAATAAATGGTCCGAGGTCCGCACCTCTACCGGCTTGACCGGTTACGAGGCCGCACGCCGGATGCTCGACCGCAATGGCCTTCACGATGTGCCCATCGAGCCTGTGCAAGGTACCCTGTCAGACCACTACGACCCCGTACAACGGGTCGTACGGCTGTCGGAGCCGGTCTATTACGAAAGCTCCATCGCCGCAGTATCCGTCGCCTGCCACGAGGTCGGCCACGCCATCCAGCACCAACAGCATTATCCGGCGCTTGTGCTGCGCCACCGGATGTTCCCGATCGTACGCTTCGCATCGGGCCTCGCTCCGTTCCTGTTCATCGTCGGCATCATCTTTGCCGCTACGAACCTGATCGGACTCGGCGTCATCTTCTTCTCCGCCGCTGTCGCCTTCCAGTTGGTGACGCTGCCGGTCGAGTTCAACGCCAGCAATCGGGCTCGCCAAGTAATGGTGGCCGAAGGCTTCATCGCTAGAGACGAGGAACGCGGTGTAGGCAAGGTTCTCAACGCCGCTGCGCTGACCTATGTAGCCGCAGCGCTTATGTCGTTGCTCGAGCTGATTCGCCTCGTTTTAATTTACACGAACAGCCGCGAATAATAATGTCAGTCAGAATAATGACATGCAAATGCAAAAGGAAAGGACCGGGCGAGAGCCGGTCCTTTCCTTTTGCATTTATGTTCAAACAGGCTTGTAATGCCCGCTAAAGTAATCCACCAAGAAATTATGAAACAGCTTGACCACAGCCTGCGGCTTCTCGCCCGATCGCCTGATCAGACCGATCGTGCGGGTTACCTGCGGTTCTCGCACCTTCACGACGGCCGGCATCATTGTCCCGGTCTGGTAGAGCGCCATCTCCGGCAGCAAGCTCACGCCCATCCCAGCGGCAACTAAGCCGCGTATCGTGTCCGTCTCTTCGCCCTCAAAGCCGATTGTCGGCACGAAGCCGGCGAGCCTGCAAGCATCCCATACAAGGGGTCGCAAGGAATAACCATTGCTAAACAAAACGAACGTATCGTCCTTCAACTCGGCCAGATGAATCGATTCCTCCCCGGCCAGCGGATGGCTCGGGGGCAGTATCGCATACAGATCCTCCGTCAGCACGACTTCGCCCGTCACCTGCTCATGCCGCTCGGGAAACGGAGAAATGAACGCTAAGTCAATCTCTCCTTCAACGATATCACGGATCAGAGACGGATACATCCCTTGCCGGAACCTGAACTTGACGCCCGGATGCAGCTTGCGAAAACAGGCGATCACCTGCGGAATGAGCTGCGTTCCCAGACTGTGCGGGAATCCAAGCCTGATCTCCCCAAGCTCGGGATCCATGAACTCGTGAATTTCATTCACCGCACGATCCAGGTCCTGCAACACGCTCTGCGCGCGCTTCAGAAATAGCTGACCTACCGGAGTCAACTGAACGTTGCGCCCACGCTGCATAAACAGCCTCACGCCAAGCTCTTCCTCCAGTCGATGAATCTGCCGACTCACCGCCGACTGCGCCACATGGAGCTCCTCCGACGCCTTGGTCACGTGCTGCAGGCGCGCCACCTGGATAAAGTACTGCAATTGCCTAAGCTCCACGATTAGAGCCCCTTCCCTCTTCCTTATCGATTCAAAAATCGACTGCCCATCAAAGCGTACAAAACAAATCCCGCCAGCAAACCGCCCACATGCGCCCAGTAACCAATGCCCGGCACGATAAAGGACATGACGAGCCCGATTACAAGAATACCTAGAATTGTCGACCTGGAACCTTGGTCGAGCGCGTATCGCTGGAATATTACCATGAACAAGTACGCGCCGTACAAGGCATAAATGGAAGTGGACGCTCCAACCGCGATCCACTCCGGTCCCGAGAATGCTGCAGCGAACACATTGCCGAGCACGCCGGAAATCAAGTAAAAGAAAGCATATCTTGCATGTCCGAACAACCGCTCAAGCGGCGCCGCGAAAACGAAAACGGCAAACATGTTCATCGCAAGATGGGCAAGACCCGCATGCAAAAAAAGCGCCGTAACGAACCGCCAATTCTGGTCATAACCCGGAAAGCTCGTTAGCGCTCCATATTTAACCAACGTATCGCCGCGCGTAGGGTCGCCGTTAAAAAGCATGATCACGAACATGACCAGATTGGCAGCGATGATCGTCGAATTGACGGGGTACAGACGAAGATATTGCCTCAGACTCTCATAGCGAACAAAAATCAATGACCACCACTCCTTTGTCTGGCTGCAATTCGTCATTGGACAACGGCAATTCCGACATTTATAATGGGTTACGTCAAGTCCATTCGCTGAAGGAGGCCCAACTATCCATGAGTCAAGAACGGAATCAAGCAGCATCGTTTAAAGGCAATCCCATTACGCTGATCGGTCCCGAGCTTCAAGCCGGCGACCAGGCACCTGACTTTCAACTGAGCAAAAGCCTCGTCGAGACGGTCTCTCTCAAGGATTATGCAGGGAAAATCAAGCTGATAAGCGTCGTACCTTCAATCGACACCGGCGTATGCGACGCCCAGACGAGAAGATTTAACGAAGAAGCTGCGAAGCTCGGCGAACAAGTCCAAGTTCTGACCGTCAGCGCGGATCTTCCCTTTGCCCAAGCCCGCTGGTGCGGAGCCGCAGGCATCGATCGCGTCGTCTTGCTGTCGGATTACAAGGACAACAGCTTCGGCAAAGCCTATGGCGTCCTGATCAAGGAATTCGCCCTCGACATGCGTTCGATCTTCGTACTGGACGCCAGCGACAAGATCGTATATGTCGAAGTACTTAAAGAAATGACCGAGCACCCGGACTACGATGCAGCCGTAGCCGCCGTTCGCGAACTGCTCTAATACGCGAGCGATCGACATCATACGACATACAGAAGCGAGGCAAGGCCCAAGCCTATACCTCGCTTCTTTGCGTCGAGATCTATGTTTAAAAACTCAATTTTTGTAATTGGATAGCTTCTTGTCCAGGACGCCGTAGATCTCCTGAATGACGCGGTAGTTCGCACCAAGATCGCCGAGCGATCCCCGGGAAGCGGAGTAAATGTCTACAGCGGAGTTACCGAAGCCCGTGCCCACGATCTGTACGGTAATGTCCATCGTGCGTCCGGCCATCGTCCGTTTTTCAAGCACAAGCTCTCCGATATTCGGGACCTCATGAAGTACTTTATAACCCTGCATTTTCTTCAGGACGGAAGCAACTTCCTCGAACGCCCTGTCCTTCGACAATCGGTAGTAATGGGATTTCAGCTTCGGATCCTTCGCCTTGTCGCCAGTGTGTTCTTGGCTGCGTATTAATCCGACGAGTACTCTCTTCAGCAAATTCC
The DNA here is from genome assembly GCF_042649185.1 of Cohnella sp. GCM10012308. NCBI lineage: Bacteria > Bacillati > Bacillota > Bacilli > Caryophanales > Paenibacillaceae > Cohnella > Cohnella sp. GCM10012308. Next base: position 16,542 of record NZ_JBHRYU010000056.1, read on the forward strand.
ACTCTCTCCCTCCGGGTGACCTACGCTAAAGCTAATCATACCATGCCCGTCCCGGGGTTTAAAGCCAAATAACGGAAAACCCGCCTTTGCCGTCCGACGCGCTTGTTTCTGAACCCGCTCTCGCAGGTGGGTGCCCGCAGCGCTGCATGCTGACTACCCTTTTCGGGGGCGTGTCATCCGCAGGGCGATGTAGAGCTCCCTAGGAAACAGCATTGGTTCAAAACATGTGTCGCCGTAACGTGCAAGGCAGGATTGATACCCATTATATACAGGCTGCCGAGAAAAGTAAACTTCAACACGCCTGTTGGGTTCATTAACCAGCTGGGACCGCTCGTCCGGAGCTAAACCTTGGGCATGTCCTCATCACGGGTAGGCGATTCCTCGATCGGAAGCGGATCCTCTTCTTTGTTCGCCATCGCCTGCATTTTTTGAATGGTCAGGTAGAAGTTGTAGAAGGCGAACACAGCGATGAGGCTTCCCATGAAAAACGGAATCAAGAACGTATACTTGAAGCTGATGAACACGATGACCGCACTCCCGATCGCCGTGGACAGCGATCTCAGCGGTTTGCCGATCGTCAGGACGACGGCATTTTTGAGAAGTTGTATCGTTTTCATATGGAAATGCGACAGCAGCGAGAAAAATTGGAACAACGATACGAGAAGCAGCACCATCAGCGCGAGGAATAAGATCGACAACACGCCGAGGTTTTCGAACTTCTTCAAGTAAACCTGGTAGTCGACGATCAAAATGACGAACAGCAACGAATATAACAGTCCGCCCAGCATCGCCTGTAAATAATTCTGCTTATAGCTGCGGAAAAAGGTTTTGAGCAGCGGAACGTCCGTATCTCCCATCACCCATTTGCGGGCGACCGAAAACATGGCCGAGGTCGACGGAAACCAGGTGAACGGCATCAGCACAGCCATCGGAATGAGCATGGTGACCAGCTCGTCCGTTGTAGACGCTCTCAAGACGCCGAAAACGAGGAAAAACCATACCGGCAGCGAGGTCAACACCCATAGCACATTTGTAACGGACAGGCGCATGATCCATTCGGAAATTTTGTAGAACCCGCCCATCATGCCGCGCATTTCCATGAGAAACGCCTCCTGATATACGGCAAGGTGCGCGTGCGGATCGCACCGCCCGCGCACCTTGCCCTTCAAATAAATCGGGTGTTAGATATTAACGAAATCCTCGCTGCGGCTGCCGCGCGAATCTTCGCGGCGTCCGCCGCTCGGACGGCCGCCGTCGCGGTAGCTGTCTTCACGGCGTGAGTCGCCGCTGTATGGCTTACGGTTACCGTAGCTGCTGCTGCTGCTGCGGCCGCTGCCGCCTTGGCCGCCGCTATAACCGCCGCTGCTGCCGCCTCTATAACCGCCGCCGCTGCTGCCGCCTCTATAGCCGCCGCCGCTTTGTCCGCCGCTGCCATAGCCGCTGCGGCGTTGACCGCCGTAACCGCCGCCGCTGCCGCCGCGATCGCCGAATTTGCGCTTCTTGGAGCGGATCGGATCTTCCGGCGTGAGCTCTACAGCTACGTCGTTCTTGTCGCCGGCCAGAAGCTTGATGGCCGCGGACAGCAGTTCGACGGAATCGTGACGCTCAAGCAGTTCGGTCGCGATGCCCTTGAAGGAATCAAGATCCGCGTCCTCTGCGCTCACGGCTTCGATCAAGCGATCGGCGATGACGCGTTGCTTGCCTTCGACCGCCTCGGCGACGGTCGGCAGCGCCTTTTTCGCGATGCGGAAGCGCGTAACGCGCTCGATGAAGTGCAAGTGCTCCATCTCGCGATACGTAACGAACGACCAGGACGTGCCTTCCTTGCCAGCACGGCCGGTACGGCCGATCCGGTGCGTATAGCTCTCCGGATCTTGCGGTAGGTCGAAGTTAATGACGTGCGTGACGCCGGAAACGTCGAGACCGCGCGCAGCGACGTCCGTCGCGACTAGAACGGCAATGCTGCCGTCGCGGAACTTGCGCATGACCGCGTCGCGCTGGTTCTGCGACAAGTCGCCGTGCAGGCCGTCAGCGGCATATCCGCGCTTCATGAGGGCTTCGGACAGCTCGGCTACGCGGCGCTTCGTGCGACCGAATACGATCGCGAGCTCCGGCGGTTCCATGTCGAGCAGGCGGCACAGCGCGTCGAACTTCATGCGCTCTTGTACTTCGACATAAAATTGCTGGATGGTGCTGGCCGTCGTAGACGTTTTTGGAATAACCGAGATATGTTCAGGCGTGCGAAGGAACTGCTGCGCCAGCCTCTGAATGTTGGCAGGCATCGTGGCGGAGAAGAGCAGCGTCTGGCGCTCGGCCGGTACAAGGCTCAGAATCGATTGGATATCTTCCATAAAGCCCATGTCGAGCATTTCGTCGGCTTCGTCAAGAACGACTGTCTGAACGTCCTCCAGCTTGATCGTCTTGCGGTTGATATGGTCAAGCAAACGGCCCGGCGTGCCGATAATAATCTGCGGTTTGCGTCTCAGGCCGCGAATCTGGCGTCCGATATCTTGACCGCCGTAGATCGCGAGGGAACGAAGCCCCTTGAAACGGCCGAGCTTTTCGATCTCTTCGGCCACCTGAATAGCGAGCTCGCGAGTCGGCGTCATGACGAGCGTCACGATGCGTTCCTCGGAAGCTTGAATCTTGCTGACCAGCGGAATGCCGAAGGCGGCCGTCTTGCCCGTTCCCGTCTGCGCCTGACCGATCATGTCGCGACCGCTAAGGGCTACCGGGATCGCCTGGCTCTGAATCGGCGTAGCGTCTTCGTATCCAAGCTGGGAAATTGCTTGCAGGACATCACTTTCCAAACCAAAATCCGTAAATTTACTCAAATTAGTTTCATACTCCTTCTGTTATGGGGCCATCAACTAACGGTGCCGGTCCATCAACTAACGGCTCTGCCAAAAAAATATACAGATCATTATAACACAAAACGGCCTTCAAACTCCAGCTATTCGACCATGAGGCCAAGTTCTCCGGCAGGCCGTCCGTATGCAAGCGCTGCAATTGCTCCAACCATCGTCCTAAGCTTTGGGCAAATGGAATGCGGGGTCCTTATTTTAACGCGAATTTCCCGATTTCAAGCAGGCGGGCGTGGTGGCAAAAATAGCCGCCAGCCCCGCGGCTATAGGATGCACGGCAAAAGCATACCATTAGATCATACCACTATATGCAGGCGATGGCGAACCGTTGACATAATCATGCAGGCGCGATCTGCGGCGCGCTTGACTTTTAGTTCCGCAGTCCTCTTCGCATTCGAATAAAATTCTACAAAATACCTCTGTATCCACTGTTTGAACTCGTTTATAATCGGGTTACAGTTGGGAAGAGCAAGCGGGGAGAGAGTAAAATGAATGTGCTATTGACGCTGTTGCTGCTTCTCCAATCAGCATGGGGGCACCCGCAGCAAAAACCGGAAAGCGGAAACAGTCTGAGCAACTTGTGGCAAGTCGCATGGCACAACTTGGAAAAGTCGCAGTCGACCGGAGGCCCCGTTGCACCGCCGGCGGCAACCCCAGCGAACGGCGAGCCGAGCGGCGGGGAAGCGGACAAACCTCCCACAGATCCGCAGCCCGACGCGCCCAAGGTAAAGGGCGTATACGTCACTGCCTATAGCGCAGGCGGCGAGCGGATGACGACCTTGCTCGACTTGCTCGACAAGACGGCGCTGAACGCCATGGTTATCGATATTAAAGATGACCTTGGCTACATCACGTACAAGACCGATAATCCCGAATTGCAGAAGCTCGGCACGCCTATGCGATTCATCAAGGATATCGGCGCCCTGATGGACACGCTTCAGAAACACGAGGTGTATCCGATCGCACGGATCGTGGTCTTCAAAGACTCGGTGCTGGCGAAGAAACATCCCGAGCTCTCGTTCGTCACGGCGAACGGGACCGTCTGGCAAAACGGCAAAAAAGACAGCTTCGTCAATCCGTATCGAAAAGAAGTGTGGGACTACAATATCGCCGTCGCCAAGGAAGCCGCCAAACTCGGCTTCAAGGAGATCCAGTTCGACTACGTGCGATTCCCGGAAGGCTTCGAGAAGAAGGCCGACAGCCTCAAGTTCACGAAGTCGGACGAATCCCGCACGGACGTCGTTTCCGGCTTCGTCAAGTATGCCAAAGAACAGCTGGAGCCGCTCGGCGTTCGCGTATCGGTCGATATTTTCGGATATGCCGCCTCCGTACCCGCTGCCGAGGGCATCGGTCAAGATTTTGGCAAGATCTCGTCCAACGTCGACGTTATCAGCCCGATGATCTATCCGAGCCATTACAGCACCGGCTGGTTCAAGCAGACGGATCCCGACAAAGCGCCTTACGCTACGATCAAAGGCGCGATGGTCGATACGCACAAGAAGCTGGATCCTCTCGGGGACGCCAAACCGGTCATTCGCCCATGGATCCAGGACTTCACGGCCAGTTGGCTAGGCAGCGGGCATTACATCAAATACGGAGCGACGGAAGTACAGGCGCAGATCAAAGCTCTGCAGGACAGCGGCGTAGACGAGTACCTGCTATGGAACGCGACCAACCGCTATACGTCCGGCGTACAATTTTAGGCTTTATCGCATGCGCGCTTACCGCCATTTTAATCTACAATCAAAGACCCTTTTGGCCGTGCCCGGCCAAAAGGGTCTTTTCGTTCGTTCGCTTTATTGCGCAAGCCGGATCGCCAGATTGTAAAGGTCCATATCGAACGACTTTTTGGTGGAAACGACAGTATCGATGTCGGTCGTCACGAGCTCTCCCTTGACGATGCCGCAGCCCTTGGCCGAATCGCCTGCTTCAAGCCGCTCGACCGCAAAGTCGCCGAGCCGGCTGGCCAGGATCCGGTCGTTGTGCGTCGGTGATCCGCCGCGCTGAATGTGGCCGAGGACCGTCACGCGAGGCTCGATGCCGCTGTGTTCGGTGATCTGGCGAGCGATCTCGTCGCCGCCGCACACGCCTTCCGCGACGATTACGATACTATGGCGCTTGCCATTCTGGAAGTTCTCCCGCATGCGCTGAGAGATCTCCCGAATGTCGAAAGGCACCTCCGGCACAAGAATCGATTCGGCGCCGCTGGCAAGACCGGCATAAAGGGCGATGTCGCCGCAATGGCGGCCCATGACCTCGACGACCGACGAACGCTCATGCGATGTCATCGTGTCGCGCAGCTTGTTAATCGCATCGACGACGATGCTGGTCGCCGTATCGAAGCCGATCGTGACGTCGGTGAACGGAATGTCGTTGTCGATCGTACCCGGCAGGCCCATCGTCTTAATGCCCAGCTTGCTCAGCTTGTTAGCGCCCTGGTAGGAGCCGTCGCCGCCGATGACGACCAGACCGTCGATCCCGTGCTTGCGCAGCACGTCGGCGCCGCGCTGCTGGCCTTCCGGCGTCAGGAATTCCTTGCAGCGAGCTGTCTGCAAAATCGTACCGCCGCGCTGAATGATGTCGCCGACGCTGCGCAGGTCCATCTGGCGCAAGTCTTCGTTCAAGAGGCCCTGGTATCCGCGCTGAACGCCGTACACTTCAAGTCCCCGGAACAGCGCGCTTCGGACGACGGCCCGTACGGCCGCGTTCATCCCTTGAGAATCTCCACCGCTCGTTAATACTGCGATTTTTTGAACTGCTCCCATCGTCTTCTTCCCCTTTGCTGTTACATCGCTTTACGTATGAGATGGCTGTTGAGCCAGAAAAACAACCGCGTCCAAGGACTGCCCTTCATTAACTGCTTTGCCGTCTGCCTCACGCGGCGCTGACCCTTGACCTTCGGATCGGACAAGTACAACGCGACCAGACCCTCGACGATCATCCGGTGGAAGCCGGACGCCGGCAATCGGTCCGCCGAGGCGCGTGCGCTCCTGACCATGCGCAGCAGCCGCTCGTTCAATTGCTGCTGATCGTCGTAATAGCTGCAAAAATTAAGATCGCCGCCCTGCTCGTCCTCGGCCTGGTCGATAAGATAATCGAGCAAGATATGAAGACCGTTGATCGAGGGAAAGTAACTCTCCGCAATCTCGCGCCCCATGCCGGGCGATTGCTCGTCTTCGCTCGCGGCGAGGAAAAGCATGAACATCCCCAGCGTAGAACCTGTAGCGGCTGCGAACTCGTTCCAGAGAAGTCCCGGATGGCGGGACGCGTGCAGCTCCCACCAGTTCAGCAGCGCTTCTTCCCGCCGGTCTTGCGCGATATGCTTGTACACCTGAAGATCGCCGTACAAGGAGACAAGCTCCCTCACCTGCGCCTGTACCGAACCGTATGCCGGGAGCGATGCCGTGCAAATCTGGCAGCGTTCCACGAGCGCGGCCAGATAGCCGCCGTCATCCTGTTCCTGGCGCAGCGCATAATAATTGCGAATCGGCGCCCCTGGCGTCACGGCGTCCAGCATGCTCTCGTGCAGCAGCCTGAAGTCCGCCGGATCGAGCGAAGTGCTCCTGTCGCATAAATTGTCCAAGTAATCGCTGATCGTCTGCAGCGCTACGATGAGAGGTATGAGCACGTCCCTCTTGCCGAGATTCGCCGCTGCGTATACGGCCCCGCCCTGACAGTGGAACTTCTTGGACGCGATGCTGGCCAATGCTTGCTTGCGCAGCTCCGGATCGGGTATGGCTTCCGCCCGGTCCTTCCAGTCGTCCAACGCGATTTTCACTTCAGGCAGGATATACCTGTAAACGCGGACCATCAGCGAGATCGGGCCGCGCGGAGAAGTCCGCGCCAGCCATCGTTCATCCCTCACGCGGTACCTCCATGCATCCTCGCGGTCCGTCAAACGTGCCGCTTGATGTTTTCTTCTTCAAGATCCTGCTGGGTGCGATACCAGATCTGCAAGTCGTGAATAACGCTTGCGGCCTGGGAGATTTTCTCGTTCAGCCAGCAGCAGCGGACAAAATCCTCTTCATCGAACAATTCGTCCAGCAGACGCCGTATATCGGCTTCGCGCGCCATGATCGCGTCCGGTATGCGTCCCCGGATCAGCTCCCAACGCTCGACGACGCCAGCCCGTTCGAGAGCGTCCATCTCCTCCCAGGGCACGTCGAAGCGCGGCAGCGGGATACCGAGCCGGCTATCCGGCAGAAATTGGGCGTTTAACCATGTATCGTATGCCGACACTTGAATCACCACATCCAGCCTGCCTTGCATCATTTAATAATTTATCATTTCGCATGGGGTAAATCCAGTGAAAAAGTATTGAAAACGGCCCGCAGGCTCTCTAACACTGCTATAATATCCGAGTAGCTTGAATGGGAGATGACCTCGTTGCCTGAACATCCTGACCGCGTATCGCTTAGAACGCTCTTTTTATTTTTCATTCCGCTCGGCGTTTCCGCCGTACTGATCAACCTCTCGCATGTCATCATCAACGGCACGCTTGCGCGAGCCGACGATCCCGAGCTGGTCATCGCCGGTTACGCGACGGCCATGAGCTTGCTCACGGTCAGCGAACGGCCCGCCGTGCTGTTCCGGGAGACCTGCTCCGCCCTCGTTCGCGACCGCGTATCGTACCGGGCCATTTTGAAGGTCGCCTTCATCGTGTTCGGCGCTTCTCTCGCGTTTGGCGCGATGATCGGTTATACGCCTGTCGGCACGCTCGTTTTCGCGGGCGCCTACGGCGCCGAGCCGGAAGTCGCCGACGCGGCGGTTAACGTGTACCATGTTCTGATGTTCCTCAGCATTTTCTCCGGCATTCGCTGCCTCTATCAAGGGGTCATCATCTATAAAATGAGAACGCGGTGGCTGACCATCGGCATGGTGTTCCGCCTTGGCGGCATGTTCCTGATGGCGCAATACATCATGCACATCGGCGTCACCAGTTCGACGCAAGGCGCGATCATCTTCGTTTTTGGCATGATGATCGAAGCGTTCGTCAGCTGGCTGGAAGGCAGAAACCTCGCGCGCAAGCTGCCTTATGAATCGCCCGAATGCGAGGTGCAAAGCCCCAGGCAGATTTTGCGCTTTTACAATCCGCTCCTCTTCTCTTCCTTTATTGTCGTGTGGGTGCCTCCCATCTTGAACGCCTTGCTCGGCAATACGGACCGCGGCACGCTGTCTATCTCATCGTTCGCGGTTGCGGGCAGCCTGACCAACCTGTGCCTGGGCTTTTTCACTTACTTCCACCAGATTGCGCTGCAATTTTATCGAACCGACCCCGGGCAGGTTAAACGATTCGTTCTCCTCATCGGCTTTACGCCGGCGATCCTGCTATCCGCATTCGCATTCACGCCTGCCGGCGAATGGATGCTGACGCATTTGCTCGGCGTCGAGGGGAGGCTGCTCGACGAGAGCATGATGGCGCTGCGCGGATTCATTCCCTTCGTGCTAATCTTCCCGTGGCTCGACACGCTGAACGGCATCATTCTTTCCAAGGGCCAGACGAAGCTGATGTTCGGATCGCAGACGGGCAACGCAGTCGTGACAACGGCGCTTATTATCGTACTGACGATCTCGCTTCCGGGCTGGACAGGCATACTCGGCGCTTTAGCCCAGTCCGGAGGCATGATCGCCGAGCTCGGCTTGCTTTATTGGTTGTTCCGACGCGCCATGAAAACCGAAGTTCTAGACACGCTTACGGCTATGCCGGGAGAGGATACAGCCAGATGAACCGACCGAACTTCTTTTCATCCCAACTTACCGTTCTGCGCAGTCTTCACTTCTTCAACTACGCCACGCAGACGCTCATCGCGACCTTTTTCCCCTTATACTTCTACGACCTCGGCTTCACCAAGCTGCAGATCGGCGCCGTATATTCGGTCGGACCCATGATGTCTATATTCGCGAATCTGTTGGCCGGCATCATCAGCGACAAAACGCAGGGTCTGCGCCGCGTCCTTAACCTGATTTTCGTCGGTCAGATCGTCGCGCTCGCCCTTCTGCTGCCGCAGAAGGAATTCGTGCATATCTCGCTGATTATGGCGCTTATGTACTTGTTCCAGACGCCGGTCAATGCAATGATGGACAGCATGTCTTTACTCGCCGCGAGCACGATGAAACGCAGCTTCGCTTCGATCCGCATGTTCGGCTCGCTCGGCTTTGCATTATGCTCGCTCGTCTTCGGCTACGTGCTCAAGCAGACGGGCTCCGACTGGACGCTTTGGCTGGCGCTCGGCACCGTGTGCATCTCGCTGCTGATCTCGCTCGGCCTCGCCGATTTTCAATCCAAGGTCGGCAAGTTTCGCTTTGGCGGTCTGGTCGACATCATTAAGCGCCGGGACACGCTAATGTTTTTCTTGCTCGTCGCGTTCGTATCGATCGCCCACCGGATGAACGAAGGCTTCCTTGGCGTAGCCATGCGCGATCTCGGGGCGAGCGACGACTTGATCGGGTACGCCTGGCTCGCGTCGGCCGCCAGCGAGATCCCCATCTTTTTTCTCCTCGCACGCTACGGCAACCGTCTCAAAGAACTCCCCTTGCTCGCGATCGCGAGTCTGCTATATGCGGTCAGACTTTCCCTCATCAGCGTCATTCACGAGCCTGCGGGATTCATCGCCGTCCAGCTGATGCACAGCGTGACCTTCGGAATCTACTACATCACGGCGCTCCGCTATTTGCAATCCATCGTCAGCGATGCCTACCGTTCGTCCGGCCAGGCGCTGTTCAGCGTGGTGTGGACGGGAATCGCCGGGCTCATCGCCGGTACGGTCGGAGGCGCGCTGTTTGACGCGTATGGACTCGCCACCGTGTTCCGAACGGGCGCCGCCTCCGCCCTGATCGCGGCTGCGGGATTCATGCTCGTGCATTTGCGCAGACCGGAAGCATAAGTCGGCATAGGCAAATAAGACAGATGTACTAAAAAGGACCGTCAGGGGAAAACCGCCCTGACGGTCCTTTTTAGGTCTGGCGGATATCGAGACTCGATTCGCGCGGACGCCTATCTGTGACTCATTCTACAACCGTTCGGATGGATTGCACGATCGTCGCCCGCCCTCCCCCAAGAACAACGCTTTAATCAACACCGTTTAATCGCAAGACCTCTGCCAACGGCAAATCCAGCATGTTCGCTACGGACTCCGGCGTCATTCCTTTGCTCATCAGCTTGCGGACGACTTCCCTACGTTCCTCCTGCTTCCATCTTTCTTTGCCTCTCTCAATGCCTTGTTCAATACCTTGTTCGATACCTTGCTCGATGCCTTCTTCAAACCCCCAACGCTTCCAGGCCGGCATAAGTTCCATAATAAAATCCTCCTCCTCGGGAACAGACTGTATCAAATCCTGTAATATTTCTGCATCCTCTTCGGGCTGCGGATCGTAATATAAGTCGGCAATAGACATGACCAGCGCCATCCGGGCCGGATCCAATTTATCTTTGAGCTTGAGCAGCATTCGCAAATAAGCAAACCGAAGCTCTCGCTTCTCCCTTCGATTATATCCCATTTTGGCGAGCAGCGCAGCGGCGACCGGATTTTCCGACTGTGCAAAATCCCTCCAGTTCTTCTTTTTAAGTTCGACTTTCAAAAACTTGAATTGCAGAACATCTTCGTCGGATCCGGGCAGCGGCATGGACAACCGATCGGATTCAAGCCGAGTAGCGTCCGCCGTAAAAACGGCGATGGGTATAATACGCTTGTGCGTTTTACGATAACGTTCGTAAAGGCGGCTAAAGTAAATAAACATCCGCTCCGCGAACCGATCGTCCCGATAGGATTGAGGCTCGAAATGAATCAAAACGAAAAATGCCTCTTCTAAAAGCTGCGCTTCAAGCAGCAGGTCGAGTGTACGGGTTTCCTGTCCGACGATGTCGACCAGTTGCTCTTGCATTAAGAGCTTCGCTTTCGAATAATCGATTTTCCGATGAACCTCCGGAAAAAACAAGGCGATAAATTCTTCAAAAAACGTCTGCAGCAGTTTTTTAAAAGCTTCGTCGTGCGGCGTGGCCGAAACTCCTTGCGATTGCTCTGCCATCGTAGTCCGCCTCCCTTTCCCAAAAAAATCATGCAAAAAAGCCGCTCGCTCCCGCTTGGGGGTGCGAACGGCGCATGCTTTGCGACCAAATAATCAATTATATGTTCAAGGCTTTGTTACCTCCAAAGAACCGCTTACCCCGATGCCTGCAGCGGAGAATGGCCTTCGTACGCCTCGGGGCGAATGATCGAGATCCGCGACACCCGAAGGTTGTCGATCTCCGTCACGACGAAGCGGAAGCCGGATTCCAGCTCGATCGTCTGGTACTTGCGCGGAGGAATCTCGATTTGGGAGTACATCCATCCGCCGATCGTATCGTAGTCGTCCGACGGTATATCGAGACCGAACTCCGAGTTGATCTCGTCGATCAGAACGAGCCCGCTCACCGAATAGGTATACTCGTCGAGGCGCTCCATTTCCGGGCGCTCCTCGTCGAATTCATCCTGTATTTCGCCGACCAGCTCCTCCATGATATCCTCGAGCGTGACGAGACCTGACGTGCCGCCGTATTCGTCGATCAGGATCGCAATCTGGGTTTTGCGCTTTTGCATCATTTTGAGCAGCGTGCTGATCGGCATGCTCTCCGGTACCGTCGTCATCGGACGGACCAGCTCGCGAATATCGTGCACGGCGTTGTCAGGCAGCTTAAGCAGATCCTTGATATGAATAAAACCGATAATGTCGTCTTTATCGTCGTCGCAGAGCGGATAGCGGGTGTGCATTTCCTTGAGCGCGACGGCCTTGTTCGCTTCAAACGGATGGTTCGCGTAGAGGCATACCATCTCCGTGCGGGGAATCATGATCTCCCGTGCGTTCGTATCCGCAAAGTCGAAAATATTGTCCATTAATGTAAGCTCGGTCTTGTCGATGAGGCCGCTCTCGTGGCTTTCCTTCATGAGAATGCGAATCTCCTCTTCCGTATGCGCGGACGAAGATTCGGACGCAGGAGCGATGCCGAACAAGCGAAGCAAACCATTGGCCATACCGTTAAGCAGCCAAATAAACGGATTCATGATGCGCGCGAAAAAAATGAGCGGACCTGCGGCCCAGAGCGTAATTTTCTCCGCCTGGCGAATCGCCAGCGTCTTGGGCGCAAGCTCGCCGAGCACGATATGAAGCACGGTAATCAGCGTAAAGGCAATGACGAAGGAAATCGGATGGATCCAGGATTCGGGCAGTCCTACCGCTACGAATAGCGGCTCGATCGTGTCGGCAATCGCCGGTTCGCCGATCCAGCCTAGACCTAGGGAGGCCAAGGTAATGCCGAGCTGGCACGCGGACAGATAAGCGTCCAAATGTGAGGTCAAATGCGAAGCGAAGCGCGCGCGGGCGTTCCCCTCCTGCACGAGCGTATCGATGCGGGAGCCCCGGACTTTGACCATCGCGAACTCGGCCGCGACGAAAAAGCCGTTCAGGAACACCAAAACGAGGATCAGAATTAAATTCACCGCAACCGGAAAAGGGTCACCTTCCAAATTGTCCCTGCCCCCCTAACGGAGAACAGGTGCACCTCCTTTAAATTCAAAACACAAGGATAACGAGTTAACGTTCCGATTAATATTCTAAGCTTAGTCGATGTTCGGTCGCCGCGTCAAACGAAGCATCGGGCCGAAAACGGGAGAAGAAGCGGTCCGCCCGGGCCTGAATCCGCTTCTATGCCGCATGAACGCTCCTTAAAGGCCTCATATCCCGAATACCGGCCGATTGGAAGCGGTTCAGGCTTGTCTGCTTGTCCGAATTCACGCCGAGGCGATCTGCATCAGGTCCGATCCGCCTTCCTGCGTCGCAATTGATTCGTGCGGATCCGCTCCTCCATCCCTTGCTCGGTCGCCTCGTAAAACGCTCGCTTTTTAAGTTTTTCGGGCAAATATTGCTGGTCCACATAGTGTCCGGGGAAATCGTGCGGATATTGGTAGCCGACATGCCCGAGCTTCTTGGCTCCGCCGTAATGGCCGTCGCGCAAATGCATCGGCACCTCGGCCGATTTGGTCTGCTCGAACGACGCTTCGATCTTGCCGATCGTCACAGCGATCGCATTGGACTTCGGACTCTCGACCGCAAACAGAATCGCCTGGGCGACGATGTACTTGGATTCGGGCCATCCGATCCGGTGATACGCCTCCATGGCGCTTACCGCCTGCACCATCGCTTGCGGGTTGGCCAGCCCGATGTCCTCGCTGCACGCCACCGTCAGACGCCGCAGAAACGTCATCGGGTCCATGCCCAGACGCTCGACCGCGTACAAAAACCAGTACAGCGCCGCATCGCTCGACCCGCGCACGCTCTTGTGAAAGGCCGAGAGCACGTCGTACTGCGTCGACTCGTCCGCCTGAATCGTCGGCTGGCGGATCGACTCCTCCGCTACCTCGAGCGTCACCCGGACGGATCCGTCGGGCTCGGAAGGCGTCGTAACCGCCGCCAGCTCCAGCGCGGTCAGCGCCCGCCGGATATCGCCGTTCGCCATCGAAGCGATATGATCCAGCGCTTCCTCGTCGACATGGAGCTTCATAAAGCCTAGCCCCTTGGCCGGATCGGCGATCGCCCGCCTCATGGCCTCCAGCGAGTGCGCCTTCGTCAACGCCTCGAGCCGGAACAGCGTCGAGCGGGACAAGAGGGCGCCGTTGACCGAGTGGTACGGATTTTCCGTGGTCGCCCCGATGAACACGATGATGCCTTTCTCGACGGCGGGCAACAGGGCATCCTGCCGCGCACTGTTAAACCGGTGTACCTCGTCCAGGAACAAGATCGTCTTGCGGCCGTACATGCTCTTATTGCGCTCCGCCTGCTCGATGACCTCCCGTACGTCCTTCACGGAAGCGTCCACCGCGTTGAGACGGACAAAGTCGCCTTCCGTACGCTTGGAGATGATATGCGCAAGCGTCGTCTTTCCTGATCCGGGCGGACCGAACAGCAAAATAGACGTGACCGCGTCTCCTTCGATCGCTCTGCGAAGCAGCTTGCCCGGTCCTACGATATGTTCCTGACCAATATATTCGTCAAGCGACTCCGGCCGCATGCGGTCGGCCAACAGCCTGGCGGTCGGTCGCTTTTCTTCTTCGTAGCTGAACAAATCCATCGTATTCCCGCCTTTCCCATCCCTCCATTTTAGCAGAGAGGCGGCTTTATCGGAAGCGACAGGGGAACTGGCGTTCTGACCAAAATTGGAGAAACGAGCTACAACCGCTTCAAATCCCGAAGCAAAACGGCGCGCCGGTCTCGAATATATTGCCGAATCGTATTCAACTCTTCGGAAAAGCCCGCATAAGCGCCGCGTGCACGCCCTTCCGCACGCATGTAAGGGGCGATCTCCCGATGCATTTTTTCGGCCCGCGGCATGAGCGAACGCTCCGTGAAGGCTGTACCGAGCAATGCCCGAAGCATTCTTTTATAGCGTTTCTTGAAGGGGGCATGGCCAAGCAGCTTTCGAGTCAGCGAATTGTAGCCTCCGATCTCGACCAGGTCCGCGCTAACTGGTTTGCCGAAGCAATTGCGCCCCCAAGTTCCCTCGTAATCCCACGGCGCCATCGACCATCGGCCCGTCGTTCGGTTCTGATAAATCGCGTAGTTCTGATCGAAGCCGTCGTAATTGCCCGTGAGAACCGCACCGCTCAGCCATCGCAAATAATTATCGATATCGAGGCGCGACGATAAGTAAGCAGCTGTATCCGCAGCCGATCTCCGTCGGTGGATGCCGGCGATAAACCCGCGCAGCCGCTCCCGCCCGCCGCGTCCGCCGAAACGGTATTCGTAGCCGTCCAGCAAGGATGCGCGCGGAGCGGGCCTAAAGTCCGCGCGGTCGTTGACCGCATAGAACAAACTGGAAGCGCGCAGCCCCCTTTTGCGAAAAAAGTCGGCATCCACGGCCTCGATCTCCAAATAAACGCCGAGCGGCGCGCCGTTGAGCGCCAGGAGCACATGTCTTGCAGAAGGGCTGGGCAATCCGATGCGTTCCAAAAACCAAAACGACAGCGCGTTGCGGATCATCGAGGGATCGTCGAGCTCGGCGTTGTAGTGGCGCGTACCTTCGGACGAGGCAACCTCGAACGAACGCTTCGGATAGGCGCGCGTATGTCCTCCCCTATAGCGGACGCTGACGGCCGCGGCGCCGGCATGCCAACCCTCTATCGCGGCGGGAACGAAGCGTCCGTTCCACAGGTTGTTCTCCATCTCGTTCATATGCCGGTCCGAGACGCGCAGCATTCTGACGGGTAATGGCACGGGCATCCCCCTCCGCTTCGGGCCGTTAGCCCTGTAGGATCATGGATAGCCTATTCGGACGGCTGTCGAACGTGACGGTTCGTTGCAAGTAAACGCGGCTGCGCTTCTTTAAAAAGAAAAAGGGGCTGTCCCAAAAGCCCTTTGAAGTTGAAGCAACAAGCTGAAATGAAGCCGAAATAGCCAAACGGGACGAAGCAGGGGAGTTTCCTGCTTCGTCCCGTTTGCGTTTTTGGTCGATGGCGACTTTT
>NZ_JBHRYU010000057.1:0-31079 GCF_042649185.1 Cohnella sp. GCM10012308
AGAAACCGTTCCTTTCGTAAATGGTTGCTAGACACTTCCATTTTACCAAAGAACGGTTTCTTTTTGTTTTACAAAAACAGGACTGCCCCGCAGGTCATTTTCATGACCCTTTTGGGACAGCCCCTTTTTTTATTATCGGCGGGACGGCGCTTTTCTGATGTTCGGCGGGTCAAAAACCTGCATTTGTACATGAATTTTCTGCCGACCAACGGCGCGTGATGAAATACCTGCGAATGTGCAGGCATTTTCAAAGTGAAGGGTCGAAATCGGGTTGGTGAAGGGAAATACCTGTATATTTGCATCTTTTCCTCTCTGAAGGGTAGACATGTGCGGAAAAAGATGTATATTTGCAGGCTTTATGGCGATGGATGGCGATGGCGATGGCGATGGCGATGGCGATGGTGATGGTGATGGCGATGGTGATGGTGATGACGATGGTGATGGTGATGGCGATGGTGATGGTGATGGTGATGGCGATGGCGATGGACGGTGAAGGGATGGCGATAGCGAAGGCGAAGGTGATGGCGATACGGCGAAGGAACGTCGCAGGCGGGCCAAGCGCCGCCGCGCCTCGCGCGGGGAGCTGCAAGGCGATGGACGCGCACGCCCGCGTGCTTGACGGAGCATGCTATAGTGATGGAAAGATCGGCGCATCCTGTCGAAAGAGACGGTTCGCAGCGGAAGGGGGAAGTCGCGGATATGCTTCAGGTACTTGTTGCGGAAGACGAGCAGTGGATCAGGCAGTCCATCGTGGAGATGGTCGGACGGATGGGAGACGACTACGTCGTGGCCGGCGAGGCGCGGAACGGCGAGGAAGCCTGGGCGCTGATCGAGGAGCTGTGGCCGGCCATTCTGATCACCGACGTCATGATGCCGCAGATGGACGGGCTGTCGCTGATCGCCAAGATCGCGGAGCACCAGATTCCGATGACGTTCATCATTCTCAGCGGATACGATAATTTTGAATACGCCCAGCGGGCGATTCGGTTCGGCGTGTCCGAATATTTGCTGAAGCCCGTGCAAATGGACCAATTGCACGACGCTTTGAAGCGCTCCGGCGACAAGCTCGGAGATAACGCCGAGCTGAACCGTACGATGGTCGGCTTCCAGAACCTGCTGGACCGGTACGATGCCGCGGAGAGCTCCGCGTTCTACCGGAAGGCCGGCGAGCTGTTCGACCGGGTGCTGGCGATGCCGCGCTACGACGGGGCGCTGAAGCTCAACCTGCTGCGTTTGTTCGAGCACAAGCTCGTGTCGCTGCTGCGCGATCTGGAGGTCGCGGTTGCCGAGCCGGCGGCGATCGGGCGCATGTCGGGCGATCCGCTCGCGAAGCGGCACCTGCTCGGCTTGCTGGAGCAATGGGTGCTCAGCAAAAAGGAAGACGACAGAACGAGCCAGCATTACGCGATGCAAAAAGCCTGCGAATACATCGGGGCGAACTATAAAAAAGATATCTCCTTGTCCCAGATGGCAAGATTGACGAACATGAGCATCTCCCACTTCAGCCTCTGGTTCAAGAAGCATACGGGCAAGACGCTCGTTCAATATATTCAGGAGATCCGCATCGAGAAAGCGAAGGAGCTTTTGAGAAATACTTCTCTTAAAGCTTACGAGATCGCCGAGGAGACCGGCTTCAGCACGCAGTCCTACTTCGTCCGCGTCTTCAAAGGCGCGACCGGGCTCTCGCCGGGCGAATACAAGAAGAGGATCGGCCCATGATGCGCGTCGCGTCGTTGCTTCATCGCTTCTCGCTGAGGCAGAAAATGGTGCTCGGTTTCCTCCTGGTCAGTCTGACCGGCGTCTTCACGATCGCCCTTTCGGCCCATTATTATTACAACCGGGCGACCAGCAAGGACTTCTTCAACCTGGCGAGCGGCGCCTCGGCAAGCTTGAACAATCAGCTCGATCAATACTTCCGCAATCTCGCGGGAATCACCTATTCGGTAGCCGCGGGCGCTCTGCAGCAACCTGACGAGGGTGCCGCGCATGCGGAGCCTTATTTGCTGCAGAACTGGCTGACGGGACATATGGAGCGCAACTCGGAGAACCGCCTGCTGATCGAGAGCATGCTCAAGAGACAAATCACGCTCAGCTATTCGGACGTGGAGAGCCTTATCGTTCTTTCCAATTCGGGGGAGGTCGTCTCCTCGCGGGGAAGCGGCGACGCGGACTTTTACCGGGGCCAATGGATGGCGGGCTCCTACAACGGGAACGATCCTTCGATTCGGCCGGTGGAGAAGGCGCGGCTCAGCCGCATTCTGGTCATTCCGCTGGCGGTGCCGATCTATAGTACCAAGAACGTGGAGATCGCAGGACAGATCATCCTCAACGTGACGACGACCAGCGTCCGCGACATCATGAGCCGGACGCGCATCGGGCGGACAGGCTACTTTTTTATCGTCGACCGGAGCGATACGATCGTCTACCATCCCGATCCCGCCTACATCGGCAATCGGATCCGGACGACCGACCTGTCGCCGTTCGCCGATACGCCGGTCGACGCCTTCCGCAAGGTCGGCCGGACTTCCTACCTGACGACCAACACGCAATCGGACTATACCGGCTGGAGAGTCGTCGCCGTCGTCCCGCTCTCCGAGATGGCTACCGGTCTCAAGGTCGCGCGCAATTCCATCATCATCGTCGTCGGTTTTATGCTGCTCTTCGTCCTGTTCGTCGTTCCGTGGCTGACCAAGCTGCTGCTTGCTCCCGTCATGAAGCTTAACCGGAACATGAGGGAGGTGCAGCGCGGCAATCTGGGAGTCAAGGTGGACGTAAGGCAGAGCCGCGACGAATTCCAGATGCTGAGCAACAACTTCTCCCACATGCTGGGCACGCTGAACGAATTGATCGAACGAGTTTACGGATTTCAGATCCGGGAGATGAACCTTGAGTTGAAGCAGAAGGATGCCACCATTCAGGCGCTGCAAAATCAGATCAATCCGCATTTTCTTTATAACTCTTTGGATATTATCAAGAGCATCGCGTTTCTTGAGGACGTGCCGAAAATCGAAAAGATGGCCGGCAACCTGGCCGCTTTCTACCGGTATACGACGAAGCTCGACCGGATCGAGGTGACGCTGCGGGACGAGCTCGCCCATTTGAACGAGTATCTGGAGATGGTCAAGCTGCGCTTCGGCGGCAACTTTGTCAATCGGAACTATATTCCCGAGAAATACTTGGACGTTCATTTGGTCAAGTTAACGTTGCAGCCGATCGTCGAGAACGCGGTCAAATATGCCGTCGAAGCCTACAACGGCGACGCTGCCATCCTTATCAACGCTTACGGCGAAGGAGAGGATCTGCTGATCGAGGTGGTGGATAACGGTCCCGGCATCGAAGCGGATCGGCTGCGGCACCTGCAGGGCCTGATCGCAAAAGCCGGCCATCCCGGGAGCGTCTCGGATCGCCAGGAAGATTCGGTCGGCCTGGCCAACGTTCAAGCGCGGCTCGTCATGCATTACGGCGCTGCCTACGGGCTGCAGATCGTGTCCTTCCCCGGCAGAGGAACGGCCGTCACCGTACGGATCCCGCTCGCGAATCGGAAGAATGTGCAAGCAAACGGAGAAATGTGAAAAAAACGGCGGCATGCGGTCTGCTATTCTACTAATTGTAAGCGTAGTCATGGAGGGGGCAGCGTGAAACGAACGCCAGGGTGGGTCAAGGCGGCGGTAACGGCAAGTCTGGGGCTGTTGACGATCGGCCTGTTCGCGGGAGGGCTTGGCAGATTGCCGGGGCCCGAAGCGGACAAGCCGGCCGCCGGAGACCGGATAAGCGTCACGATCATGCCGTACTCGTGGGAGGGAGGGCTTCGGTGGCGCGAGGATCATCCGATGATCCAGTACCTGAACGACAAGTTTAACGTGGACCTGAAGCTGCTGTGGACCGACGGCGAATCGTACAAGGACAAGCTCCAGGTCATGGCGGCGTCGGGGAAGCTTCCGGACGTCTTTCAGGTAGAGCCGGACCTGTTCGTCAATTGGCAGCCGAAGCAGGCATTCCTGGATCTGGGCCCGCTGCTTGGCGCTTACCCGCATCTTGCCGGGGCATTCGGGCAGGCGGAGTGGAACCTGCTTAATCCGGACGGCCGCGCTTACGGCATTCCGGTGAACGACGTCGAGTTCCGGGACAGCTACCAGATTCGCGCGGATTGGCTGGAGAAGGTAGGGCTTCCGATTCCGGAGGAAGGGTCGTTCACGGTGAACGACTTTTACCGGATCGTGCAGGCTTTCGCCCTGGAGGATCCGGACGACGACGGCGCGAACGACACCTTCGGCCTATCGATCTCCAATCAGCTGTCCGGCAGCTCGCCGTCCAACTCCCTTCAACTGCGGGCGGCGTTCGGACTCGCCAACGAATGGAAGCTGATCGACGGCGAGCTCGTCTCCCAGTATACGCAGACGGCGGAAATGAAGAAGTACCTGGCGTTCCTCGCCAAGCTTTACGCGGAAGGCTTGCTGGACCGGGACTTCGAGGACAAGGGGTTCGGCACGATCTACGAGGAGTTCCAGACCGGCCGGAGCGGCATCATGACTTATCGGCCCGACACGCTTCGCTCGGACGAGCAGCTGCTGCGCGGGAAGGATCCCGGCGCCAGGCTCGTCCAGCTGCCTCCGCCGATCGGGCCGGGCGGAGACCGGGGCAATCCGACGAACCTGCAAGGCGTTAACAAGCTGGTCGTCAATGGACGGATCGATTCCGCCAAGCAAGCCCGAATTCTCGAGATGCTCGATTGGTGGATGTCCGAAGCAGGAAGCCGGGTCATGAACAACGGCTTGAAAGGTCTTCATTATGTCAGAGACGACAAAGGCGGCTATGCCGCGACCGCGCTCGCGGATACGGATCTTCCCAGGCTTCTGAGCGATTGGTTGTTCCCGGGGAGCGACCCGGGCGCGCCGAGCGTCTATACGGCCCCGGAGGTCGCCCGGTTCGACGAGAACTATTACAAGAAGAACGCGGCTTATCCTTATCGCAATGACGCGGGCGGCATCGAGGTGCTGTCCCTCAGCTACAGATGGTATTACAAGAAGCTCGAAGAGAACTTCAGGCAGGTGCAGATTCAGGTCATTCGCGGGGAGAAGAGCCTTGACGCCGTCGACGAAGCGTCCCGGGTCTGGCGCTTGAACGGCGGAGACCGAATCACAGCCGAAGTTAACGACATCTACAAGCGGACGAAGGAGCGTGCTTAGTTTATGAGAGAGCAATTGCCGGACGGCGTATGGCCCGTTATGCTGACCCCGTTCACGCAAGAAAACGAAGTCGATTACGCTGCGCTTGAACGGCTCGTGGAATGGTATATCGACAAAGGCGCGGACGGATTGTTCGCGGTCTGCCTGTCGAGCGAGATGTTCCACTTGTCCTTGCGCGAGCGGGTCGAGATTTCCCGGTTCGTGGTGAAGACCGCCGCCGGCCGAATTCCGGTCGTCGCTTCCGGGCACGTCTCGGACTCGATCGGGGAGCAACTGGACGAGATCGGGCAGATCGCCGACACCTGCGTCGATGCCGTCGTGCTGGTGACCAACCGGCTCGCGTCCGAGCAGGAAGACGAGGCAGCATGGAAGCGCAACGTCGAGCGGGTGCTGGCCGCCTACCCCGACGTGCGGTTCGGTCTGTACGAATGCCCGCTGCCTTACCAGCGGCTGCTGTCTCCGGAACTTCTGAACTGGTGCGCCAAGACGGGCCGATTCACCTTCATGAAGGAGTGCAGCAACGATCTGGAAGTGATCAAGCGGAAAATCGAAGCCGTGCAAGGAACGAACCTGAAGGTGTTCATCGCCAACAATCCGCACGTATTGGAAACGATGCAAGCGGGGGGCAACGGGTATAGCGGCATCCTGGCGAACTTCCAGCCGGAGCTGTACGTGTGGCTGACCCGCCATTGGAGCCGTTATCCGGAGCAGGCGCAGGTCGTTCAGGATTACCTGGGCGCCTCGAATTTGTTCGAGGGAAGGCATTACCCGACGAGCTCGAAGTACTACTTGCAGCTTGAAGGCGTGCCGGCGACGCTGAAGTGCCGCAACCGGAGGGAGTCGGACTTCAAGATCACGCACCGCCGCGAGATCGAACAGCTGCATCGGTTTAACCGGTACCTGTTAAACGAAATTGCGACGAAGACAAACGAAGGTCAGTAAATTGCCCTTGTTATCATTTTAAACTATAGAAATATATCGCTTCATTTATATTGATTATAAATTCAGGGGGAAATGTTCATGCGGTCCATCCAGAAAGCAGGAATCTCCTTAGCCGCGTTCAGCTTGCTGCTGGCAGCCTGCGGCACCAATGACAACGGGAAGGCGGACACGGCTTCGCCCGCCTCCTCATCTTCCGCACCTGCTAAAGCTTCGGCGAGCGGAGGCGAGAAAGTCGGCTTGCGTATGACGTGGTGGGGCAACCAGAAGCGCGCGGACCTGACGATGCAAGTGATCGAGCTGTTCGAGCGCAAGTATCCGAATATCAGCATCGCTTCCGAGTTCATGGCGCAGGACGTGTACGGAGATAAGATCAAGACGCAGATCGCGGGCCGAAGCGAGCCGGATCTGATCGTCATGGGCAACGACTATATCGATTACGCCGCCCGGAACGTGCTCGTCGATCTGGACGAATACGTGGGCAGCGAGATTCAGATCGACAAGTTCCAGGATTCGTTCATCGACCCCGGCCGGATGAACGGCAAGCTGTACGGGCTCAACCTGGGCAACAACGGCGTCGGGCTGATCTACAACAAGACGCTCTTCGACAAGGCGGGGGTGTCGGCGCCGGAGACGATGACCTGGACGCAGCTCGAAGAGCTGGGCAAGACGCTCGTCGGCAAACTGGACAAGGGGCAGTACGCGTTTGCCGATCAGTCCTCCTTGAACGAGTACTTCGAGCTGTTCCTGAGGCAGCGCGGCAAGGCGATCAACAACGGCGGAGCCGTAGGCTTCGAGGCGCAGGACGTCGCCGACTGGCTCTCCATGTGGGATCGCTTCCGCAAGGAAGGCATCATCCCGACCGCCGAGATCTCGAGCGCCCATACCGAGCTTAGCGCAGAGACGTCTACCCTCACGGAAGGGACGACGGCCATGGTATTCAGGTACCTCAACCAGCTGCCCGCCTTCCAGGATGCCGTCAAGGACGAGCTTGGCCTGATCAAGCCGCCGAGCGGCGAAGACGGGAAGACCGGCCTGTGGCTGCATCCCGGCCAGTACATCACGATCAGCGTGAACTCCGAGCACCCCAAGGAGGCGGCGATGTTCGCCAACTTCATGATTAACGATCCGGAGGCGACTCAGATTCTGGGCAGCGACCGGGGCATCTCGATCTCGCAGGAGGCGAGGGACGCGCTCAAGCCGACGCTGTCTCCCGCGCAGCTTCAGATGTTCGATTACTTCGAGAAGGTGATCGCGAGCGAAGCGCCGATGCCGAAGGCCATGCCGGCCGGAGATTGGAACGGCGCCCTGGGCAAAGCCGCGCAAAAGGTAGCGTTCGGCAAGTCGACGCCGGAGGAAGCCGGCAAGGAAGTATACAACGCAGCCGTCAAAACGTTGAAGTAAGACACGGGCGTGCCGCCGCCGGATTCAGCCGGCGCGGCGCGCCTCTCTTCGATAAAGGAAGGAGCGCGGAGCCATGAGGCTGGTCCGATTTATCGCCGAAGGAGAAACGGAGGTACGAACGGGGGAGTGGCTGGAGGACGCAATCGCGGAAACGACGGGCTTGTTCGCCGACCGGCGGCATACCGGCAAGCGGTTCCGGGCCGATAAGTCGGTTCTGCAGGCGCCGGTCGCGCCGCGTCATATCATCGGGATCATGGCCAACTTCGGCAGCGATGGAGAGGCGGAGCGCGATTCGGTGCGAGAAGAGCCGCAGTTCTTCTTCAAGTCTCCGGATACGATCGTCGGGCCGAACCGGCCCGTCATGATCCCGCCCGGGCTCGATCGGCTGAGCTTCGAGGCCGAGCTCGCCGTCATCATCGGCGTGCCGACGTTCGGCATCGAAGCGAGGGATGTCGAAGCCTGCATTCTCGGCTACGCGATCGCCAACGATCTGACCGCAGGAGGATTCGCGCATCCGGGCGGCAACATCGCGATGACCAAGGTATCGCCGACGCTGACGCCGCTGGGCCCTTGGGTCGAGACGAATCCGCAATTCGGAAGAGGAACGATCTCGTCCTTCGTCAACGGCGAACAAAGGCAGCGCGGCGAGATCGGCCGGATGAAGCATTCCATCGCGCGGCAGATCGCCTACGTCGCCGGGCGCATGCGGCTCGGTCCGGGGGACATCCTGCTGACCGGGGCGCCTCCGAACGCGGGGCAAGTCCGGCGCGGAGACGAGATCGTCTGCGAGATCGAGGGGCTCGGCAAGCTGGCGAATCCGGTTCAATAAGCAACAAGCCGGAAGAAAGCTAGGAAGCTAAGAAAGCTAGAAATTTAGAAGAAAAGTTAGAAGATAGTCCGATTGGATAGGAGGGAGCGGGATGCAAAGAACAACGTCCGCGGCTTACGTATTTCTGCTGCCTTGGCTGGCGGGACTGACCGTCCTGACGCTCGGGCCGATGGCCTTCTCGTTGTATCTGAGCTTTACCCATTACGACATGCTGACGGACGCCCAATGGGTGGGCCTCTCCAATTACCGGGAGATGTTCGGCGAGGACGAGCGGTTCTGGACTTCTCTTAAGGTCACGTTCCTGTACGTGCTCACGTCCGTGCCGCTTAAGCTTATTTTCGCGCTGACGGTCGCCATGCTGCTGAATAAAGGGTTAAAGGGCTTGTCCTTCTACCGCACCGTCTATTATATTCCGACCTTGCTCGGAGGCAGCGTCGCCATTGCGGTGCTGTGGAAAAAGATGTTCAGCGGAGACGGGGCCTTCAATCAGGTGCTCTTGTACCTGTTCGGCATTCAGGGGCCCGATTGGGTCGCGAATCCCGACTTCTCGCTGTATTCCATCGTGCTGCTTTCGGCCTGGCAATTCGGCTCCACGATGATTATTTTCCTGGCGGGACTTAAGCAGATTCCGGGAGAATTCTACGAGGCGGCCCGGGTGGACGGGGCGGGACGGTTCCGTCAGATCCTCGCGATTACGCTGCCGCTGCTCACGCCCGTTCTGCTCTTCAACATCGTCATTCAGCTCATCACGGCGTTTCAGGCCTTCACGCAAGCCTTCATTATCAGCGGGGGAACCGGGGGGCCGATCGACTCCACTTTGTTCTATACGCTCTATTTGTATATTAAGGGGTTCACGCTCTTCGAGATGGGCTACGCTTCCGCCATGGCCTGGGTGCTGCTGCTCATCATCGGATTTTTTACGGCTCTCGTGTTCGGCTCGTCCAAGTACTGGGTCAACTACGGCGATGGAGGCAATTGATGATGACGCATACCCGGGCAAAACATACTTGGCTGCTTCACGCGGCGATCTGCGGATTGGGCATCGCCATGCTGTATCCGATCCTGTGGCTGGTGGCGAGCTCCTTCAAACCGAGCTATCTGATCTTCTCGGACCAGCGGCTCTGGCCTGCCGAGGCGACGCTTCGCAACTATTGGGACGGCTGGAAGGGAGTCGCGGGCCATGGCTTCTACCGGTTTCTCGGCAATTCCGCGACCGTTAGCCTCCTCGCCGTCGCCGGCAACGTGATCTCCTGTTCAATGGCGGCTTATGCTTTCGGGCGGATGAATTTCCGGTTTAAAAAGCCGCTGTTCGCGCTGATGCTCGTCTCGATCATGCTGCCGCACCATGTCACGATGATCCCGCAATACATTCTGTTTCAGAAAGCCGGCTGGATCGATACCTACCTTCCCATCTTCGCGCCTAAATGGTTGGCGACGGATGCCTTCTTCGTCTTCCTGATGGTCCAGTTTATCCGCGGCTTGCCCAGGGATCTGGACGAATCCGCCCGGATCGACGGCTGCGGGCCGTTCCGGATTTACTGGACGATGATCCTGCCGCTCTCCGTGCCTGCGCTTATCACGACCGCGCTCTTCACCTTTATCTGGACCTGGGACGACTTTTTCACCCAATTGCTCTACCTGAACTCCGTCCAGAAGTACACCGTGCCGCTCGGCCTGCGATTGTTCCTGGACTCGACCGCAGACTCGGCGTGGGGGCCGTTGTTCGCCATGTCGATCGTGGCACTGCTTCCGAGCATGATTTTGTTCTTCTCCATGCAGAAGTACTTCGTGGAGGGCATATCGACGACGGGGCTGAAGTGAGATGGCGACATTAAGCGATCGCACCGGCGTGCGGACGATGTAATCACAAGGGGCTGTCTCAAAGGTCATAAACTGACCTGAGAGATAGCCCCTTTTTTGCATATGTGAAAATAAACCATTTTTTGGTAGAGTGGAGGTGCTAATCAACCATATAACGCTTTTCGACGCAGAAAAACCGTGTCACCCCGCCCAAACCGTTGTGTGCTCGACAGGCGTATCATCGGCAGGTCCAACCTTAAAAGCTCAGCGCCGCCTCGCGAGCCTTGGCGATCGCGTCGGCCTTAATCTCCTGCGCCTTGTCGGACTGCGCGGCCATGCCTTCAACGTAGACGGCCTCGAAGCTCGGGACGCCCAGGAATTTCAGGACTGCTTCGAGATGGCGATGCGCCATTTCAAAGTCTGCGTATACGCCCTCGGACAGAACGCTGCCGCTGGCCTGGATCTGGAACGCCTTTTTCTTCGTTAGCAATCCGACGGGACCGTCGGACGTGTATCGGAACGTCTTGCCGGCTACGAAGACGGCGTCGATATAAGCTTTGAGGACCGGCGGGTATGAGAAGTTCCAGACTGGGTTGACGAAGATATATTTGTCCGCGTCCAAAAATTGTTCGACCAGTTCGTCGAGACGGCCGACCTTGGCCTGCTCGGACAAGGACAATTGCTCGAAGGCATTCCCCGCGTGCAGTTTGGAACGGGCCCCGATCACTTCGCCGTCCAGGAGCGGAATATCCGCTTGGAAAAGGTCGATGCGGACGATCTCGTCGTTCGGATTCGCTTCGCGGTAGGCTTCGACAAACGCTTTGCCGACGGAGAGGCTGTAGGAATTTTCATCGTTGCCAGGATTGGCGGTGATGTATAGTACTTTGTTCATAAGCTGCACGTCCTTCTATGGAGTATGATTTTGCGATGGCAAACATAGAACGACGGTCTTTTTCATTCTGTGACAGGGGCATATGAAGCTGGCTGCTGGAAAAACTACGCGTGACCATCGGCTGAAAAAGCTTGGCAAAATCCTGTCACAAAGCAAGCGCCAGCCTCGTTTTATTAACAGGCGGTCTCTACGCCGAAGCCTATACGAATGGAAGTGGACGGCATCCATGCAAGAACAGTTATATACGAAATATAAAGCTTTGCTGTTCAAGCTCGCCTATCAGCTGACAGGATCGGTATCCGACGCGGAGGACGCGGTGCAGGACGTGTTCATCAAGATCGCGGACGTGCCGCCCGAACGGCTGGCCGAGCCGAAGGCTTATCTATGCAAAATGGTGACGAACCGCTGCAAGGATCTGCTCAAATCCGCGCGCAAGAAGCGCGAGGAATATTTCGGCGAGTGGCTGCCTGAGCCGTTCCCCAGCTCGAAAGACGACGCGATGGAATCGGTCGTTCGCGAGGATCTGCTCACGTATGGCATGATCGTCCTGCTGGAGCGGCTGTCGCCGTCGGAGCGAATCGTGTTCGTCCTCCGCGAGGCGCTCGGGTTCGAGTACAAAGAGATTGCCCAGCTCATCGAGAAAAGCGAACCGAACTGCCGCAAGCTGTTCAGCCGCGCGAGTGCGAAGATGGGACTGTCGGATGAGGAAGAGCTTGCGCAGCCCGAAGCGGAGCAGCAGCAGTGGGTGAACGGCTTTTTGGACGCGCTCAAGGCGGGCAACGTCAATCGCATGTTGACGATGCTCGATCCGGACGTCGTGCTCGTCGCGGACGGAGGCGGCAAGGTGCTTGCCGCAGCCCAACCGATCGTTTCCCGCGACCTGGTGGCGAAGTTCTTGCTTGGTCCGGTGCTTCAATCTGCGACATTCGGCGGCGAAGTAAGGATGGAAATGAGGCACATAAACGGACAGCCGAGCATCGTTATCCGGTCGGAGACGGGCGGCATCCAAACGGTAGGCATGCTGCGCGTAGAGGGGGACATCGTACGGGAGCTGTATCTGATCCGGAATCCGGACAAGTTACAGCATATCGCGGAAGGCGGATTTTCGGAAAGGATGCGTCTGTTCGAGCCCTTGGATTAAGGCAGCGCGGTCGGTCTGACCACAATCTCGTTCACCGACACGTCGTCCGGCTCGTTAAGGGCGAACGCGATCGCGCGGGCGATCGCATACGGAGAGATGCCCATGCCGGCGATTTGATTGGTCATCGCCTTGGTCTCGGGACTGCCGATCGAGTGGAGCAGCTCCGTCTCCGTCAAGCCGGGAGAGACGATGGTCGAGCGGATGCGGGAAGCGGGCGATTCCTCCTGCCGCAGCCCCTCCGAGATCGCCCGGACGGCGAACTTGGTCGCGCTGTAAACGGCGGAGGACGGATTAACTTGGTATCCTGCCACCGAGGAGAGATTGACGATGTGTCCCGATCGCTGTTCTCTCATGACGGGCAGCACCGCCGCGATGCCGTACAGCACGCCTTTGACGTTGACGTCGATCATGCGGTCCCATTCGTCGACCCGCAGCTCGCTAAGCCTGGAGGCTGGCATGACGCCCGCATTGTTGACGAGCGCGTCGATGCGGCCGTACTGCTCCAGGGCGAAGTCCACGAGTTTTTTCATGTCATCGAGAGAAGCGACGTCCGCTTGAATCGAGACCGCTTGTCCGCCGTCCTGCCGGATCTCATCGACGACAGTCCTCAGCCGGTCTTCCCTTCTGGCGGCCAGAACGACCTTGGCGCCTTGATGCGCAAGCAGCTTGGCTGCGGCTTCCCCGATCCCGCTGGAAGCGCCGGTGATGACGACAACTTTATCGTTTACGTTAGACATGGAATTCCACTCCTCTATTTTATAGTTTATTCAACAATAGTCGCATATCTGACTATCGTTAATTTTTATTATAAAGAGAAGCGGCGTCCGTTCAATCGTTAATCCATGCCGTTTTGTACGATATCCGACGTAAGGGGGCACATTGTCTAATATCTCATAGGGCTCCGTATCCGGCATCGCGGTTCACAGCACGTATTTCTCGAACAACTCGCCGACCTGCTTGGCTGCGAGCTCTGCGGGTAGCGGCATCCGGTTCAGGATCCACCATTCGGCGGTACCGACGAAGGCGGAGGCCAAGAAGCGGGACACCAGATCCAAGTCCATGTGCTGCCGGGCCGCTTGAGCGCCGATTTTCGCCTTCGTGCCGCCGGCGATGCTCTCGAGCAGGCGATCGCGGAAGACGGACGTTTTCTGATTGGCCAGCATGGTATAGAAAAAAGAGAAATTCGCTTCGAAGTAGGAAAACATCGGTTTGAGATCGTCGATCGGATTTATGTCCTCGGCGGCGCAGGCGGCGAGCATTTTGTCGAGATGGTCTTTGATGCACTGGTCGAGCAGGTCGTATTTGTCCGCATAATGAAGGTACAGGGTGCCCCGGTTGATGTTGGCTCTGTCGGCGATATCGTTGATCGTGATGTGGTCGAGGTCCTTTTCCGACACGAGTGCTAGGAACGCCTTTGTGATGGCGTCCCGGGTACGCAGGATTCGTCTGTCCACCTTGGCCGGTTTTTCCATATGAGCGACCACCTCTGCACATTTTTCTATAGAATATCATGCGCAGCGGTTGGATAATCAACTATTGTTCATGATTTGAGCTGCAAAGGATGGACGCATGTAAGCGAGAAATGCACAGTTGGAGCGGTGCGTGCGACTGCGGCGGACGCTGCAAGCGAGGAAAGCGCTCCTGCGCCAAGGCGTTTCCCAATACTGCATCTGCTTAACAACGCGCAAAAGGTACAGCCCCGTTAGAATACCAAGGGGGCTGTACCTTTTCTTTTCACTCATCCGGCTTAGCTCAAGCCCGCCTTCGCCAATCCGAATGCCGCGTCCGCCGAGCCCGGCACGTTCTTGAAGGCAACGTTTATCCGGTTCCACGCATTGATCGCCATGACGGAGAACGTCAGGTCGGACAGCTCTTTCTCCGAATACTGCCCGCGCACGCGCTCGTACACGTCGTCCGGAACGCCGTGCTCCGGCAGCTTGGTCAGGATCTCGGTCCACGCCAAGGCGGCGCGCTCGCGCGGGCTGAACAAGGTCGATTCGCGCCAGATCGGCAGGTGGTAGAGGCGCAGCTCGCTCTCGCCGTTGATCTTGGCTTGCTTGACGTGCATGTCCAGACAAAAGCCGCAACCGTTGATCTGCGAGGCGCGGATGTGGACAAGATCGAGAATTTTCAGTTCGACGGAGCTGGCATGCTCCGCGTTGCTGAACTCCATCATTTTCTTGAAAAATTCGGGCGACTGCGCCATATAGTTGATTCGTTGCGTCATAGCGGTATGGCCTCCTAGTGGATGTTGTTTTTGTTGTGCATGCATAGAACGACGAAGCAGCGAATTCTGTGACAAGGATCTACCTGTCGGGAAAATTCAAGAGAGCGTTACTGGTGCGGATTTGCCGGATCGCGGGGACGAAGAGGCGCTGTGGAACGTTACTTGGGAGATGCCGGGGAGTGGCGATGGCAAAGAGGCGTTATACAGCGTTACTTGGGCGGATATGCCGGGTCGCGGGGACGAAGAGGCGCTGTGGAACGTTACTTGGGCGATGCCGGGGAGCGGCATAGGCAAAGAGACGCTGTACAGCGTTACTTGTGCGGATATGCCGGGTCGCGGGGACGAAGAGGCGCTGTGGAACGTTACTTGGGTGACGCCGGGGAGTGATGTAGGCAAAGAGACGCTGTACAGCGTTACTTGTGCGGATATGCCGGATCGCGAGGACGAAGAGGCGCTGTGGAACGTTACTTGGGCGATGCCGGGGAGCGGCATAGGCAAAGAGGCGCTGTACAGCGTTACTTGTACGGATATACCGAGTGGCGAGGGCGAAGAGGCGCTGTGGAACGTTACTTGGCCGGACATTCCGAGCGGCGAGGGCGAAGAGACGCTGCAGAGCGTTACTTGGGCGGATAAGCCGGGCGGCGGGCCGAAGAGGCACTGTACAGCGTTACCTTCCGCCGAGCAGGCAAAAAAAAGGCAGCCCTGTCCGGGCTGCCGCTATCGATTTATTTCGCACCAGTGAAGTGGTACATGCCGCCCTCCGGCTGCGGAAGGTCCGGCCAGGTGCGGCCTTCGCCGTTGAACTGGGGCAGCCAGGGCGCCAGCGCCTCCAGCATCTCGTCGACCATGCTCCATACTTGCTCGGTGCTGCAGACGGCAGCGGTGAGCGGGTCGTGCAGCACGGCGAGCTTCACGAGCTCGCGGTTGCCGGTCAACGCGGCTTCGACGGCCATCTCCTGCACGCTGATGCTGGCTCGGCAGGTAGCGGCGCAGGCCATCGGGAGATCGCCGATGTACGTCGGCGCGATGCCGTTGCGATCCACGTAGCACGGGATCTCGATCGTGGCGCCGTCCGGCAGGTTCGTGATCATGCCGCGGTTCTCGATGTTGAAGTTGCCGCGGTACGTCTTGCCCGTCTCCAGCGCTTCGATGATATAGGAGCCGTGCTCTTCCGAACGCTGTCCGAGCGGGATGGACGCGATCTCGCCGCTCAGCATCTTCGGGTACGTCTCCTTGTAATCGACGAAGCGCGTCAGGCAGTGCTCCAGATAGCCGGCCGTCACCCCGCCGATCCATTCCTTGTCGTTGATCCACTTGGACATGTCGGCGGATTTCTTGCGGTACCACGGCAGATATTCGCTCAAGTGGCCGTTCGATTCCGTCGAGTAGTAGCCGAACCTGCGCAGCACGTCGATGCGGCAAGGCTCTCTCTGCGGCAGCGTCGGATGGTTCTCGAACGCCTCGAGCAGCTGCGGCGTCAGATCCTTGCCCTTGTGCGAAATGTTGATGAACCACGTTTGGTGGTTGATGCCCGCGCAGATCTGGTCGATCTCGTCCTGCGGCAGGCCGAACGCTTCGGCGATCTGCTCGTGCCCGTGCTGCACCCCGTGGCACAGACCGACGACCCGGACGCCGCCGGCGCGCCGGACGGCCCACGTATTCATCGCCATCGGGTTGGAATAGTTGAGCAGCAGCGCGTTAGGCGCGACTTCCCGCATATCCTTCGCGATATCGAGCAGCACCGGAATCGTGCGGAGCGCGAAGAATACGCCGCCCGGACCGAGCGTATCGCCGACGCATTGCTCGACGCCGTATTTCAGGGGAATCTCGATATCGTGGCGGTACGCCTCGAGGCCGCCGACGCGAGCCAGACAGATGACGTAGTCGGCATCCCTGATCGCTTCCCGCTGGCTGGTCGTCGGCACGATTTTAACATCCGTCAGGCCGTTCGTCTCGAGCATGCGCTCGCTCAGCTTGGTCACCATCTCGAGCGTCTCCGGATCGATGTCCATGAGGCGGAACTCGGTATCGCGGAATTCGGGCACCGCCATCAAGTCCATGATCAATCTGCGGGTGAAGTTGATGCTTCCGGCTCCGATCATTGCGATTTTCAACATTTTATATCGACCTCCGTATGAAATAATTGCGCATTACTTCCTCTCGGGTAATATCATAGATTCCTGATATACGGGGAGTAAATAGCATAATATTTTCACCGGATTGATAAAATATTGCTCATCTCTTAGTCGATATTTCAGTCGATAAAAAGGTGATGCTCGGGAATGTCTTCCGTACTGTCGCGGAACTGCTGGGGCGACGCGCCCATCAGCTTGCGGAACACTTTGCCGAAGTAGCTGCTGTTGTCGAAGCCGGTCGCCGCGGCGATGGCCCCGACAGGCTGACCCGTCTGCCGGAGGAGCCGGGACGCCTGTTCGATCCGGATCTTGGTCAGATAATGAATCGGCGTGATGCCGGTATGCTTCACGAAAAGCCTGCAAAAGTGGTACTTGGACATCCCGGCTTCGGCGGCGATCTGCTCCAGCGTCAGAAAGCGGTGGTAATGCGCGTCCATGAACTTCAAGGCGGCCGCCACTGAATCCGGAACGGGTTGTCCGGCATCCGGCCTGCCGTCAACGGCCCGCAGGCAGGCGACGATCCACTCGTACAGGCGGACGGACAGCTCGTACTTGTCGAGGCCCGTTTTCGCCTGCGCGTTCTCCATCATCTCCCACAGCATGGCGATCGGCTGCGCGTTCGGCTTGAAGGAGACGACGGGCCCGGCTTTGGCGACGATATCGTTCCAGTAGCCGCCGACATGCCGGCCCGCCGCCGTCAAAAATATAAATTCCCAGGGCTCGCCGCCCGCACCGGGGCTGTAGTAATACTCGTGATTGTCCGGGACCGTGACAAAAAAGCCGTGGTGCTTCGGGATGCGGTAATGCTTGCCCCCGATCGTCAGATTGCCTTCCCCCGACAGGGTATATTGGAACAGCGCGAACTTGTCGCCGCGCGTCCGCCCGTTCCAGCGGTAGCTGTCGCTTACGGCGCTCTCCCAGCCGATCGTCCGGATCGCCATCAAGGCGTCCGTCGGCTCCGCATACCGGAATCCAAAGTTGGTCCTGAGCAATATAATGCGACCTCCAACTCAATTATTTGCGATTGAAGTAGGGACGGATATGGCCTACATTCAAAAATATCAAAGCTAAATTTGCAAATATTGTACTACGCGGGAAAGGTGCGATGGAAGATGCCGACGATCGATATGCCGCTCGAGCAGCTAAGCACGTATGCGGGGAGGAATCCGAAGCCAGCCGACTTCGACGTTTATTGGGAGCGGGCGCTCGCGGAGATGAGGGGGATCGACCCTGAGGTAGAGGTCGTCGAAAGCGACTTCAAGGTTCCCGGCGCGGATTGCCTGCATCTCTACTTTACCGGCGTCGGGGGCGCGCGCATTCATGCCAAGTATGTCCGGCCGAAGCACGCGGCGGAGCCTCATCCTGCGGTGCTGCAATTCCACGGCTACGCGCATCATTCGGGCGACTGGATCGACAAGCTGGGCTATGCGGCGGCAGGCTTTTCCGTGCTGGCGATGGACTGTCGCGGGCAGGGCGGGAGCTCCGAAGACAAGGGCGGAACCAAGGGGACCACGTTCAGGGGGCATATCGTCCGCGGGCTCGACGACCATCCGGACCGGCTGCTGTTCCGCGATATTTTCCTCGACGCGGCGCAGTTGGCGGGCATTGCGATGTCGCTGCCGGAGGTGGATGCGGGCCGGGTAGGCACGATCGGCGGGTCGCAAGGCGGCGGACTCGCGCTGGCCTGCGCGGCGCTTGAGCCGCAAATCAGTCGAACGGCGCCGAGCGTCCCGTTCTTGTGCGATTACAGACGCGTATGGGAGATGGATCTGGCGAGAGACGCCTACGAGGAGCTGCGAACCTATTTCCGCCTCTTCGATCCTCAGCACAGGCGCGAGGAAGCGATTTTCGAGAAGCTGGGCTATATCGACGTGCAGCATCTGGCGGACCGGATCCGGGGAGAGGTCATGATGGGCGTAGGGCTGCTGGACACCGTATGTCCGCCGTCCACGCAGTTCGCGGCTTACAACAAGATCGTCGCGGGCAAGCGGATAGAGATTTATCCCGACTACGTGCACGAACGGCTGGCCGACTTCGAGGATAAGGCGCTGCAATTCATGCTGGGCATGTAGCGAGGGAGGGGCGGAGAGCGCCAGACCGATATACGAAGAGGAGCGACGCCGCCCCTCTTTTTTGTTATTCTGTTGTTGAAGCGGCGTGCCGGCGATGTTCCGGCCCTGCCAGAACGCGCGGAGGGTTGTTATGAAAACATTTTTGAAAGCGCTAACAATTTATCCCAAGCTCGTGTTGTCCTTTTTGCTCATGATCATCCCCATTTATCTGTCCAGCCTGCTCATGAACCAGTCGGGACATGACGTCGTCAAGAATCAGATCTCGGCATCGATGGCGTCGCGCGTCCATTTTTACCTGTCGTCCCTGGAGACGGAGCTGGCCCGGCTCCGCCGTCTTCAGATGGAGTACGTGAGCGACGACGATCTGCTCAGCCTGGGCACGGCGGTCTCCCGGATGAACGACTTCGAGCGCTCGCGCACCATTCTGTCGGTGAAGAGCAAGTTGTACCTTCTCAAGAGCTCCAGCCCGTTCGTGGAAAACGTGAAGCTGTACGTCCCGGCGCTGGGACGCAGCATTATGGCCAACAATTACGACGATACGATTCCGGAGGCGGAGCTTGAGGCCATGCTCGAGCCGCGGAACATGAGCTCGCCCGTCTTCGGCTTCCGGGACCGGCTGCTGCTCAGCGGCGTGTATCCCGACGCGATCTACGTGAACCGCGAGCCGGTGCTGGCCATCGAGATCGAGCTGTCCAAGGCGGAGATCGTCCGCACGCTCTCGTCCATGGCGAACGGGGAGCAGGGCGGGGCGGTGTGGTTGAGCGCCGACGGCGCTTGGAACGTGGCCTCGGGCCTTCAGCCGACGGTGCTGTCCGAGCTGACGGGCGCAATCGGGACCAAGGGGGCGGACGATCGCGCCTCCGCGCCCGGCCAGTTCACGATGAAGACGGAGGCGGGGTCCTTTTTCGTAGCCCATGAATATTCCTCGGTCATCGATTCGACGCTTGCGGTGCTGGTGCCGGCGGAGAAGGTGATGCAGCCCCTCAACCGCCATCGCGACTGGATCTGGCTGCTCTCGCTCATCGCGCTCGTGCTGGTCGTCGCTTTTTCTTACTGGATTCACCAGCTCATTCACAAGCCGATCAAGCGGCTGGTCGTCTCCTTCCGCAAGGTAGAGAAGGGCGATCTGGGCGTGCGGGTTTATCACCGCAACCAGGACGAGTTCCATTACCTTTACAACCAGTTCAACCACATGCTCGGGCGGATCGAGACGCTCATCGGCGAGGTATACGAGCAGCAGATCCGGTCGCAGCGCTCCGAGCTCAAGCAGCTGCAATCGCAGATCAATCCCCATTTTTTCTACAACAGCTTCTTTATATTGCAGGGCTTGGTGCAGATGCGGGAGCACGAGCTGGCGGACAAAATGTTCCGCCATTTGGGCAGCTACTTCCAGTTCATCACGCGAAACGGAGCGGAGACGGTCACGCTCGAGCAAGAGATGAAGCACGCAAGCTCGTACGTGGAAATCCAGAAGTTCAGGTTCTCGGGAACGATCGAGGTGGAGCAGGAGGAGCTGCCCGACGCCTGGGCGCAGACGCAAGTGCCGCGCCTCATCGTGCAGCCGCTGATCGAGAACGCCTATTTGCACGGACTCGAAAACAAGACCGGCGAAGGCCGGCTGCGGATCGGCTTCCGGGAGGACCCGGACGGCCGGCTGTGCATCGAGATCGAGGACAACGGAGAAGAGCTGGACGACCTTCAGCTGGAGCGGCTGCGCAAGTCCGTATCCGCGGCGGACCGGGCGATGGAGACGACGGGCCTGCTGAACATCCATCGCAGGCTGCAGCTCAAGTTCGGGCCGGACTGCGGGCTGGCGCTGTCGCGGAGCGCGCTCGGCGGGCTGAAGGCGGAGCTGTCGATACGCAAAGACAAGGGGGGAACGGCATGATTCGATTGCTGATCGTGGACAATGAGCGCTGGATCGTAGACAGTCTGCTGGACCTGTTCGGGCGGCCCGGCAAGCTCGAGCTGGAGACGTTCGGCGCTTACTCCGCCA
Organism: Cohnella sp. GCM10012308; assembly: GCF_042649185.1. NCBI lineage: Bacteria > Bacillati > Bacillota > Bacilli > Caryophanales > Paenibacillaceae > Cohnella > Cohnella sp. GCM10012308. Next base: position 20,622 of record NZ_JBHRYU010000057.1, read on the forward strand.
TGGAGGCGCTGGAGGTGCTGGGCCGGATGAAGATCGACATCGTCCTGTCGGACATCCGGATGCCGGGCATGGACGGACTCGCGCTGCAGCGGGAGATCGTGAGGCAGTGGCCGTGGTGCAAGGTCATCTTTCTGAGCGGCTACGACGACTTCGACTATATTCAGCAGGTGCTGCGAAACGGCGGAGTCGACTACCTGCTTAAAACGGAGGGGCACGACGCGGTCGTCGCGGCCGTGGAGCGGGCGGCGGCGCAGCTGTACGAGGCGGTGGAGTCGCGGCAGCTGATCCTGAACGCGGAGCGCCAGATGCAGCAGGCCAGGCCGCTGCTCGTGAACGAGTATCTGCTGGCGCTTGCGGGCGGCGATCCGGAGGCGCTTCGCAAGCGGCACGCGCGGCTGCCGGAGCTGCAGCTGCCGCTGGCCGGCGACGCCGACACCCTGCTCGTGCTGGGACGGGTCGACGATTGGCGAGACGGCTTCAGCGGGGGCGACAAGGATCTGATGCTGTACGCCATCGCGAACATCGCCGAGGAATACTTCGCCAAGTCGCTGTCCTCCGCGGCCGTGAGCTTCGAGCAGAACAAGCTGCTGTGGTTCGTTCAGCCGAAGCCGAGTCCGGACGGCGCCTCCGGGGAAACGCCGCACAAGGCGGGGGACGCGCGCCGGCAGCTCGTCCGGTTCGTCCAGGGGACGATCGAGACGATCCAGGGGGCGTGCAAGCAGATGCTGCAGCTAAGCGTTTCTTTCGCGGCTGCGGACGAGCCGCGGGATTGGGAGCGGATTCCCGGGCAGTTCCACGCGCTGAAGCGTCTTCTCGGCCGCGGTCTGGGCCTGGGGCAGGAGCTGATTCTGCTGGACCGGCCGGCCCGGGACGGCGCCGGCGAGCAGCCGGACGTCCAGACGCACGAGACGCGCAGCCGGCTCGACAGGATCGGCACGCTGACGGCTTATTTGGAGAACGGCGAGAGCGCGCAGTTTTTTGCGGAGTACGCGCGGCTGATGGCGCTGGGCGCGGGAGACGGGAGGCGCGCGGAGCTGCTGAGGCTGGAGATCTACTATTCGCTCGTCCCGATCTTCCTGTCCGAGATGGGCCGCTGGGGCATCCAGGACGAGCTGAGCGGGACGGTCGATCTCGGCAGGCTGACCCGGTACGACATCCATCCGTCCTGGCATGCGGCGGAGGAATACTTCGCGGAGCTGGCCGAGCGCCTGTTCGCGCTCAAGCGCGCCGAGCGGTCGGACCGCGAGGACGACCTGATCCGCCACGTGCGGCGCTACGTGGCGCACAATCTGGCGGGCGATCTGTCGCTGACCCGCATCGGCGAGGTCGTCGGCTACAATCCGTACTACCTGACGCGCTTGTACAAGCAGCTGACCGGCGAAGGGCTGACGGATTATATCGCCGCCACCAGGCTGGCGCGGGCGCAGAAGCTGCTCGCGGGCAATCAGCTGACCGTCCAGGACATCTCGCGGGCCGTCGGATTCATGACCGAGCAGTCCCTTTACCGCTTCTTCAAGAAAGAGACGGGCCTCACGCCGCAGGAGTACAAGGAGCGGCAAGCGATATCCAAAACGGATAATGAAATGTAAAAATCGGCGAGTAGAGGGCGATTCCGCGCCGGCTCTATAATGAGCTCATGCAGGGCAGGATCATCCATTCATGAGCTTGAAGGGGGAACCGAGATTGAAAAAGAACCAAAGAATCGCGCTTGTCTGCGGCGTTCTGGCTTGCGCGCTTGCAGCGGCCGGCTGCAGCGACGGCTCGGGCAAAAACGCGGCGAGCACGGAACCGTCCGGCGAGGCGACCGGCTCGCCCAGCGCATCCGGCACCGCATCGGCATCCGCATCGGCGGCTGCGGAGAAGGGGGACCCGTTCGGCAAGTACGATCCGCCGATCGAGCTTCATGTCGCCAGGGCGGTCGACCAGACCTGGGCCTATCCGAAGGGCGACAGCATCGACAACAATGTCTGGTACCGCGAATACGAGAATCTGCTCGGCATCAAGATCGTGCACGACTGGACGGCGCTGACGAGCGAGTACAACCGCAAGCTGAACGTCTCGATCGCCTCCGGCAGCCTGCCAGAGCTGTTCTCCGTATCGGCCAGCCAGCTCAAGCAGCTCGCCGACGCCGGACAGCTCGAGGACCTGACGGGCGTCTACGAGCAGTACGCCTCCGACCATACGAAGGAGCTGCAGCACGGCGACGGCGGCGCGGCGCTCGCCTCGGCCACGTTTAACGGCAAGCTGCTCGCCATTCCGGTCGTCAACGCGCCGATCTATGAGCCGAACCTGCTGTGGATCCGCACGGACTGGCTCAAAAAGCTGAATCTGTCCGAGCCGAAGACGCTGGACGACGTGCTCAAGATTGCGGAAGCGTTTACGAAGCAGGATCCGGACGGCAACGGCAAGCCCGACACGTACGGCTTGGCGGTCAATAACTATTTGTACGGTCCCATCACCTCGATCACGGGGCTGTCCAACGCTTTCCACGCTTATCCGCAAACGTGGGTGAAGGACGCCTCGGGCAAGGTCGTCTACGGCTCGACGCAGCCGGAAATGAAGCAGGCGCTGGCCAAGCTGCAGGAGATGTACAAGGCGGGCGAGCTTGACCGCGAATTCGGCGTCAAGGACGGCAACAAGGTCGCCGAGGATATCGCGGCAGGCAAGTTCGGCATGGCGTTCGGCGCGAACTGGAACCCGTACGTGTTCCTCGACGCCGTCAAGAAAAATCCGGGCATGGACTGGATGCCGTTCCCCGTGCCTTCGGTCGATGGCGCGCCGACCAAAGCGAACGTCGGGTTTTCCGCCAGCGGCTACGTCGTCGTACGCAAGGGCGCCAAGCATCCGGAGGCGGCCATTAAAATGCTCAACCTGCACGAAGAGGTCGTGCACGGCTCGCGGCGCAACGAAGGCCAGTTCATCACCGTCGAGGAGAACGGAGAGCGGATCAATACGTCGCCGATGTCGCTCGTGCAGTCCGGCGTCTCCGACCAGGGCGTGCTGGATTCGCTCACCCTGCTGCGCAAGGCGATCGAGAACGAGGACGAGAGCCTGCTGAAGGACGCGCTGACGGAGACCGACAAGTACGGCCCGACGGTCGACTACCTCAAGACGGGCAATATCGAAAACTGGGCGGTTGCCCATCAGTACTTCGGCTTCGTGACCACGATGGACAATTACACCGGCGACCGGCTGCTCATGACGGCATTCGGCGGACAGACGCCGACGATGACCGACAAGTGGGCGACGCTCGACAAGCTGGAGAAGGAGACGTTCACGAAGATTATCATGGGCGCCGCGTCGGTCGACGAATTCGATACCTTCGTGGCGGACTGGAACAAGCTCGGCGGCGAGGCGATCCTGAAGGAGATCAACGACTGGCTGAGCTCGCAAAAGTAGTAGAAGCGAACGCGCGGACGCTCGCGGCATAGACAGGCGGAAGGGGAGACGGCCGAGACCATCGTCCCCTTCTTCCGTCATGCACCGAATCGGCGTCCGAACGTGCTGAATCAGGAAAAAAGGCGGTGAAGTACGAAATGAAAGCTGCAAGATGGATGAGGGAATTGCCTTTGCACCTGCTGCTCCTGCCCGGCCTCGTCCTGGTGCTCGTCTACAGCTACGTGCCGATGCTGGGCGTCGTGATCGCGTTTCAGAAGTTCGCGATTTTCAGCGGCTGGTTCGGCTCGCCCTGGATCGGGCTGGACAACTTCAAGTTCGTGCTGGATATGCCGAACACCGGCCAGGTCATCTGGAACACGCTGTTTATCGCCTGCATGAAAATTATCGCGGGACTGTTCGTACCGATCGTGATCGCGTTGCTGCTCAACGAGGTGACCCGCTCGTTCATCAAGCGCGGCGTGCAAACGCTGATTTACCTGCCCCACTTCCTCTCCTGGGTCATCCTGGGCGGCATCCTGATCGATCTGCTGTCGCCGTCCGAGGGCATCGTGAACGCCATGCTGGGCAAGCTCGGCATCGAACCGATCTTTTTCCTGGCGGACAATCGCTGGTTCCCGGCCGTGCTGATCCTCTCCGACGTCTGGAAGGAGTTCGGCTTCAGCACGATCGTCTATCTGGCCGCGATCACGAGCGTGAATCCGACGCTGTACGAGGCGGCGGTCATGGACGGGGCGGGACGCTGGAAGCAGACGCGCCACATCACGCTGCCCGGTATGATGCCGATCGTCGTGCTCATGGTGACGCTGAGCCTCGGCAACGTGCTGAACGCCGGCTTCGACCAGGTGTTCAACCTGGCCAATCCGCTCGTGTACGAGAGCGGGGACATTCTCGACACGATGATCTACCGGATCGCGTTCAACGACGCGCAGTACGGCGTGGCGACGGCCGTCGGCCTGTTCAAGTCCGTCGTATCCTTCCTGCTCATATCGGTCTCCTATTGGCTGGCCTACAGGCTGGCGAACTATCGCATTTTCTAGAGAGAGGAGAGATTCCGCTTGCATCATACCTCCCCGGCCAGACGAGTGTTTCTTGTGGCGAACGCCGCGTTTCTATGCTTGCTGGCCGTCCTGTGCTTCCTGCCGCTCGTCCACGTCCTCGCGGTCTCGTTCAGCGAGAGCGCGGCGGTCGCCGCCGGACAGGTCACGTTCTGGCCGGTCGATTTTACGCTCAAATCGTACGACTTCATCATCAGCAGGCCCGAATTCATGCGCTCCTTCGTCATTACGCTCGAGCGCGTGCTGCTGGGCACCGCCATCAATATGCTGCTGACGATCATGATCGCGTATCCGTTGTCCAAGGATGTACGGACGTTTCGGATGCGCACGTTTTACGTCTGGATATTCGTCTTCACGATTCTTTTCGCAGGCGGACTTGTCCCCTGGTACATGACGATCAAGTATACGGGCCTGCTCGATTCGGTGTGGGCGCTTGTCATTCCGGGGGCCGTCCCCGTGTTTAACGTCATTCTGCTGCTCAACTTTTTCCGCGGCCTGCCCAAGGAACTGGAGGAGTCGTGCTTCATCGACGGCGCCGGCCATCTGCGCACGCTCTGGACCATCTACGTCCCGCTGTCGCTGCCGGGTCTTGCCACCGTCGGCCTGTTTACGATCGTCGGGCACTGGAACGCCTGGTTCGACGGCCTGATTCTGATGAACAAGCCGGAGCATTATCCGCTGTCCTCCTATTTGCAGACTATTATCATCAACTTCGACTTTTCTCATGTGAAGCAGGAAGACCTGTACAAGCTGGCGTCGATCTCGACCCGCACCTCCAAGGCTGCGCAGATCATCGTCGGCGCGCTGCCGATCCTGCTGGCTTATCCGTTTTTGCAAAAATACTTTGTCAAAGGCATCGTGCTGGGGAGCGTGAAGGAGTAATGAGCGACTTTTTTTATCGGCCGGCGGACGGCGTGCTGGCGGACGTCATCCCGTTTTACGAGGACGGCGAGTTCAAGCTGCTGTATCTGAAGGATTGGCGCGACAAGGAAAACTTCGGCGAAGGGACGCCCTGGTTTCTGCTGGGAACGAAGGACTTCGTAAACTATACCGAATACGGCGAGGTGCTGCCGAGAGGCGGCGAGTCGGAGCAGGACCTGTACATCTATACCGGCTGCATCCTGAAGGTCGGCGAGCTCTATCATATTTTTTACACGGGCAACAACTTCCACTATCCAGCCCAGGGCAAGCTCCAGCAGGCGGTTATGCACGCGACCAGCACCGATCTGCTTCACTGGACCAAGCTTCCGGAGGACGCCTTCTACGCGCCCGCCGACCGCTACGAGCAGCATGACTGGCGCGACCCGTTCGTCTTCTGGAACGAGGAGGCCGGGGAGTACTGGATGCTGCTGGCCGCGCGGCTCAAGGAGGGACCGGGCCGGAGGCGGGGCTGCGTCGCGCTGTGCGCCTCGAAGGATCTGAGCGGCTGGGAGGTGCGCGAGCCGTTCTGGGCGCCGTCGCTGTATACGACTCACGAATGCCCGGATCTGTTCCGGATGGGGGACTGGTGGTACCTCGTCTACTCGACGTTCTCCGATCGCACCGTCACGCACTACCGGATGAGCAAGTCGCTGGCGGGACCCTGGCTGGCGCCGGAGAACGACACGTTCGACAACCGCGCTTTTTATGCGGCGAAAACGTGGACCGACGGGGAGCGGCGCTATGCGTTCGGCTGGAACCCGACGCGGGAGGGCGAGCACGACGAAGGCACCTGGCAGTGGGGCGGCAACCTGGTCGTGCACGAGCTTGCGCAGCAGGCCGACGGCTCGCTGTCGGTGCGGATGCCGGATCCGGTGCGGTCGGCGATGGCGCGGCAGGCGGAGTTTGCGCTGCGCGAAGCCGTAGGCAGGTGGCGGATTAGCGGGGGAAGCGGGGGACGCGGAGACGCCGGAGCGGCATCGATTCGAGCGGCGGGTGCCGGCGAGAGCGGCGAGGCTGCGGATGTATGCACGGCTGCCGTCGAAGCGCCGGATTCGTTCGCGGCCGCCGCTGCGGCATCATTGCCGTCCCGATGCAGGCTGTCGGTGACCGTGACCTTCGGGCCGGACACGCGCGGCTGCGGCGTGCTGCTGCGGACGGACGAGGCGCTGGACCGGGGCTACATGATCCGTCTCGAGCCCGGACGGCAGCGTCTCGTCTTCGACCGTTGGCCGAGAAAAGGAGACATTCCCTTCGAGGTCGGTCTCGAGCGTCCCATCGCGTTGACGCCGGGCGTCGTCTGCCGGCTCGACATCGTGATCGACGGCACGGTGTGCGAGGTGTACGTCGATGAGACGGTCGCGATGAGCGCGCGGCTGTACGACCATCGAGAGGGGGGATGGGGGCTCTTCGTCAGCGAAGGCAGCGCAAGCTTCGACGCCGTATTGCTTGAACCGTAAGGCTCGGAAAGCAACGATCGGAAGGGGATGCGACGATGAACGCGAGTTGGAGCGGAAAGTGGAAGAAGACGATGATGACGGGGTTAGCCGCCGTCATGATCTGCATGGGTGCGCTCGGGGGAGGCGGACCGGCTGCGGCCGACGGTCCGGCCGTGACCTTGAACGCCTCGACGGGCGCGCTCAATTTCACCTATGGCACGGTAACGCTGGCCAAGGGGAGCGGCACTGCGCTGACCGGCATCCGGCACCGGACGCTGGGCGGCGGCAGCGGATTGTGGAACGATACGGCCGTATCCGCCTCGACCGTCAAGAAGGGACACACGACCTACGGACAAACGTGGGGCAGCGGCCAGACTCTGGCCGAGCTTGAGACGACCGTAGCGACCAAGTACGACGGCACGCTCACGATCAGCCAAAACGCCGATACGCAGACGGGCGGCATCTCGGGCGTCCAGTGGGGACTCGTCGTGCCGGATACGTACGATCTGATCCTGCCGGTGCTGGGCGGCATCCGGCTGACGGCAGAATCGCCGGACGCGGCGTACGGCTTCCAGCAGTTCGACTATCCGAACATCTGGGAAGCACAGATGTTCATCATTCAGGGCAGCGGCGGCGGCATGCTCGTTCACGGCGACGACGACGCCCGGTTTTTCAAGTCGCTGCACGTGAAGCACGAGAACGGCAACTTTTACGTCGGCGTGGAGACGTATGCGCCTGCGCCGTTCGCCCAGGTGCGCAAGGCCGTGTCCACCGGCTGGCGGCTGAAGGCCTATACGGGAGATTGGGTGAACGGGGCGACGCTGTACCGAACATGGGCGGACAAAAAGTTCGACCTGTCCAAGCTGTCGAAGCTGCAGCCGGCTTGGGCCAAGGACGTGCAGTTCACCGTACTGACGGATCTGGAGGACGCTCAGACGCTCAGCGCGCTGGCGCAGGAGGTGGAGCCGTCGCAGACGCTGCTCGTCGTGCCCGGCTGGCGCGAGGACCCGTACGACGTCGACTTCCCGGACTATACGCCGAAGGCGGGTATCGCGGCCAAGATTCAGGCGGCGCAGGCGCTCGGCTTCAAGGTCATGCTGTACGTCAACATCTTCGGCGTCGACCCGAACAATCCGGCCTTCGCGTCCATGCAGCCTTATCAGGTCAAGGATCCATTCTCGCTGCAGCCCGTTTTCTCTGAATACACCGCGGGCTCGAGTCATATCAAGTTCGCGCAGATCAACCCGGCCTCGCAGGCGTGGCGGACGTTGTTCGTCGGCAAGATGGTACAGCTCGTCCAGTCGCTCCATCCGGACGGCATTCATCTCGACCAATCGCTGCTCATGTACAACGATGCCAACGGTACGATCGACGGCCGCAATATGCTGCAGGGCAACATCGCGCTGCATCGCGAGCTGCGAGAGCAGCTTCCTTCTAATGTCGCGCTCGGCGGCGAGAGCCTGAACGAGATCACGACCCGGTACGAGTCGTTCGCGCAGCGGCATGCGTACGGCATTTTCTCGCAGACCGGCACCTGGGACGACGGCAAGATCGACCAGGTCGTGCCGGCGAGCTCGGCCATCTTCGCGCCTTATACGACCATTTACGGACACCCCGATCATGCGAATCCGCTGACCGAGGATTATTTCATCGCCTGGCACAAGGTCGTCCAGAACCGGCTCGGCGCCATTCCGATGCTGACCCGGCCGAACTACGCGCAAGTCGCGAACCCGTCGCCGCTGATGGCGCAGCTGTTCGCAGAGGCGCGCTGGTACCAGGACAACAAGCCGCAGATCGATTTCAGCCAGTGGGACGGCAATTCATTGTTCGCCTTCAAGACGGCGAGCGGGAAGTCGGCCAAGTACGAACGAGATGCGTTTGGGGAAAAGCTGACCGCTTACGGGGCCGGGAGCACGGGCGGGGACGTTGGCGTGCTGCGGTACTTGTACGGTTCGGACAGCGTGACGCTGCCGGGGCGGATACCGGGCTGGTATCTGTATGATAGCACCAAGCTGTTCGGGCTGAACCCCGACAAGACGTACCTGTACGATGCCGAGCCGCGCGACCAGGCCGCCTTCCATATCGACGGGATGCCCGCAGACGTCGCGATGAAGTCGGTGGCCGTCCATACGAATCATACCGTGCTCTCCCTGCAGGATCTGCAGCAGCCGGCGGCCGTCGACTTCTTGAACTACGCCGGTCCGATCCGCGCGGGCGAGAAGCTCGCCGACGGTACCGTGCATCAGACGGCCACGTCGTTCTCCTCTGTCGGCGGATTCTCGTATTCGTTCGCGCAAGGCGGGACCGTGCAGCACTGGGGCGATCGTATCCTGGCTCATCCGCCTTATTCGGGCGTGTGGCAGGGCGGGCATACGTGGCTTGAGTTCGACGTGACGCTGCCGGCGGACCGCACGCCGACCTTTGAGACCGGCGTCCAGCTCGGTTCGGAGGTGAACGTGGCGAGCAGCGACGGCGTGACGTTTAAGGTGTATGCCTGGGAAAAGGCGGCGCCAGCCGCTACGCGGCCGGTGCTGAGCACGCAGCAGTTCAGCCACAGCGCGACGCCGACGCCGGTATCGCTGGATCTGTCGTCGTTCAAGGGCAAGGAAGTCACGATCCGCATGGAGACGCATCCCGGCACGACGGTCGACAACGACTCCGCCGTCTGGGTGGCGCCGCATGTTGCGTTGGCGCAGACGGGCGCGGCGCGCAGCGTGGACCTGACGCTCGTCAGCCCGCGGCAGCTCGCATCCGTCGCTTCGGCGTCCGGACTGGCGACGTATACGTCGCTCGGCGCAAACCGCTATAAGATTACGGCGCCTGCGACGGATCAAGTGTATCTGATTTACAGCGCGGGCGGTGCCGTGACGTTGCCGCTGTCGCTGTCCGCGCAGCCGTTCGATTCAAACCTGCAGTTCGAGGACGGATCGACGGCGCCGCCGCAGGATCCGTTCGGCGGTAAGGTGGGCACCGGCGTCGTGCTGGGCGTGCAGAAGCAGGGGCTCGACGCGCATCCGCCGCAGCATGGACAGACCCGCGTCGACTACGTCGTGACGCTGCCTTCGGGCGGCGCGAAGCTGACCGGGTTCGCGGGCATCAAGGACGGGGCCGAGGACTCGCAGGGCGTCGGCTTCCGCGTCGCCGTAAACGGCAGCGAGCGCTGGTCCGACGATCTGCAGCCCGGCGGCGCATGGACGCCGTTCAGCGTCTCTCTTTCCGCCTATGCGGGAAAGACCGTCGTTGTCACCTTGATCACCGACTCGCTAGGCGATTACGGTTATGACTGGGCTTTCTGGGGAGAGCCGAAGCTGGAGGCGCTGCCTTAAGAGCAAATGTTGGGTGGGTAGGTACGTTTAATGAATAGCACGCCGATGAGCCGCACGGATGACCGTGCGGCTTATTGGCGTGCTTGATGGAGGAGGAGCCGGGGCGTGGAGCGAACCGTGTGGAGGCCATAGCGGAACTTACTTCCGCTGTCGGGCTCTAGGCAGTTAGTTTGGAAGGCCATAGCGGAACATATTTCACTAGTGTTGCATTAAAACTAACGCATTAAATTTTTAATCAATAAATTACTATATTTTCTATTTCGTGTTACTTTTTTCGTGGATAGGCATGAAAAAATCTCCTATTGTAGAGGTGTGTAGGTT